>JBBRLA010000391.1:0-8071 GCA_038231615.1 Polyangia bacterium | reverse complement strand
TAGTCGCGACCTGCTCATTGGAGTGGACCCCGTCTTGGCCGAGGTTCTGACCGCCGTGGTCCTGACCGCCGTGGTCCTGACCGCCGTGGTCCTGGCCGCCGTGGTCCTGGCCGCCGCCCTGCCCATCCTCGCCCTGGCCCACTGGGCCGCCGCCGGTAGGGTCGCCGCCACCCTCCGGGCCGGATCGCTCGGCACGGCGTCGATCGTTCTCCGGCGGCTCGTCTCCTTCGGTCTCTCCCTTGAATACCAGCGCCTCCAGCTTCGCCAGCCGGGACTCGATCGACTTGTTGTCGCGACCCGCCCGGGTCACGATCGCCTGGCGGGCCTCCTCATATGCCTCCTGGTCCGAGGCCTCTTCTTGCAGCGCCAAAAGGGCCGCCTTGGCCCCGCGCCGGATGTCGGAGCGGCTCCCCCGGGATTCGAGCAGCGCGCAGAGCAGCTCCATCACCTGGCACTTGCCGTCCTTGACTGCCAGCGCCACCTCGGCAATTTCGCCCACCTCTGCCACGTAGTTGAGCACGATACGGGGGTGGCCCGAAAGCACCGCGGCTTCGGTCAGGTAGCGTGCGATGCGCAGGAACTCCAGCAGTTCCTTGTCGCACGGAAGCAGCCCGTGCCAGTACTTGGCCAGAAATCCTTCTGCCGTCAGGCACGCCGACTGGGCGAGCAGGCCATGATCGGTCAGGTAGTTGGCGAAGCAGGCGATCTCGTAGTTAATGCGCAGGTTGTTGTGCACCAGCTCTTCGATGCGCTTTTTGGCCCGCTCGTGCTCTTGGCGCTGGGTCTCTCGGTCCTGGAACAGGGTGCCGATGCGGGCCCGGGTGAAGTCGATCTTCTCGTCGGCAGAAGCCAAGGCGCCGGAGAATAAAGGGGCCAGGCAGGCGCGGGAGAAGACATTTTGCGTGGTTGCGTTCAAGGTCATCTGTCTATCGCGTTTGCTTGCTCAACCGGCGGTTGCGGGAGACCGGGGCCCCGGCCCTGGGGGGTTTCTTCGTCCTGGGTGGGGGGATTGGATGCAAGGGTGGCTGGGCAACGGGCAGGCCGGATGGCCCCTGAATCGTCACCGTCGTCCCGCCGACCCCGGGCGGCACTCCGCCGGTGACGGGCAAGGGTCCACCGGGCAAGGTCCCGCCAGCCCCGTGCGCAGTTCCGCCAGCCCCGTGCGGTGTCGTGGTAGTCGTGGTACCCGGGGTATTGGCCTTGCCCGTCTTGGCGTTGCTCTTCTTGGTGGCCTGGGCGATCTGGATGGGCAGGCTCACCAGGTTCAACAGCGGCTGTAGATCCTTTTGCAAGAGGATGTCCTCGCCCAGGGCCTCGACGAGCTTGCCATAGATGAAGCGGGCGCAGGCGTCCAGGTACTGTTCGACGTGGGTGATGCCGGCCTCGATGCAGTAGGCGCCCACCGAGAAGATCTTCAGCAGCTCCCGCAGTTGCAAAAGAAGCCGGCCCTGGGCCGCGAGCTTCTCCAGATCGACCTTGTTGGCGATGCGCGGGTCGGCATTGAGGATGACCCCGGCGTACTTGTTGATGCAGTCGATGGCCGGGAGCAGTGAGGTGTCGGCGTTGGGGGTGTGCGCCAGCATGGTGATGGAGGACGGGGTTTTGAGGAAAAGGAGCAGGATCTGCACCTGAATGCGCACCGCCCGCACCAACGTGACCAAGATGCCCAGGCCGCCGCCCGGGACAGGGCCCGTACCGGTACCAGGCCCCGTACCCGGACCTCCGGTACCACCGCTATCGACGCCGGTACCAGCACCCCCGGTACCCGCAGGACCACTACCCGTGCTGCCCGCACTCGTGCCGCCCGTACCACCGCCAGCACCCATACTACCCGCACCCGTATTCGTGGGACCGCAGATGGTGTCGGTGACGGTGGTGTTGGCCTCTTCGAGGAGCGCCCGGGTCGCGAATTGCTGCGCCGGGTTGGCGTCAGGCGAGATGCTGAAAATATCTCCGTCGGCCTCTTCGACCTTCGAATCAACCGTTCCCGGATCTGCTCCGGGAACGGGGATCTGGATCGCGCCAACGAGGGGTAACTTGAGTGCCATGGTCAGGATTCCCTTTCTTGCCGGAGGCGTGAGCCCGCTCCGGGGAGGCTGCCGAAAATCGACAGCCGGGGAAATCCAGGAATCCTGAACAAGACAAGGGAGTTCTTCTTTGTATTGGGTATTGTAGGGTCATGTGAAGCAAAAACGTAGATCAGGCTACAATGTCTTTTAATCTTTTGTCAACTACAATTTTTCAATTTTTCTCTGAACCTCTTGGCTCTTGGTTCAGGCCCTCCAGCGTCAACGCCTCGACCGCGCGCGCCTCATCCATCACTCAGCACCCAGCACTCATCACTCAGCGACGTAAATTTTAGATTCGACCGATTGAGATGAGCGTGTCATTTGCTTGCCGTGTCCGCCTCGGTCGCGCTATGGTTTAGACATGTCCCACGACCTTGCTGAGCGCGTCGCCCCGTCCGCGCCGAAAGACAGCCTCCGGGTACCCACCGCTGCCGAATGGGCGGCCATGACGGAGGCGGAGCGGACCGCGGCGGAGCAGCGCATCTGCCTCACACTCAACGCCGACATTTCGGCGATGTCCGAGAGCACCCGGCACTTCCGATCCAAGAACCGCGCCTTCAACGACCTGGACGATTATTTTGACGGCACCGGCCGCCGGGTCTTCCTGGCCTGCGAACTGGCTGTCCTGTATCCGGGCGAGGACGCCTTCGCCCCGGACCTATTGGCCGTCCTGGACGTGGCCGACCCACAGCGCGACCGCGACAGTTGGCGGGTGGCCGATGAAAACCGCGGCATCGACTTCATCTTGGAACTACGCAACAAGGGCCGGGCTCAGAAGGACCTGCGTGACAACCTGGTGAGGTTCGCCCGGCTGGGCATCCCCGAGTACTTCGCCTATGATTGTCGCAACCGGGTCTTGAGGGCATGGAGGGTTGCCGCGCCCGGCGCCACCGAATATACGCCGATGTTGCCGCGGGCCGGTCGCTTCTCCTCGACGCTGCTGGATCTGGAGTTGGCTGTCATTGAGGGCCGCCTGCGCTTCTTCATCGGCAACGCCCTCATCCCCAGCGCCCGCGAACGGATCTCCCAGCTCCAGCAGATGGCCGATGATCGGCAGCAGGCCATCGAGGAGGCGGAGCGCCATTTGGAGGAGGCGGAGCAAAAGCGGGAGGCGGCGGAGCAAAAGCGGGAGGAGACAGAGCACCAGTTGGTGGCCGAGAGGGTCCTGGTGCGTATTCTGGAGCGGGCCCTTCCCGTTACCGAGCCGGAAAAGGCCGCGATCCGCTCGTGCCGCGACCACGACCGGCTGCTGGACTGGCTGGAGCAGGCCCGGACGGTGGCCTCGGTGGCGGAACTACATCTCATATCGCCTGACCCCCCTGCCCGCTGAGATTCCCCGGTGGAAAACACCGGCTGTCGCGCGCGTCCCAGCGCGTCGATCGATCGATCGATCGATCGCTGCGGCGAACTGCTTGATCAGCATGTGGCGCAGGAAGTCGGACATGGATACCAGAATGTAGGGACCGTGGATCTGTGACAGGCCGCCGAGGATGGTGTATATCAACATCATGGCCAGCAAGCCAATGACAATCATTCGCTTGATCGGGTGGTGTTGGGAGCGGCCCGGCGCATGAGTTGTGCGTCGGCTGTCATATGGGCGCGGGGGTGGAAGAGCACCAGGGCCATGACTTCGTGTACAGCCAGGTGAAGTAGGCCGATCCGATCGGATGGGGCACCTCGATCTTTGCTCTTCCTTCACCTTATCGAATCGCCGCGTCAGCGCATCGAGCGCGCGACGCCGCCTACGAACTCGACCAGTGGGCATACGAGTTCGCGGCGCGCGCGTAGAAAGGTCGGGTTCGACGAGAAAACCCCCATGTGCTCGCCGAACCCGCGCCCGATCCGTCGTAGCGATCCGTGGCGCAGATCCTCCAGCGCGACCCGCTCGGGTAGATACCCGAAGCCGTAGGCCCCGCGGATGAGCGCGCGCGCTACCTCGAAGCTGGACACCTCCACCCGGTTGACGTACGCGATGCGGAGCGCGCTCAGCTCCTCGTTCACCTGCTTCATCATTGGCCGGTCCCGCAAAGGAAAGGCGATCAGCTCCGTGAGTCCGGCCGTTCCGGCCGTTCCGGTGGCGAAGAAAGCAAAGGTGTCATGATAGAGGTCGATCTGGCCGATGTCCTTGCGCAGCCGCCGCGAGATGGAGATGCCGCAGTCCAGACGACCGTCCTTCGTCATCGTCTCGATGTCATCGCTGGCGGCGATCTGGAAACGGAACTCGACGTCCGGGAAGCGGTAATACAACTGTGAGAGCATCCGCGGCAGGAGATAGACCGCGATGCTCTCGACGATGCCGATGCGCGCCGCGAGGCGGCGGCGGCCCGCGTCCTCCTGACCCTCCCAGCAGGCGTCCAGCGTAGCGAACGCCGACCGCACCATGGGGAGCAGGGCCATGGCGCGATCTGTCAGGGCAACGTGCCTCCCGCGCTTCTCCAGCAGCGCGAAGCCGAGTTCGTCGGCGAGCACCGCCAGCTTCCGCGACAGGGCTGGCTGGCTGATGGCCAGGGCCGCCGCCGCCGCCGACACACTGCCCAGGCGGCAGACGAGATCGAGCGCCCAGAGCCGCTCGAAGTTCGCTATCAGCTTATTCATAACCAGGCATTATACGTCAAAAGACGAGAAAGCAATGGCGGGGCCTGCCCACAAAGGGGCATATGTGCTGCAGATCAACTCGTTCGAACGAGGAGGAAGAGATGCAGCGATCCGCGATCCTGAATGTTTGTTTGATGGGCCTGGTCCTTGGCTGCGGCAATGGCGTGGACAGCTCGCAGACGCCGCCCATGGGGCGGGCCAGCATCGAACAGTGGCTGAGCACCGGCCCCTACAAGGCGTGGCGCTGCGAGGGGACGGCGCACCCTGCTCGGTCCCCTTCACCGCACGGCATGAACCGCATTTGCTCCAACGGGCTCATCAGCCAGGCCGGCGGCGGCGAGTATCCGGTCGAGTCCTCCAACGTCAAGGAGCTGTACAACGACGCTGGCTCCATGATCGTCGGCTACGCCGTGTCGCTGCACGTCACGACCGGCAAGACCGGCGACACCTGGTACTGGTACGAGCGCGTCCCGCCGGGGACCATGGTCCCCGGCCTCACCATCGATCAGTACGGCGTGGTGGCTGACGGCACAGGCGGCAGCGGCCAGGCCAAGTCGGTGTGCGTGGGCTGCCACCAGGGTGCCGGCAGCGATGCCATGCACTCCGGCCACGACTTCGTCTATACGCAGGTGAAGTAGGGAGGAGCCCGCCGGCCTGAGTCTTGAAATAATTGAAAGATCATGTGACATGCCTATAACAGGTGACACCCATTACGGGTAGGCATTCGATGGAGAAGGAGAGAGCCGATGAAGAGCCGAAGCATGCTGATGTGTTCATCCCTGGCGCTGTTGATGGGGACGGTACCGGGCTGTGACAGCTCGCCGCAGACCGCTGCTGACACCGAGGACATAACGGAGAGTGAGCGACCCGAGGAGGCTCGGGGGCTGGGTCAACTGAGTGGACTGCTGCCCCAAGACAAACTGGTTCTGGAGAGCGTTATCCAGGTCGATCTGTCGGCCGACACCGTCCGCCTGCCCCTGTACAAAGGGACGGCGAACGGCCATACGGTGTGGTACATCCTCACCGAGTCCTCTGACCTCGGGCTGGCGGAGAACAGCGGCCTGAACTACGCCCCCAAGCTCGCCAACATGGCGAACGGCTGTGCGGAGTGTGTGCAGACCGTCACGCTGGAGTCGCCCACGCCGGAAGCGAACCGGTTCGGGCCGGCGGTGGTCCGATTCCAGGGAGAGCCGGACTTCAGTCCGACACGGACGCTGGTCCCGGGGCCCGACGGCTTCCCGCTGGCGTCCTTTTCGCCGGGCGCCGTGGCCGGGAAAGGATACAGTCCATTCATTCGGATCGAGGGAAGTCCGGTCGTGTACAGCGCGCCGATCGTGGCCACCGGGGACGGTCCCTTTGACGTCGTCCACCATACGAACACCTCGGATCGGGCCCTGGCCATCCACATCGCCCCCCCATCGCCCCCAGGGCAATTTCTCGAATCGTGGGTCGACCTGCTGCTGGTCAAGGGCTTCGACGCCGGCGAGCCGATCCTCTACCTCAGCACGGAGGCGGATGACGCGGTGGCCGCCACTCTGGAGCGCGCGGTCCACGTCCCCGCGCTCGCGAATGCGCCCTACAACGGCGGGGATGACTTTCTCGGCTCGGCCCGCGAACGGCTCTTCGGGTTCGTGAATGGGCAAATCGGTACCGGCAATCGCCAGTCCCAGGGCTTCCGGCACCTGGTCCGCGACGGACACGCCTCAGAAGACGCGTCGGCGAGCAACACCGCGCTGATCGACGCCTTACGCAACGGTGGCGACCTCCTGAACGTGTTCGGTGATTTCCCGACCCTGAGCGACAAACGGCATGCCGACGCCTACAGCCCGTTATGGGACGCGCAGCTCGGTGAGTGGACGGCGAAGGCAATCGCCGAGGGTTTCAACAAGCGCCAGATCGACGAGAACGTGGTCTTCAACCTGGCCGCGACCCGACCCGATTTGTTGACCGGCCCTGGCGGCGCTCCTTATGGTGCCGTGGGCATCGACATCAATTGCGCCGTAATCGGGTTCACCCGGAGAGCGCCGACCGCCAATCTGGCCAATCCTGCTCCCAACTCCCCGTTCCCACCCAGGTAGAACTTGTCGGGAAATTCGGACCGGCTTCGTCTTGGCGCTCTGTGACAGACCGCCGAGGATGGTGTATATCAACATCATGGCCAGCAAGCCCATGAAGCCGGTCTTCGCCGACCCCAAACTCGACCTGCCCTTCAAAAAGATCTTTGGGACCCAGGAGCACAAGAACCTCCTGATCGATCTGCTCAACCATCTGTTGCGCCTGCCGCCATCGGCGCGCATTCTCGACGCGGAGTACCTGTCCGGCGAGCAGTTGCCGCCTCATGAGGGCCTGAAGCGGCCCCTGCGGGTTCCCGAATGGGAACCCGTAGGGACATGCGGCAGGAGGAACCGCCTCCTGGGGCGCATCAGCACCGACGAAGAGACCGAGTTCCTCAAGCAGCCTGGGTCAAGCTTTTAGGACGGTTCGTGATCCATGGCGGCCAAGGTGGAGCCTGACGAGCCCCCAGATTGGGCGGCGCAGGCGTTTTTCTGTAGCCCTTCTTTCAGATCTACGTAGATGCGATCAGATCCTGCAAGCTGCGATGGCGATCGCCGTTTTCCCGACCTGACCCTCGGGGCTTCAAAACCGGCCACGATTCACTTACGCTCACCAGCCCTTGAATGCCTTACGCTCTTTGTTATGTAAAATGAAAAGAGGTCGGACCTTTGGGAGATGGCGATCAGTTCACGAAGAATGCCCTTTGTTTGTCCTGTCCACTGTTTCAGGGTGTGGGGGCACCGTGAAGGGATGTCCAGAGCTTGATTGACCACTGAGCGAACTTCCCGATCGCATCCTTGTTCTGCCACACTGCCCGCATCACTGACTTGATCTGACCGCCAGTCAGCTCGTCGATGGCCTGCCAGACATCGCTGGTCATGGCGGATAGATGCTCAGGTGCCCGAGCAACTGGCTGGCATCTTGACCGTTGAAAGGGCGGAGCAGCTGGAGCGCGTAGTGGTTGTACCACTGCGATCCATCCTGCATTCGAGGGCCCTGCTGGCCCTGCTCGGTCACGCTGCGGAACGTCGTGATCGCGGTGATAAAGTACGCGCCCTCGGGGGTATGGTTGGCAACATGACGTAACCCGGTCAGAAAGTCGAGCCTTGCGGCTTCGCCATATCCTTCATTGTTGGCGGGCATGAAAAAGTGCGGAATTCTGGTGAAGAACGCGGGAGCCACCAACTGAAGGCAGTGGGCGCCGCTGGCGATAATGGGCCAAGATCACCGGTGGTGAACAGACTTGGTGGTCACCGGTGGTGAACAGACTTGGTGGTCACCGGTGGTGACTACCAAGTCCAAGAGGTCCGGTGAAGGAAGAGCGTGGTCAGGCAGATCAGGCAGTGGGCGCC
>JBBRLA010000390.1:0-8100 GCA_038231615.1 Polyangia bacterium | reverse complement strand
GTCGTCGCTGAGATCGGGGTGCACCGGGATGGCCACCGCCTCCCTGCAGGCGGCCTCGGCCCGGGGGCAGTCGCCCTCCTTGTAACCGAAGTGAGCGAAGCACGGCTGCAGGTGCAGGGCCATCGGATAGTAGACCTCGCTGTCGATCTGACGATCGCCCAGGAACGTGCGCAGTTCTTCCCGTTTGGGGGCCCGCACCACAAAATGGTGCCAGACGTGGCCGGGCACATCTTTTGGCAGCACCAGCGGCGTGTCCGATAGGCGCTCGGTGTAGCGCAGGGCGTTGTGCCGCCGGGCGGCATTCCACTCGTCAAGGTGCTTGAGCTTGACCCGCAGCACAGCGGCCTGGATGGGATCGAGGCGGAAGTTGCCTCCGTATACATGGTGCACATATTTGGGACGGGAACCATGCTGCCGCATCACCGCAATCTTGTCCGCCAGCGCCGGGTCTTTGAGGACCACCGCGCCGCCGTCGCCGGCCGCCCCCAGGTTCTTCGAGGGGAAGAAAGAAAGCGTCGCGCAGGCGGTGGTCTGGCCGATGCCCCGGGCCAGGGTCTGCGAGGCGTCCTCGATCACCGGAAGGCCGGTCTTGACCAGGCGGGACAGGTCCATCTGCTCGCCGAAGAGGTGCACCGGCAGGAAGCAGGTGGTCTTGGGCGTCCGCTTGTTAAGCATGTCGTCGATGTCGGCGTTGAAGCTGCCCTCGGCCAGGTCGGCGAAGATGGGGCGGGCCTGAAGGCGGATTGCCGTTTCGGGGGTGGCGAAGAAGCTGAAGGCCGAGGTGACCACGTCGTCACCGGGACCGATCCCCAAGGCCATGGCCGAGGCGAGCAGGGCGTCGGTGCCGGAGGAGACACCGACGGCGTGGGGCAGACCCAGGTGGGTGGCCAGTTCGGCCTCGAATGCCTCCAGTTCGGGTCCCATGACGTGCCGGCCGCTGGCCAGCACGCGGAGGACCGCCTCGTCCAGGGGTTGCTTCAACTTGGTGTATTGGGCCTTGAGATCAAGCAGGGGTACGCGCATGGTGGACGAAGTATAATATCCGCCGTCGCTGTTGTCGAGAATTCGCGAAAAGGAAGGCGACAGGATCGATGGACCGCGGCACCTCCAGCACTTGGCGAGCGAATCTTTGGCGATCGTCATCATTCTACTTGTTGGTATGTTGAGGGTCGGCCGGCGATCATCTAATAAAGGCGAGTCGAGCAAAAAATGCGTCCCATGAAAAAGCCGCGGATGGTGGTCTTTTCGCCCCACACCCACGATGGTGAGTTCGGTTGCGGCGGCACCCTGGTGCGCGGGTGCGACAATCGCTACATCCGGGCCCTGGCGCTGACCCGGGGGGTGCAGATCGGCGTCGATCGAGCGGAATCCTACGGGGTGATGCTCTAGGTGGCGGAGGAGACGGAACACGGGCCCGAAGCAAAAATGGACGTGAAGACCGACGCCAAGGGGGTCTCGGCGCCGCTGGCCCGGTCCGTGTTGCTGACCTTGCTGACCCGGGTGGCGGTGCTGCCCCTGGGTCTTTTGCAGGGGGCGATCCTGGCGCGGCGGCTGAACCCCGATGGGCTGGGGCTTTACAGCGCCCTTTTGGTCGACGTGAACATGGCGGTCACGGTGCTCTCGCTGGGGCTGCCGGGGGCGCTCTCGGTGCTGGTGGGCGAACGGCCGACCCGGCTGCGGGCGCTGCTGGTCCACGCCCTGTACCGGGGGCTGCTGGTGCTAGTCCCGGGGGGGGTGCTCTCGGCGGCGGCGCTTTTTTTCTCCAAGTGGACGGCGCGGATCGATCGTTTGCCGGTGGAGGTGGTGATCCTTTCGGTGGCGGCGTGCGTGCAATATCTACGCGATGTGCTGGGGAGCCTGCTTCTGGGGACGCAGCAGTTCCAGGCGCAGAATGTGCAGGTGTTGCTCATCGGCGGGCTGCAACTTTTGCTCTGCGTGGGGCTCTATCTGAGCGGCAGGCTCGACCCGCACGCCGCGGTGGGCATCCAGATCGTAAGCAATGTCGTGCTGTGCATGCTCTCCGGGGTGGCGCTGCACCGGGTGGCGCGGAAGCACGGGCTGTGGCGGCGCGAGGCGGAGGATGGGCCGAAAGGTGAGCCCAGGCCCGGAGACGATGCCGACCTGACGCGGCGGGCCTTTGCCATCGGCTGGCGAAATTTCCTGCACATCGTGCCGGATATCCTGCTCATGCGCATCGATGTGTACCTGATCCAGCACCTGCTGAAGCAGCACGCCCGGCAGGAACTGGGCCTGTACCAGGCCGGGGTGCGCATCGCCGAACTGGCGCTGATGGTGCCGACGACGCTGAACGCGGTGCTCTTCGCCAAGGCGGCGGCGCGGGAGGATCTGACCCAGGTGACCCTGGACGGGGCGAAGATCTCGTTTTATCTGGGGCTTTGCTGCCTTTTGGGA
The DNA here is from genome assembly GCA_038231615.1 of Polyangia bacterium. GTDB lineage: Bacteria > Myxococcota_A > Polyangia > Palsa-1104 > JAEUJZ01 > JBBRLA01. The sequence goes on along the minus strand of JBBRLA010000390.1, from coordinate 5,688 downwards.
ATGGGGCTTCTGGGGCAGCCGCTTCTGGTGGGGTTCTACGGGCCGCGCTTCGCCGGATCGTTCGCGCCGTGCCTGCTGGTGCTTTTGGGCTGCTGCTTCCTGTGCTTCTCCAACCCGCAGGCGGGGACCCTTTCGGGCGCCGGGGCCTACCCGCGCAGCGTGATCCTCTCGCAGGTCGTGGCGCTTTTCGTGAATGTCGGCGCCAACCTCTATCTGATCCCGCGGCACGGGGCGCTGGGGGCGGCGCTGGCCAGCACCCTGGCCTACGGGGTCTCCGCCGCGATCATCAGCGCGGCCTTCGCCATGCGCTTCTCGGTGCCGGCGAAAAGAATGGTGTGGCCGGAGTCGCCCCTCTTGCTTTTGCGCCGGGTCCGGGGAAGCTAAAGATCATGTGCGGCATCGCCTGCCTCTTTGCCCCCTTGCCCCGCGCCGAGCGGGAAGACATCGCCTCCGGCATGGGCCGGCTCCTTTCCCACCGTGGCCCCGACGACGCCGGTCTATACAGCGACGACTCGGTACCGCTGACCTTGGTACACCGGCGACTGTCGATCATCGACTTGTCCCCGGATGGGCACCAGCCGATGCGCCGCGGGCCGCTGTGGGTGTCCTACAACGGCGAGATCTACAACTACCTGGAACTGCGCGAGGAACTGGCGCTGCTGGGGGTGCCGTTTCAGACGCGCAGCGATACGGAGGTGCTGCTGGCGGCCTTCTCCCGCTTCGGAGATCAAGCCCCGGAGCGGATGAACGGGATGTTCGCGCTACTTCTGTGGGACACGGAGCGGCGGCGGCTGTCCCTGGTGCGCGACCGTTTCGGGGTGAAGCCCCTGTACTATCTGTCGCGCCCGGAGCGGGGGATCTTCATCGCCGCGTCGGAGCCCAAGGCGGTGCTCTACGCGGCGCGGCGGCTTTTGCTGCCCATCGCGGTGGACGCCGACGCCCTTGCCTGCTACCTGGCCGACGCCGCCACCGAGGAGGGCGAGCACACCTTCTTCGCAGGGCTCTTGCGGGTGCCGGCGGGGGGGATGGTGGCGCTGGATCTGGCGGGCACGGCGGGCGCGAATTTTGTTCCGCGGTCACGGACCTGGTACGCCCTGTCTCCTTCGGTTTGCCCGGAGCAAGCCGGTGGGGAAGCTGGCGACGGGCGCTTCCGCGAACTGCTCACCGATGCCATCCGCCTGCGCCTGCGCAGCGATGTGGAGGTCGGCACCTGCCTGTCGGGGGGCCTGGACAGCTCCTCGCTGGTGTGCCTGGCCCAGCTGGACCTGAAAGTCCGGCCGCGGACCTTTTCGGCGGTCTATGGCCCCGGCGATCCCGCGGACGAGAGCCGCTTCATCGACGAGGTCGCCGCCCACGCCGGGGTCGCAAATGAGAAGATCCGGCCCGAAGAAGTCTTCTCTCCCGAGGCGCTCCTGCGCTTCATCGACCTGCACGACGAACCCATCGGGGGCACCTCGGTATGGGCGCAGCACTGCGTGTTTCGCCTGGCGCGGCAGGCGGGGATCACCGTGATGCTCGATGGGCAGGGCGCGGACGAGACGCTGACCGGCTACCATGGCGCATTCCGGCCCCTGTGGGCCGGGCTCTTGCGACAACTGGCCCTTTCGCGCCTGTCCCATGAGCTGCGGGGGGCCGCCCGGCTTCATGGCTACCGGCCGCTCTGGTCGCTTCTGGGGGCGGGCGCCACCCTGCTGCGGGAGGCGCTGCCGGCAGCTTTGTATGACCGATACCTAGACCGCAAGTGGCGCGGGTTCTTCGCCCAGCCGGCGGCCCCGTTCTTCCGCCTGCACGCCCCGCCGCAGCCGGTGGACCCGCCGCTCCTGGGTGAATGGAACCGGCGCAGTCTGCTCCATGGCTACCTGTATCAGCTCACCGTGGGTTCGTCCTTGCAGACCATCCTGCGCTACGAGGACCGCAACAGCATGGCCGCCTCGATCGAGGCGCGGGCGCCCTTCCTCGATTACCGCCTGGTGCAGCACTGCCTGGGGCGGCCGGCGGCGGACCTGCTGGAAGACGGCTACACCAAGGCCCTCTTGCGCCGCAGCCTGCGGGGCGTGTTGCCCGAGAGCGTGCGCCTGCGCGCCGACAAGATCGGCTTCGCCACGCCCGAGGGGCGCTGGCTGCGGGGTCCGCTGCGCCCGCTCTTTCAAGATCTGCTGGCCTCCCGCAGCCTGGAGGAGCGAGGCTGGTTCCGGGTGGCGGCGCTGAAAGCGGCCTTCGCCCGCTTCTGCGCGGAGGATGGCCCGTCGGGATCGGCGAAAACGGGCGCCAGCAAAGAGAGCTACGCCTTCTGGAAGGCGTTGAACGTCGAGCTGTGGCTCCGGCATCACGGCCTGAGCGGGTAAAAGAATCTACCTGGCCGATCGATCCCGCGGCCGAGGTGCCCCGTGTACACCTACCTGGCCGAGTCCGCGGCCCTGGACAGGGGCGCGGCCGGGGCTTTGCCTGCCATTTAGGGGTTGCCCGGTAATTCCCCACGCTGCCCGGCAATTCTTGTCGGACCATCGGCCAGCCGTTGATGAGCGGCCACTGCCTCGTCCGCACGCTGCCTTTGCCCGCTCCGCTCTCCGGCACAGCCTAGCCGACCGCTCCCGCAGCTTCGCCGAACTATGGGGTTCCGCTGGTGGCAGTGGCGTCATCTGCCCGGAGGGGGCGTCCAACTAACCGCAAGTGCGCCCCTACTTGGCCGACTGGGAGATGCCTAACTCAGGCGCATTGGACTCGAACACAGCCAAGTCAAGCACGGCTCGGCGGATCGATCGATAGTCGTCAACCGGCACTTCGACGAACTTGGTCCGTCCGTTATCATCGGCTTCTTCGAAAAGACCCTGCGGTGCCTTGCCGGTCGAGATGAGATCAACATAGCAACCGAAGTCTAGGGCATAGACGTTAAATCTAGCCCCTGGATGCTCGCTCGCGGACACGCTCTTCTTGATGATATGAAGCACCCTGGAGTCAAACAGGTTCTCTATTAAGGGATGGGAGACATTGCTCTGCAAAAGGAACGCCCTGGCGCGCCTGGTGCCGATTACTTCGTCAATGATCCAGTGGAGTAGTAGTCGCGCTCGTGGGTTAGCGGCGACTGCGGATTCTTTGTCGCGCTCGTACCATGTCTTTGCCGATCCTCTGATGTGGTTGACCGAGATTGGGTCATCTCCTGCGCGAAGAGCAGCCACGGATATGATGTTGATTGCATCTCGCGGGACACCTTCCGCCGCCCTGACAAACTCATCGAAGGCATTGTGCTGAGTAAAGGCGACACGTTGTAGCGTGCTGCTCGATCCGATCACTGGGAAATCCTTGTCCCCGATGATCGCCAGCGTGTGCTTGTAAAGAAGTTCCCTGAAGAAGTCCTTGGCCCTCGTCGAGTCATTACCGAAGACCATGAAGTCGTCCAAATTCAAATCGGCTGCGGCATCCGCGCCAACTTCGATGCCGATGTAGTCGCCCGCTTGAGTTGAAAGGCGGAACCGCGAGCGCTGCTCAATGGCGCCGATCTTGACCGTAAAGCCCCTAACCGGAAACATCGATCGACGGATCAGATCGGCCAGATAGGGTTGCAAATCCAGGGGGATATTGCTCCACTCGTCAAGGACGAAGAGGATACGTTTGCCATTGAGAAACTTGACCAAATCAATCAGCACCTTGGTCAGAGAACCAAAGTGGATTCTATGGCGGAGCGCCCCACTTTCCGTAACCTTGGCCTCCGACTTTCTACCAATGGTATCGGAGAATCCAAAATCGGCCTTTAGTTGAGGGCCCTTTCCGTCGATGCCCACACCCAAATTGAGATTATCTTTCGCTTCGCTGCTATCTGCCGTGGTCGTCTGCCGTTCGATATTGCCCACCACGCTTACCTGGCGAATCTCTTCCGATAAGCGTTCAAGGATAGCGCTTAGATGAGATAGGTCGATCGCCTCTTCGTTTTCGAGCGCATAGCTCATCAGATGATCATGCAAGGTCGCCAGCGTATCAATTAGTAGCCGGGTACCCTTTCTGGAAGCGGAATGGTGGGATCTCCGTATATGCCCCCGGTAGAGCCGACCGTGCGCATATCGAGGTAGATGGAAATGTCTCCTCGCTGACGGGCCTGATCTGCCAGATAGAGAAGGGCATGTGTCTTGCCGGTCCCCCGGCGACCATAGATAATCTGGTGGTCTTTAGACGACAGCAGGGTAAGAAGGTTACCCATATTGACAAAGGTTGACACTAGCCTTGAGGGATCGGCATTCTCGGCTCGGCGCTGTAATTGGACGAAGGCGGTGTTGGTGTGCCTGGGGAGGAGATCCATCGAAGGAAAATACTGAACTCTGGTCGCCCTGACCACAAAAACTTCAGGTTCCCGTCGCTGATACACCGCCTGTCACCCCTCCTACGCCTCTGGGGCCTGTTCATGTTCCAGCAAGAGGAGTTCCTGAAGCACTACCACCAACGGTCCAACGTCGAGTCGGCTTTCTCGGCGATCAAGCGGAAGTTCGGCGGGTCCGTTCGCTCTAAGATCCCCGATGCCCAGGCGAACGAAGTGCTCTGCAAGATCCTCTGTTACAACCTCTCCTGTCTTGCCCTGCCCATGTTCGAGCTTGGCATCACCGTCACCTTCTACCCCGACAAGACGCCAGCGGTGGCCGCAGGCTTGTCGATCCATTCGGGCAGGAAGAGCCGCCCGTGCTTCACCTGGTCGAGGGCTTCCTTGCCGATCCACACGCTCTTGTAGCGGGTGAGGTGCTTCTTCATCCGCTTGCTGATGTCGGAAAAGGCGTCCTTGAGGGCCGGCGAGGCTTTCTCGTAGGAGCCGCGCTCTAGCTGGTACTCCGACTGCGACGACAGATTGCCCCCAAGGAGCGTCAGCCGGCCATCAAGGAGCCGATCGCGGGCGAGCAGGAGACTCAGGTGCGGGCCCCCTTTGCTGTCAAACAAGAAGAACTTCCCTGCGTGCGGGCCCTGGTCCTGCTGCGTGAAGAGAGGCGAGTGCGGCGAAAATGACCCGGCCAGATACAGGCTCGGATTGCGGCGTATGCGCTCCTTCAACTCGTCAGTCAGCGCCGTGAAGGCCGCCGCGGACGGCTGATCATAGGGGCCCTGGCCGGCGTAGGCCCGGATGTCCCCGCGGGCAAAGATGTCTTGCAGCATCGCCAGGGACTCGTCAAACGTCGCGAAGTGATCAAGCTGGGCCATTACTTCACGGGCTCCCTAGGAAAGGGGTATACCCGCTTTCGATCCTTACCACGATTGGGCGTCCGCGCCGTCCTTTCCTGATCTCGTGGCGCTGATCCCTTTCCCGCCCTACAGCAGCGTCACCGTCTCGCCGCCGGCCCAGGTGGCGCTGGGGCGCTGGTTTACTAAAAACGCAAGGTCGCGCAAGTTCGGGTCGCTGCAATTCTTGAACCCGTAGTAGGCCTGCCCCTTCACCAGCTCCATGATCTGCCGGTAGGTCAGGTGCCGGAAGGCCCAGGCTACCTCTTGCACCAGGTGGAAGTCCGATGGGCTGGTCCCCTTGCCGTGGATGATCCCGGTGAACAGGGCGATCAACTCCTTGGGCAGCCAGCCCAGTTGCTGGGTCTCGATGAAGAACGACTCCAGAGCGTGGCGCCGCTCGGCGAACCGCTCTACCAGGAATGGGGCCACTCGATGCACCATCTGGGCCTTGCCAAACTCGTGCAGGATGTACCACCGGATGACTTCCACCAT
>JBBRLA010000389.1:0-8123 GCA_038231615.1 Polyangia bacterium | reverse complement strand
GGTCCCCTTTTCTCGGTCCTCCTAAGTCCTTTGTTTCCGCCTACTTTGACAATGGACCTTGACGCTGTGCCGGACGGTGTCTATTCGTGAAAGCCTTGAAAACTAGGTTTCCAGGCACCATGCTCATGGCCCATACCCCCACCCGGCAGCCGCCCGATCGAGCCCGATAGGCAAGCCATGCGACAGGTCAGAACCATCCAGCGCGAACAAGACGAATACCCCACGCGGCTCTCGTGCCTCGATCTGGCCCCTGCCCAGCTGTGGGCCCGCGGTCATTGGGACGAGCACGGCCCCGCCGTCGCCGTCGTCGGGGCTCGCGCGGCCACCACGGCCGGGCGCAGCGTGGCCTTCCAGTTATCGCAGAAGCTGGCCGGCGCCGGGGTGGCCGTCATCTCGGGAGGGGCCATGGGCATCGACGCGGCGGCCCACCGGGGCGCATTGGCCGGCGGCGGCAGGACGCTGGTGGTGCTGGGGACCGGGGTGGACGTGGTCTACCCGCAGCGCCACGCGCCCCTCTTCGATCAAGTGGTGCGCGAGGGCGGGTGCCTGCTTTCGATGTTCCCCATGGGCACCCCGCCCAAGCCGTGGCACTTCCCGGCGCGCAACGGCATCATCGCCGCGCTTGCGGACGCGGTGCTGGTGATCGAGGCGCAGCTCGGATCGGGCTCGCGGATCACCGCGCTGGCCGCCCGGAAGCTGGGGCGGCAGGTCTTGGCGGTGCCGGGGTCGTCGGGGACGGCGGAGCTGTTGCGGGAAGGGGCCCGGCCGGTGCGCGGCGTGGCGGATGTGCTGCGGGCGTTGCGGGTGGGGCCCGGCGGCGCGGAGGGTGACGAACGGTACTTGGCTTCGCTGCGGGCCATGGACGAACGGCCGCGGCTTTCCGAATGCATTTTGGAGCTGGAGCAGGCAGAGCGCCTGCGCACGGCGCTGGACGAGGTCCCCCGGGACCTGGGCGAGCTGAGCCTGCGTGCCGGCGTGCCCACCTCGGCCTGCGCCGCGGCGATCATCGATCTGGAATTACAAGGGTTCTGCACGCGCCTTACAGGCGGTAGATACATCGCGCTGGAGCACGCGAGCTAGGAAGACACATGGCCCAGGCTGGCATCAAGAACAAGAAGACGGACAACGAAAAGGCCGACGAAGTCGCGGCCGTAACCGAGGAGTCCGGCAAAAAGGCGAAGGCCCCGGCCAAGAAGGCCGCGGCGAAAAAGAAGGCGAAGCCGGCGGCGGCTGCGGCTGCTAAGAAGGCGAAAGCGGCGGCGGCGGCGGTGAAGAAGCCGGCGGCTGCGGCTGCTAAGAAGGCGAAGCCGGTGGCGAAGAAACCGGCGGCCCCGGCGGAGACCGAGACCCAGGCCAAGAAGACCGCGCCCAAGAAGAAGGCGTCCAAGAAGAAGGCCCCCGCCAAAGGCGCTGCCGCCAAGCAGACCGCGGGCGCGGCCGTCGTCAAGAAGGGCACGGCCCTGGTGGTGGTCGAGTCGCCGGCCAAGGCCAAGACGATCAAGAAGTACCTGGGCGAGGGTTTCACCGTGCAGGCGTCGGTGGGGCACGTCAAGGACCTGCCCAAGTCGAAGATCGGCGTCGACTTCGAGAACGACTTCGCGCCGCAGTACGAGATCATCCGCGGCAAGGCCAAGATCATAGCGGACATCAAGAAGGCCGCCAAGAGCGTGGACATGGTCTACCTGGCGCCTGACCCGGATCGCGAGGGAGAGGCCATCGCCTGGCACATCGCCGAGGAGATCCGCTCGTCCAACCCGAACATCAAGCGGGTGCTGTTTAACGAGATCACCAAGCGCGCGGTCACCGAGGCGCTGGCGCACCCGATCGAACTGGACGCCCGGAAGTTCGACTCGCAGCAGTCCCGGCGCATCCTGGACCGGCTGGTGGGGTATCAGATCTCGCCGATCTTGTGGACCAAGGTGCGGCGGGGGCTCTCTGCCGGGCGGGTGCAGTCGGTAGCGGTGCGCATCGTCATCGAACGCGAGGGCGAGATCACCGCCTTCAACGCCGAGGAGTACTGGACCGTCGAGGCCGACGTGGAGGCACAGGCGCCGCCGCCCTTCCGGGTGCGCCTGATCAAGGTGGACGGGCAGAAGCCGGGCCTCACCAGTGGGGCGCTGGCCCACCCCATCGCCAACGAGCTGCGCACGATCCCGCTTTTGGTAAGCAAGGTCGAGAAGAAGGAGCGGCGGAAAAACCCCCCGGCGCCCTTCATCACCAGCAAGCTGCAACAGGAAGCGGCGCACAAGCTGCGCTTCACCGCCAAGCGCACCATGGGCGTGGCCCAGCGTTTGTACGAAGGCGTGGAACTGGGCGAGGAGGGCCCGGTCGGCCTGATCACGTACATGCGTACGGACTCGACCCGGATGTCGGACGACGCGGTGCGCGAGGTGCGCGAGCACATCGTCGAGCGGTACGGCAAGGAGTTCTTGCCCGACGAGCCGATGGTGTACAAGTCGAAGAAGAGCGGGGTGCAGGATGCCCACGAGGCCATCCGGCCGACCTCGACCAAGTACGACCCGGAGACGGTGCGGCGGCTTCTGTCCGAGGAGGCCAAGAAGCAGCCGGACAAGGCACGGGACATCGCCGACCAGATCAAGCTGTATCAGCTCATCTGGAACCGCTTCGTGGCCTGCCAGATGAAGCCGGCGGTGTACGACCAGACGACGGTGGAGGTCGCCGCCGGGCGCTACGAGCTGCGGGCCTCGGGGCAGGTGCTGAAGGCGGCGGGTTTTACCGCGGTGTACAACGAGTCGCGGGACGACGACCCGCCCAAGGAGGGCGAGGCCGAGGCGGAGGGCGAGGACCGGACGCTGCCGCCGGTCGTCGAGGGCGAGGTGCTGAAGCTGCTGATGGTGCACCCGGACCAGCACTTCACCCAGCCGCCGCCGCGCTTCACCGAAGCGTCGCTGGTGAAGGAGCTGGAGGAAAAGGGGATCGGGCGTCCGTCGACCTACGCCAGCATCCTGTCGACGATCCAGGACCGGGGCTACGTGGAGAAGAAGGAGGGGCGGTTTTTCCCGACGCTCCTGGGCACGCGGGTGAATGAACTTCTGGTGCACAGCTTCCCGGACATCCTGAACGTGGACTTCACGGCGCAGATGGAAGGCGAACTGGACCAGATCGAGGAGGGCGTGGGGGAAATGAGCGGCCTTTTGAACCGGTTCTACACGCCCTTCAAGGCCGACCTGCTGAAGGCCCAGGTCGAGATGAAGGACTGGAAGCGGGAAGAGACGCCGACGGAGCACCTGTGCGAGAAGTGCGGCAAGCCGATGGTGATCAAGTGGGGGCGCAACGGGGAGTTCCTGGCGTGCAGCGGCTACCCGGAGTGCAAGAACACCAAGGAGTTCATCCGCACCGACGACGGCAAGATCGAGATGAAGCCGGAGGCGACCACCGACGAGATCTGCGAGGTCTGCAAGGCGCCGATGGTGGTCAAGCGCGGGCGGTTTGGGGAATTCCTGGCATGCTCGCGATATCCCGAGTGCAAGACCACCAAGCCGATCAGCCTGGGGATGACGTGCCCGAAGCCTGGCTGTGGCGGGTTTTTGACGGAGAAGCGATCCAAGCGGGGCAAGCCGTTCTATGGCTGCTCGAATTATAGCAAGACGCAGTGCGACTTCGTGTCGTGGGACCGCCCGGTGAAGGACCCGTGCCCGGAGTGCGGGGCGACGTTCCTGCTGAAGAAAGTGGGCCGGCGCGGGGCCAAGCTGCGCTGCGCCAACCCGGAGTGCACCTACGTGCTGGACATGACGGCAGAGGATGCGCCGGAGGCCGGCGACACCGAGGACGCGGAGCCGGAGGAAGGAGCGGCCTGACCCGTCAGGCGGGCGGAAGATCGCTGGCCGAAAGGATGCGGCCCACGTAGGAGATCGGCATGGCCGAGTGGTCGGTCGGCACTCGCTTGAAAAGCAGGCGCCGGCCAAACTGCTCGTCCGTCACCTCGGTGTCGGAGTCGTCCTGCGCCACCGCGTCCGGGGAAAGCCCCGCCCCGGACAGGAGCGTCCGCAGCCGCGTACAAAGGGTCCGGGCCCGCGGCGCCGTGCCGCCATCTGCGGTGTAAAGCACGCAGAGCCGCTTGCCCGCACCCTGCGCGGGGCTGACGAAGGCTGAAAGGTCATCGGCGACGAAGTGATCCACCACCGCGTCCTCCTCGCCATAGAGGGAGTCGATCAGGCACAGTTCTTGCGTCGGCACACCGCCCTGCGTGGCCAGGGAGATGCCGGCCTTGTACCCCCCGGAGTGGGAGATCACCAGCACCTGCCCCACGTCTTTTAGCGATAGCCCGGACAGGGGCCCAAAGAGGCGCAGGGAGATCTCTTGCAGCATGGCCCGCAGCGCCCCCGGGGATCCCAGGGCCCCGGGTTCCGCGCTCTTCTGATGGTAGCGCACCTCGGGGACCAGGAGGATGGCATTCTTCCCAGACGAATTCAGGTGCTCGATTAGGCCCGCCGCCGGGCAGAGTTCGCCCCTGGGAACGCAGCGCCCCGGCAGGAATCGGGCCACGTTCTCGGCGCAGTTGTCGAAGCCGTGCAGGTAGACCAGGAGACCCAGGTCCGCGGCGGACCCGGGCAGGGGCCCCGGGGGCAGGTGGACCAGCGCCCCGGGGTGCGGCGCGTCCGGGAAGGCCGCGCTCTTGAGCTCCGACAGAAGAAAGGACCGCCCGTCATTCCAGGAAGTATCGGGCATGTCCTATAGAATAACCGATGCTCGCGCGGCAGGCTCAGGCTAAAAGAAGCCGGCCTATCCCTTCGTCGGCGCCTCATGCCGGGCCTGTGCATCGGCCAGGGCCTGCTTGTATACCCCCAGGTAGGCCCGCGCCGAGGCGGCCCAGGAGTAGTCGGCACGCATCCCCCGGCGCACCAGGCCCTGCCAGGCGGCCTCATCTCCCTGGTAGGCCAATAGGGCGCGGTTCCAGGCGTGGCACAGGGCCCGCGGCTCATAGGCCGAGAACTTGAAGCCGGTGCCGCTCTTGCTGCGCGGGTCGTAGTCCACCACCGTGTCATCCAGCCCGCCGACGGCGCGCACCACCGGCACCGTGCCATAGCGCAGGCTGTACATCTGGTTCAACCCACAGGGTTCGAAGAGCGACGGCATGATGTAGATGTCCGCCCCACCCTCGACCCGGTGGGAGAGCGCCTCGTCGTAGCCCAGATACACCCCGATGCGCGAGGGGTGCCGCTCCCGCAACGCCCGCAGCCGCTCCTCGAAGGCCGGTTCGCCGCTGCCGACCAGGACGTAGTGCCAGTCGCCGCGCAGGGCCCCGGGGTCCTCCAGCACCTTGAGAATCAGCTCGATGCCCTTTTGCTCGGTCAGCCTGGCGATGGTCGCACACAGGGGCACTCGCGGGCGCAGGGGCAGCCCCAGCGTTCGCGACAGCTCGGCCTTGGCCCGCGCCTTGCCCGCCGCCACTTCGGCCATGGCCACCCTGGGGTCGGTGTCGGGATCGGCGACCGACTTCCCATAGGGAAGGGGCAGATAGGGGTCCAGCCAGGGGCTCCAGCGGTCGTAGTCGGCGCCGTTCAGGATGCCCGACATGCGCCCCGAGAGCCGCCGCAAAAGACCGTCCAGGCCGCAGCCCAGTTCCGGGGTCTGGATCTCCCTGGCGTAGCGCGGGCTGACGGCGGTGATCCGGTCGGCGAAGTGCAGGCCGCCCTTCATCAGGCTGGCCTGTTCGTAGAACTCGAAGGTCTCGAACTCGGCGGAGGACAGGTGGGCCGGGTCGATGCCCAGGGCGGCCATCTGATCGAGTGGAAAGAGCCCCAAAAACGACAAATTGTGCACGGTCAGCACGGTGGCCGGGGCGCGGCGGTGGGGGGGATGGTGGCGCTTGGCGTAGTACAGGGCCAGGGCCCCCTGCCAGTCGTGGCCGTGGACCACGTCGGGGTGCAGGTCGAAGGCCTGGGCCACCGCCAGCGCCCCGCGGCACAGGAGGGCGAAGCGCAGGGCGTTGTCGGGGTAGTCCTGCCCCGGCCGGTCTTTGGGTCCGTAGACGCCGTCGCGATCGCCGAAGAGCGGGTGCTCGATCAGGTAGATCGGCACCCTGCTGTCGCTGCGACCGGCCTGGTCGCCTTGCAGGCGGCCCTCGTAGACCTCGATTTCATAGGTGGCGTCGCCGATGGGCACGGCGATCTTGCGCAGGCGGCGGTACAGGCCGTGCATCTGCGGGTCGATGGAGCCGTAGCGGGCGGAGACCACGCAGGTCTTCACGTCCCGGTGGGCGGCCAGGGCCCGGGGCAGCGCGCCAAGCACATCGCCGAGCCCGCCGGTCTTGGAGAAGGGAGCGACTTCGGAAGCCACGTGGAGGATGTTCATCGTCTACCTTTCGATGGCTTCTGGTGCCTTCGGGACGTTGGGCATTTTATGACTCGATCTCGCGCAGGTAGCGGGCGGCGTCTTCCGGGGGGGTCGGGTTGACGTAGGTGCCGGACCCCCAGGGGACGGGGATGCTGCGCCCCAGGACCGGGCGGATCTCGATGTGAAAGTGGTTGTCGGGGTCGGCGCAGGGCGCGTTGTGCAGGTTGAGGATGTAGCTGGGGTCGGAAAGCGCCGCCCGCAGCTTGCGCAAGATGACGCTCAGGATCGTCGCCAGGGGCCCGTAGCGCCCGTTGTCGTCCTCGAACATCGGGGCGTGGGACAGGGGCACGATCCACGTCTCGAAGGGGGTGCGGGAGGCGTAGGGGGTGAAGGCCACGAAGGCGCCGTTGTCGTGGACCACCCGAAGGCCGTCTTCGGTCTCCTGCCGGGCGATGTCGCACATCAGGCAGCGCTTTCGGGCGTCTCGGTGGCCGTGCAGGGCGGCGATCTTGTCGAGCACGCCCTGTGGGACGAAGGGGGTGGCGATGATCTGGGAATGGGAGTGCCCGAAGCCGGCGCCGGCGCGCTGTCCGTGGGCCTTGAACACCGAAAGGTAGCGGAAGCGGGTGTCGCGGCGCAGGTCGAGGAGGCGTTGGCGGAAGGCGTGGAGGATGGGCTCGATCTCGCCCGGAGACAGGTCGGCCATCTGCCGGTCGTGGCTGGCGGTCTCGACGATGACCTCGTGGGCGCCGATGCCATTCATGTGATCGTAGACCCCTTGGGCCCGGGGGGAAAGGTCGCCTTCGACGCGCAGCACGGGGAACTTGTGGGGGATGACGCGGAGCGCCCAGCCGGGGCTGTTGGCGGCGGCGGCGGGGCCGTCGTGGGGGCGCAGGGCGTATACTTCGGGGGGGGTGTGGACCTCGTTTTCGGGGCACAGGGAGCACGAGGCGGGGGGCCGGGAGAAGAGCGGGTCGGCGACGGCCGCCCCGACGCGGCCCAGCTCGTAGATGCCGGGGGCGTATTCGGGGGCGATGACGATCCAGCGGGAAGAAAAGGGGTCCTTGCGCAGCTCGGGCATGGGTCTAAAGGGGCTCCGGTCGGGGCCGATGGGGGACGAAAGAAAGCTGAGCCGGGAGGATGAATGAGGGGTGCGGTTGCATGGGACAAGTGCATCCTAGCACCGCCGCGAAGGGTCGGGAACAGTCACTTCCGTAGATCGAAGCCAAGCAGGCAAGCGACTATATAGGGTCACGTTGATAAAGAGTCTTCTTATGTCTTAGCCAGGAAGAAGCACATGGCCGGAGCAGATTTTGGCGCACCCCCACAGCGACCGAGCGTACTACTGTACGTGACCGAAGGGAGTGTGGGGGCACCTCCCGCGGCTGAGCGAATGCGAAGCCGTGGGGGAGAGGTACGCCAAAATCTGCCCGGTCAGGTGCTTCTGTTTACTTGGGCAGGTCTTTCAGGGACAGGTACCAGTCTTTCACGTCGATGGACTTGTCGGCCATGCGCTTCTCCGCATCGGCCTGGGTCTTGGGCGCCGGCACCACCACCTTGTCGCCGGGCTTCCAGTTGGCCGGGCAGGCCACCCCGTACTTGTCGCCCGTCTGCAGGGCGTCCAGCAGCCGGACGATCTCGTCGATGTTCCGCCCCGCGCTCATCGGGTAGTAGATGAGCGCCCGGACGTTCTGCTTGTCGTCGATGACGAAGACGCTGCGCACCGCCGAGGTGTCCGCCGCCCCCGGGTGGATCATGCCGTAGGCGTTGGCCACCTTCATGTCCAGGTCGGCGACCACCGGGAAGGGGATCTTCACGCCCATCTT
>JBBRLA010000388.1:0-8132 GCA_038231615.1 Polyangia bacterium | reverse complement strand
GGCGACCCCATCTCCGGCCTGAAGTGGTCACGCAAGGCGCTCCGCAAGATTTCGCTGCTCCTGCGCTTTCGACGCTGCCGCATCAGCGCCCCAACGGTCAGCAGGCTGCTGTTGCAGGACGGCTATTCGCTTCACGTCAACCCGGCCCTAACTCGCTGGTCTTGAGTGGCGCTGAAGTTGTTTTTTTACACGCCCTAAGGGTCGCGAAGCTGCCGCGCCCGCACGAGCAGACCGAGGCGATAGCAGCTCACGGCCTCGTAGTAGTCGGTCAGCGGCTCGGTCAGCGGCTCGGTCAGGCCGGCGGCGCGGGCCGCGCGGAAGGCGACCCACCGCGGCCGCTTTCATGTTCTCCAGAATCGGCGGCAGAACAGTGCCCGGCATTGTTCCGAGTTGATCGCGGCCACCCGTGCATGCAGGCTCTGCACCGACTGATCGGACGGATTGCCGCGGATGGCCAGGGCCGGCTCCAGGATGCGCAAAAGGGCCCCGTTGTGCTGGATCGTCGACCAGCCCACCGTCAGTCCGTCGTCCACGATGGCGGCGATGTCGCTGAGCACGATGGTTTCGTTGGCATCCAGAATCTCCATGACCGGCTTCCACTCGGCCTTGAGCTGACGGATGCGCTCCAGGTACGCGAGCTTGACGCCCAGATGCTCGCGATTCACCTTCATCGCCCCCCCTTCCTTCACCGCCACGCTGCCCCGCAACATCGCGTAGCCGCCCGCTCGCACCAGCGGGGAGTTGAAGGGCAACGCGACGCGCACCGCCTCCTTGTTTATATCCTTCTGGAGCAAGGCCAGGTCCAGGACCTTGCCGTGACCCTGGCGGTAGTCTCGGGTTTCTCCAAAAACGCGATGCGCACCTCCTTGAGCCTGAAGCTGCCGCGCACGGCCTTCGTCATCATCCATCTGGAAGAGAACGATCGACTGCCCCAGCTTCTGGGCGCGCTTAAGCCCAACCCCGTCGCCGCGGACCTGGACATCTTGAAAATCCATCTCGGCGTTGGCGGGCTGGGCATCCCCGGGCAGCGCCTAGCAATCCCCGAGGTGCTGGTGACCGAGGAGCTTTTGAGCCGCCTGCGGCCCTACGAGGACCTCGGCCTGGAAGTGGTGCCGCTGAAGCTGCGCCTGGGGGAGATCGGCCAGCCGGGGCTGGATGCGGCCCTGCAGGCCGACCGGACCCGCGTGGTGCAACGCATGCTGGAGGAGGCCCAGGACCAGGGCGATGACCTGTCCACGGCGGGGATGGAGTAGTTCATTTTGGAGAAAGCCGATGATCTGAACGCCAGCCAGAAGAAGACGGCGCTGACGCGGCTGCGGGTCTTGAAGATGATCGAGAGCCCCAAGGACGGGCCGGGGATCGACGACCTGGTCGAGCCCGACGTAATAACGGTGGTGTACATGGGTGGCCCGCACATGGGGCGCAGCAGGATGTCGCCGATCCTGGTGTCGTTCTTCTCGGCGCTGATGATGCCCAGCAAGAAGCACGGGACCTTCCAGCGGGTGGTGGCGGTGGACGAGATCAACCTTTTGGACGAAGACGCCTGGCGGATGTTCCTGCGGGCGGCCCGGCTGGCGCGGCATCTCGGGTTGATGGGGCAGGACCTGATGTGCGTGCCGGACGAGATGTTCGGGGTGGCGGGGATCTGCGCGGTGTTCAGGCAGTCGAGTCCCCAGGTGTGGGAGCAACAGCGGCAGCGCATCGGCGGCCTGCAAGGCTACCGCTGGGGGGACGTCGGCTCGCTGCCGATGGCGGAGGCGATCGTGACCTCGCTGGAGTCAACCGACGGACAGATGGCGCGGCGGGTGCGGTTCCGGCCGCCCCTGTGCATGCACGGCGGGTATACCCGGGGGAGATCTGAGGATCGGGGCAGTAGGCAAGCTCAGAACGCCGCGAAGCTCCCGCTCACCCCCGCGTACGCCAGGGGTTTGATGTAGGTAAAGCCGGTGTCCGTCGACTGGTTGTAGATGACCGTGCTGCCAAAGAACAGGTTAAGCCAGCTCTTGCATTCCACTTCAAGGGAAAGGTCGCCGTTCACGTACCAGTCCAGGCGTTGTCCCAGCTTGGGATCCACCCGATCGAAGGCGCGGCGCAACGCCCACCCCGACAGCACCAGTTCCACCCTCTTGTGGAGTTGGGCCCGGAGCTTGAACGTCGGGCCGTGCGCCCAGGCGCGGAAGTCAGGCTGGTAGACCGTGCCATCGGAGGCGGTGACCGCCGGCGGCACGACGAGCTGTTCACGAATCCCCTGGTAGCCGATCGCGACGCTCACCGGCTCCGGGGCGAGGCCCCAGCTCAGCTCTCCGGCAAGGGAGTGGGTCTGGCCCGTGAACCCCTGATAGTCGGTCTGTTGGTAGTTGCGATAGCGCCCCTCGTAGGTCGCCCCGATCCCCAGCTTGGACCACAGGCGCAAGCGGTACGCGGCCTTGCCGCTGCCATCCAAAAAGAGGGTGGTGCCGCCCAGCATGGCGTAGTTGAAGGACAGGCCCGCCCTGAGGCGGTGGCGGTCACCGAAATAGACATATCTCAGGGTGGTGGTGTCCAGCAGCAGGTTGTAGGCCGACAGGCGGAACTGCTGCCGGTACGACAGGGTGTTGTTGAGGTAGAGGCCGATCCGCGGGACCGGCCGAAAGGTGAGGCTGCCGACGAAGAGCACGTCCCCATCCACGCTCTGCGACGGGGCCGTGATATAGGTGCCATTGGGGGTCAGAGGCACGTTTCCGTCGAACTCCGGGGAAATCGTCAGCGCCCCCGATAGGCGGTGGGGGTAGTTCCCTTTCATCAGGTCCGTGGCGGTCCCCCCCAGGGACCGAGAGAACCCGGCTTCCCTTAACTCGGCGTGGGCCTGATCGGTAGCGCCGAGTGCCTCGTGGACCAGCCCGAGAAAGACCAGCGCCGAGTCCTGGATGTCTGCCGAACCGAGCCGGCGCGCACGGGCGAGGGCCTGCTCCGCCCCGGCCAGATCTGCCGTCCGGTAGCTGGCGATGCCCAGCATGAGCAGCGTCTCGGAGTCGTCGGGCGAAAGGGCGAGGGCGCGGGTCAACTCCACCCGCGCCGCGGCAAAGTTCCGCTTCTGGAAGAGCGCGAAGCCCTGGTCATAGAGTTCGTCGAAGGAGACGTCAAATCCGGCAGGAGGGGGTTCGAACGAAACTGGGCCGGCCGAGGCGCGGGGCAGCGCCGCCCACGAGATCAAGGACCAGCAGAGCAGGGTGAGGACGGACCTCATCAGCTTAATACTAATGGATCTTGCCCGGTGTTTTCTTGCTTTGAGATGGCCCGCCGGGTTCCGTTGGTGTACCATCCGGTACAGGGGGCTATCCCAGGTGGGACATGCCGACATGATATCTCCTGCAAAAACCGCCCTGATTTCGCCCAGGCGGCGGCTTGAACGGGCCCGGCGAGGTGGCCTACTCTTTGCAGGTTCTCCCGTACTACTCTCCAAGGAGGTCCAAGTGATCACAAGAAGCGCATTGGGAACAAGCCTTGCTTTGCTGCTGGGCGTTGCCGGCTGCGGCGCCGCATCACTCGATGACGGGACACTCAGTCAGGCTGATCGGAACGGCACCAACGACAACGGAACCCGTCTCGGAACCGCTCCTCCGGCGGGCCCCGTGGCGTGCGCAGGGCCCAACATGGGCACCATCGCGCTCTCCGGCACCCTCACCTCCACGGCGGCGGCAGATACCGCCGTGATCACCGTGTCCATCGACGTGGCTGCCGAGACCCAGGTGGGCGTCATCACCCCCCAGGACTTCTCCAAGGGCGGGCGGGACAAGTCGGCGCCCTACTCCGTGAACCTGAATCTGCCCAACGGGGTCCACACAGTGACCCTGTGCTTCACGCAGAACGGAGCCCAGGGCCGCCACCCCAAGCGGGTGTGCAGCGCGCCCATCACGGAGACGGTGAACTGCCCGTCTACCCCGCCCAGCCCGCCGGGCCCGGGCGCCCCCGGCCCCGGGTCGCCCATGCCTCAGCCGGTCCCCGAGATTACCCTCGGCTGATCTGCTCATCTGCGCCGGGTTCCAAACTGCCCAAGGGACGCCGCTCTCGACAGGGGACGTGAATGTCATCCGGAGCTGGATTGCAGAGGGCGCGCCCAATAACTGAGGGCCTGCTCATGGGGTGACCCGTACGGCGGCCAGCCATTGGGTCTGGGTCTGCCCTCCACTCGCCGTGGGGCCGGTCGAGGTGAAGCGTACAGTCGTGTATGCGGCGGGCGCCCCGGCGGCGGCGGCGATCTGCAGGTGCAGGGTGGTCCCGTCCATGCCGGAGGCCAGCGGCTGCCCCGGCGCCTCCATCCACGAGAGGGAGAGGACCGGCGCGGCCATCCCGCCCATTGCCGTGGGCAACGGATACTCCTCCGCCGCAACGGTCCAGGTAGGGCTCGGTCGGTCCGCAGATAGCAGCCTCACGGCAATGGTCGCGGTTTTCCCCGCCCCCACTGCCACCGACTCGACATCCTGGACGACCCCATTGATCGACACAGGACGCGACTCGCTCAGGATAGGCACGCTCAGGAAGCCGGGGCCCGCAGGCGCGGGCTGACATGGGTTCTTGCGCATCATCGCCGTCGCATTGGACCACACGCGGCTGACCACGCCGACGCCGCTCTCGTTGTAGGTCGCATCGCTCAGGTTCTGACACAGATCTCCGACTTCGGCGCCGTGCAGGCTGAACAGCCACAGCCCATAGGGCGCCCCAAGTTGGAAATGTGCCGTGAGTGCGGGGTCCGTGGCCGCCTCGGCCAACTCATGCGAGCTGGTCGCGGTAAGCGAGCCGAGGGACATTCGGCTACACCGGGGCAGCACCGCATAGACGTACGGGGTGCTGTCCGGCAGTTGCGCTGTGCCGTGGTAGCCGGCAAAGTCCGTGCAGCTCACCCCACCCCCCATGGTGATGTTCACTCCGAAGGGAAAGTAGAGCGCGTAGATCGTTCCCGCGCTGGGCCTTGGCAAGGTCTTGTCCTGGACCCGAGCAGCCACGAGCGCCCGGACGTCGGCGTCGCTCAGCGTCGCCGCGAGGGTCTGGCTGAGGACGACCGGCGTCAAAATCGTGCCGCGGCCGACCCCATATTGCCCCACTACCTGCCAGGAAGTGGATGCAACAAGGTAGCTCTGCAGAAAGGAGACGACCCCGGACTGGAGCGGGTCTCGGGAGAAAAACACCGGTACCGCCACGGGACTGGCGAGGACAGTGCCACTCCCCGGCAAAAGTTGGGGCATGACCGGTGGAAACGGCGTCTGATAGGGACCGGGTGGCATGGCCAGGTCCGGCGCGGCGTTCGCGGCGTCCCTTGTGCCGGCATCCGCACGGCCGGCGTCCGGGGCGCCGGCATCGGGATGTACCTGGCCCAGATCCGTATCCCCTGGGGCCGGCCCTTCGATCGGAGGGACGTCCGGCGTAACCTTCTCCTTGAAATCGCAGCCCGCCGCGCCTAAGGTCCCGGCGGAGAAAAGTCCAAAGAAGAAAAATGACGTGGCTCCAGTCCGCATGACACCTGCCTAAATCCAAGCATCAAGCAAACCGCAGGCCATGTGGCCCGCAAAGAGAGGATGCGTAGTTCCTGATATTGGTTAGGCTGGATCGTCTCTCCGCGGTCGAGTCCTTGTTGGCCCCCGTTGGTGGACCATCCGGTACAGGGGCTATCCCAAACAGGACAGGTCGAAATGGAGTCAGGCGAAGCGGCCCGATGCCAGCTTTTCCAGGGTGGCGATGGTGGACGTGCCCCGGCCCTCCTCAAGCTGGCGAACCCTGGTGTCGGAGGTCCGCGAGATCAGGCCGAGAGATCGACAGGTGAGGGAGTTGGAACCAGGCAAGATCTGTGCTGAGCCGTGAATCAAGCTCCTAGAGGCAGGATGGGAACTTGAAGTTGGCGATCCGGGTGCTCCAGTTGAACGAGCCGCCGGCCTTCAGGTACTCGTTGGTGTACCAGAAGGTGCAGTCATCGACCGGATCCACAGTCATGGCGCTGTAGTCGCCCCAGCGGTGTAGGCTGCCGGTCTGGCTGCCCGTACCGGTCAGCAAGACGTTCTCGGCCTCCATGGTACCCAAAGGATCGCCCACCATGCGACCGGTATAGCGGATCGACGGGAAGATGCTGCTCGAGGACACGCTGTAGCCGACCGCGATGTCACCAACCTTGTCCATGGCGATGCTGCCCATCCAGCGGTTGTTCGAGTCGGGGGCGAAGGTGCCCTGCTGGAACACGCTCGGGGAGGTGTTCGGGCTACGCACCTCGTACCAGCGCACGCCGGTGACCGAGCTACGCTTGCTGCCCGAAGACTTGACCGAGTGGTTGATCACCAGGGTCTCGGTGCCGCCGCGGTTGCGGTAGGCCAGGCGGTACATGAGCCGGTCGGCGAGCGAGTCGAGCTTGTTGCTGGTGCTCGGCTGCGGGATGCATGTGCCACCGCCGCTGCAGGCGGCGGTGAAGGCGGCGACAGGGATGTTGATCGGCCCGGTCAGGGTGGCGTTGGCGGGGTTGGCGAAGTCGGAGTGGAACCTCCAGAGATTGAGCCCGTTGCTGCCGAAGTTCATGAGGTAGTTTGGCGAGCCCGCAGGCGGGGCGGTGGTGCCGTCCAGGTCTGAAGGCAGCACGCCCCCGAAGCTGTTGCTGAGCTGGAAGCACTCCTGCGTGGCGGCGGCACCGCCGAGCATGGCGCTGCGGTCGAAGGCGCACAACTTCGCGCCGGCAAAGGTCGAACCGTTAAAGATGTTGTACGAGATGTAGTAGCCGTCCGGCCACACGCCCAGCTTCGGATAGTCAGGGAAGTCGGTGGTGCCGTAGCTGAAGGCATACCGCTTGTAGCTGCCGGTCGCGTCGCTGGTGGTGGACACGGCGACGCACTGGAGAAAGGGGGTGGAGCTGACCGAAAACTGCGTCATCACCCAGCGACCGGCCGCCTTGTCGTACTGGACGATGGGGTCGCCGTCGTTGTTGGTCTCACAGCCCCCGCCGAAGCCGCTCCATAGCGTCTTGCCGGCGACCGGCCCGAGGACCAGGGCCCCAGTGGCCTTGTCGAAGACCGCGAAGGACTCGTTGACCCATTGCACGTACTGCGTCGCGCCCACCGCGCCGTTGGTGTCCGGCGGGGCCGCGTTCGGCACGAAGCCGTAGTCGCCGTTGCCGACGCCGGCGAAGTTCAGCCCGGCAGTCGTCGCGACCAGGGGCCCGGTGGAGGTCTGCAGCGCCCCGTCCGCCACGTCCGGGCCGGGCGTCGAGGCGCCGGGCAGCGGGCGGACGGGGTGCTCACGCTTGGCGGTCGGGGCGGTCGGCCCGGCGGGCGTGATCGATCGCAGCGGGGGAGAGGTATCGCTGGCGATGGCGGAGCTGACCTCAACGGTCGAGGTGGTGCCGCTGTGCTCCGGGGACACGACGTGGCCGACCGGCTGGAACGGGTCTCCACCGCACCCGGAGACGAGCACGGCGGCGAAGAGGGCTGAGCCTGATTTTCTCATTACAGCATCCTTTGCAAGACATTGCTTCTACAGCGCAGGGCTCCGCCCCGGCCAACCCCCGAGCAGTTGCAAGGAGAGGGCCGCCCCAGCCAGGGGCGCAAGTACGCGATACGTCAGAGCTCGCGAACGAGGGTCTGTACCATCCGGTACAGGTCGCGTCCTGTTCGGTGCGGATCGGGCTGCCCCTTTCGCGGACGCGCTCGGTAACGCTGTCCTCGTTTTCCAGCAGCGCCTGCCAGCGAAGGACAGGCCAGAGCCCCTCGCAGACCTCGCGAAGGCTCAGTCCGTGCAGGCGCCCGCCAAGAAGGCGCAAAAGCTCGTCCGGCTGCGGGGGAAGGTCTCGGGGGTCCGCTCGCCTGGGGGCGACGCCAAGGGCCGGGGTGCTGCGCCCGGGGGCTTGTGGGGAGGCTGGCCCTTCGCATGAAAGTGCCCGAGCACCGCGGCGAGGGCAGCGCGAACGACCGAGAGAAGGCACCAAAGGCCTGCGAGAAGGGCGACCGCGGCGAGGGCACTATACATGGCCGCCTCCGTCCTTGGGTGAAAGAGGCTGAAGGGGCGAGGGGGCTCCGGGAGGAAGGCAGTAAAAGCCCGCTTCCAGGTTCGTCCTCACCGAGGCGTCCGCCCCGTGGCCCTCCCTTTTCACCTCCCTGGACAGGAGGTAGACGTCGCCAGGG
>JBBRLA010000387.1:0-8137 GCA_038231615.1 Polyangia bacterium | reverse complement strand
CGTGGATCTTGTATTTGCTCAAGCAACCTCAAACTGAGTTTTGCCACTCAACCATGGTCTGTCAAGGGTTTGTTTAAGAAAACATTAAACAAACTATTGACACGTGCCATGGGAGGTATTATAAAGATTAGACAAACTCGAATGCGGAGATGCACATGACATCGACAACGAGCAATGCAAGGGATATGGCCCAGGCAGTCGCGGAAAGTCGGCCCGTGCTGGTGCGACAGGCGCGCCGCATGCTTCGTGATGGTTCGGGCGCCGAGGATGCCGCGCAGGACGCCATGGTGGCCGCGCTGCGCCACGTCGATGATTTCCGCGGCGACGCGCAACTCGGCACCTGGCTTTACCGGGTCGGTGCCAACGCCGTCCTGATGGGCATGCGCAGGGAGCGCCGCGCGGCCGAACGCACGACCCGCGCCGCGGCCAACCTGCCGGCGGATTCAAGCTGGTTGCACGGGACCTGTGCCTTCAGCCATCCCCAAGGCCAGCTCGAAGGGGTCGAGCTGGCCAAACTCCTCCGCTGGGCGGTGGAGCAGCTCCCCGAACACTACCGCTGCGTGGTCATGCTGTGTGACCTCGACGAACGCCCTTTGGAGGAAGTCGCGGAGTCGCTCGGCCTGACCATCGGGGGTGTACGCACCCGCAGGCTGCGCGCCCACCGCATGCTGCGCACCACCCTGCAGGAGAGACCCGAGTCCGAGCCCTAGCCAGCACAACCGGCATTCGCGGCGTACCAACCCGATTCAATCGCCGGTGGCCCCGTTGTCCACCGGCTGGCCCTGCTCGTCGTACCAGCGCCGGTCGCCGGGCCAGTTCATGGTGTAAGGGCGGGCCTGTACGATGATCACCCGGCGCGGGCTGCCCCCGACGACGAACTCCACGTCCACCGCCCTGCCGTTCAGGACGTAGGGGTCGCCGCCGAAACGTTGATGGATCACCGTAAGGTGGGCGCGAAGCTGCTCGATCTCCGCATCGGTCAGGACATTCTTCCCCTGAGCAAGGGAACTCTTCGACAGACGCTGGAAGCCCAGCCCATCCTCGTAGGTATAGTACAGGATCTGCTCGGGAACCTCGTCGCCGCGGGCGCCAGTCACGCTGCCCCCGCGACTCTCGCCGTTATCGCCGCCGCGACTGACGCGACTGCCCCGACTGATAGACGAGGACCGCTGGGCATTGATGAAGAAGCCCGGCTGTCCCTGGTGGAAGGGGTTGGCGGTGATCGCCACCCCGTTGGCGCTGTCGTCGTCGATCGACTGCTGCACCAGGATGCCCATGGCCACCAGCCGGTGATCGATCCGGGCGTACTGCCGCTCCTCATATGCGCCAAAGAGCCACACGCTGGACCACACCTCGCGCAGGCCGCGGGATACATCGGCCGGGTCCTTCGGGTCGACCCGCGTCGAGCGGTACAGGCCGGCGCCGTTGAAGCCCGGCAGGTCCTCGGCGTTGGTACTGGATCGCAGGCGCACCTGGTCTGCGGGCCCCGGCGAAAGCACCTGCCGGATGCGCGCAAGCAGCGGTTCCAGCACGTCTTTTGGCACGCTCCCCGCCATCATCGCCGCGCGCAGGGCGTCGAGGTCGCGGCGGCGGCGCTCGGGGTCGTTCTGGAAAGCGGGGTCCTTCATCATGGCATCCAGCCGCCGATCGAAGCCGTTGACCGAGAGAAAACGGGAGTAGGCGTGGAACGGCAGGGCGAAGGCCCTGGGCACCGCCTCGCTGGGCAGCGCGTGTGCCACCCAGCCGAGCTGCGCCGCCTTGGCCCCGACCCGCCGCACATCCGAGAGGCTCAGTTCGGAGAGCGCCGGCAGGCCGATGTCGTCATCGTCGCGCTGCGGGGTCAACCCATGCCGGGGCCGCTTGCTGTGCCACGAACGCTCCGCCTCCGCCTGCGTCGCCGCGGTCAGCGAGAACTCCTGACCCCCCACCCGCAGGTGGGCCAGCTTGCCTTGCAGGGCCAGGATGCGCGGGTCCTCCGTCGCCTCCCGCAGGGCCATGTTGGGCGTGTGGCGGTTGTGGCACAGCACGTTGATGTGGCCCAGCGGCGCCTGCATCTGCCCGGAAATGACCCCGGACACCACGGGAATGTCCTCGGGCAGGTCGGCGATGACCAGGATGTCGTAGGGGCGCAGGGCCGAAGGCTGCATGGGCTGGCCCTTGTGAAGCACGCGGACGTAGCCGTAGCTCTCGCCCAGTTCCAGGGCCTGGTAGCGCACCTGGCCAAAAATCTCGTCCGTGGTCACCACCGGCATCAGCGTCCGCGCCTGCTCGATATCCCGTTCGTGGGTGACCGGCACCGGGTGATAGCGCAGGCGGTCGCCGAAATACAGGCGCCGGCGCAGGATGGCGAAGGCCGCCGCCGTCTCCTTCAGGTCCAGCGAATCGCCTGCATACAGTTCGAAGGCCCAGATGTCCGAGTCGAGGAAATGGTACAGAGAGCCGAGCACGAAGCGCCGCTCCTTCTGGTGATACTCAGCCCGGTTGAAGGCGCTGGCATCGCCGATCGGGTGGGCGGCGGTGGAAAGGAAGCGCCTGGCGAAGAAGTAGTGGATCGGCCAGCGGCGGCTTTGAAGGAAGTAGATGTGGTCATCGCTGCTATCCAGCAGGACCTTGACCACCTCGGTGTTGGCGATGTGTTCCGACCCGGGCCGGGCCAAAAGGGCCTGCCACGCTGCCGGGGTGTCGATGCGCGGGGCGAAGTCCGCCTCCTGCGACGGGGGCTGGGCGATGGACCGAGCTATTGCGGGAGGCACGCAGCCGCCCATGTAAAGGGCCAGGCACAGGGCCTGAACCAAGACGGGAAACCCCCAGGACACCCGCGGGGCCGAGGCCGGGGGAACACCATGAGCCACGGCCACGGCCACGGCCACGGGGAGAGGCTGCTGAGCAGAGGACATCCACATTCCATGTTACACGCGCCGCGACCCGGGCGGATCTTTCGCGCCGCCCTTCCAAAGCGCCTGGCATCCGGCTGCCTCTGGTGCTATGATTTTGAAAACCTTTTTCAACGACGGATTGATTACATGGTCCCCTCTTTGATCGACTTGACGCGGCTTGTCCTGCATGAGCCTGCCCGGGTGCGCGCGGTGCGCCTCGATTCGCGCGAGGTCGAATGGCTGCGCGCCATCGGCATCTTCGAGGGTCAATCGATCACCGTGCTGCGCCGCGCCCTGCTCGGGGGCCCGCTGCACGTGCGCACCGGATCCGGCGGGGAGTTCGCCCTGTGCCGGTCCCTGGCACGGGCCATCGATGTCCTCCTCACAGATCGCCTCGCCGCCGCGGGCGGAGCATCCCGATGAGCCACTGCGCTGAACCCACGGCCCCGAAACAGCCCGCCTTGGCGGCGCGGGACGCGACCCCCGAAAGAGCCGGTGCCAGCCCGATCATCGCCCTCATCGGCCGACCCAATGTCGGGAAGACCTCCCTCTACAATCGGCTGACCGGATCCGAGGCCCACGTCGGCAACTACCCGGGCGTCACGGTCGACCTGCTGGAGGCCGACGTGCAGCTCCCCGGCGGCCCGCGCGCCACTGTGACTGACCTGCCGGGGGTGTATTCGGTAGACCTTTCCGCCGACCCGGATACGGACGAGGGCATTGCCCGCACCTTCATCGCCTCGGCCCTTCACAACGGCCGGCCCCTGGTCCTGCTCCAGGTCATCGACGCCAACCAGCTTGCACTGAGCCTGCGCCTGACCCGGGAGCTTTCCGCCCGCCCGGCGCCGCTCCTTTTGGTGCTCACCCAGTTCGACGTGCTCCGGGGCGAGGGGCGCGACCTCGACGTGGCCCTGCTGGAACGGGAGCTTGACGCCCCGGTGCTGGCGGTCAGCTCCCGCGACCCGAAGACCCGCGATCGGGTGCTACGCGCCGCCGCCAGGCTGCTCGACGCAAGAAGCGGAGGCGCCAAATCGCGGCACCCGCCGCGCCCGCGAAGGCCGGCGCACTACGACCCCGAGGACCTGGCCCGCCGGGCCCAGCGCAACAGCGCCCGCCCCGACGACCTCCAGCGCCGCCGCCGAGAGCGCACCGCGCGGCTGGATGCCATTCTTCTGCACCCGGCGCTGGGACCGATCATCTTCCTGCTTCTCATGACCAGCCTCTTCGCGGCGGTGTTCACCGTCGCCGATCCCTTGAAGGACGCGCTGGATTTCGGCCGCACCTGGCTGGGGGCGCGCCTGGACCGGCTGCTGGGCCAGGGGCTGATCTCGTCTTTCCTGGTGGACGGGGTGCTCAACGGTGCCGGCACGGTGCTGACCTTCCTGCCGCAGATCGTGCTCTTGACCATCGCCATGGAACTTTTGGAGGCCACCGGCTACCTGGCGCGCGGCGCGTTCCTCGTCGACCGGTTGCTACGATCGGTGGGCCTGGGGGGCCGTGCCTTCGTGCCTATGCTGACCGGCCACGCCTGCGCGGTGCCGGCCATCGCCTCGACCCGAGTCATCCGCGACCCCAAGGAGCGGCTGACCGCGATCCTGGTCATTCCCCTGATGACCTGCTCGGCCCGCATCCCGACCTACAGCCTGCTCATCGGCACCTTCTTCGCGGCCCGCGGGGCGTTTATTCAGGCGGCCATCTTCGTCGGGCTCTACGCCTTCGGCGCGATCAGCGGCCTTTTCGCCGCCGCCGTGTTGCGCCGCAGCATCACCCGCGGCAAGGGCCTGCCCCTGGTGCTGGAGATGCCGGCCTACCGCGCCCCGGAGGCGCGACGGGTGTGGCGGGTGAGCCTGCGCGCGGCGCAGCGTTTCCTGATCGACGTGGGCACGCTGATCCTGGTGGCGTCAATCGTCCTTTGGGGGCTGCTCAACATCCCCGCGCCGGCCCGGTTCCAGCGGCCCCTGACGGCGGCGGCGACCGCGCCGATGCAGGTCCAGCGGATGAACCGCAGCGTGGCCGCGGCAGTGGGTCGGGCGCTGGAGCCGGTGACCCGGCCGGTGGGTTTCGACTGGCGGATCAACGTGGGCCTCATCGGCTCGTTCGGGGCGCGGGAGCTGATGGTGAGCACGATGGGGGTGATCTTCGGGATCGAAGACGCGGACAAGGACGCGACCCCGCTGAAGAAGCAGATCCGCGACGCGAAACGGCCGGATGGGCGGCCGGTCTACACCGCGCTCAGCGGGGCGTCGCTCCTGGCGTTCTTCGTGCTGGCCTGCCAGTGCACGAGCACGGTGGCGGCCATCCGCCGTGAGACGCGAACCTACCGCTGGCCGGTGTTCGTGCTGATCTATACCTATGTCGCGGCGTACCTTCTGGCGCTCTTGGTGTACCAGGGGGGCCGGCTTCTGGGGCTGGGGTAAGAGACGCCCGTGAGACAATGCGGGATGTGTGGGCAGGGCGACGTACACAGCGGGAGCCGAGCCGGCACTGTGGCCGAAGGGCCTCACCAGCGTGGGGTTATAGCCCTCGGATTTGCCGACAAGAACCCTACACAAGGGGTCCAAGGGGTCGTGTGGTTTCGCCGAAGTGAAGCAAATGATCGGTTGAGTCCCCGTTGGGAACGAAATTTGCGTACTCTATACTTGTGATGAAGCAGCGCCAGGATTCATCCACCAGTTTGTTCACCTCCGACATTTCTCTGAGCCTGGACAGCAGGACCAGAGATTGGCTCGATCTCATTGAGGAAATCGAGCAAGATCCGGCCCCGGCCAAAGACGCACGGGTAGGAGATCCGCCGGCAGCAGCGGTCCATGTAACCGCGGCGAAGGCACCGCCGGTTGGGGACACCCCGGCGCTGGCGGTGGGGACTCCGATGCGGGTCGTTCCAGCGATGCCAGATCTGGCGATGGCTCCGCTACTGGACGAGGTGCCAGCCTCCCAGCGCAATCTCTCTGCGCAACGGGACTTCTCGGAACTGATGGCACTGCTCAGCCGCCCAGACTCATTTTTCGCGCAGGTGCTGTCGCTGCAGCAGGATCAGGTGGCGCCGAAACCGAGCGGGGAGCCACCGGCCGCATCCCCGGTCGCGGTGGCCGCGCCCACGCCCACCCCGGTGGCTGCGCCTACGTCCACCCCGGTGGCCGCGCCCACGCCCGCCGCGGTGGCCGCGCCCACGCCCGCCGCGGTGGCCGCGGTGGCCGCGCCCACGCCCGCCGCGGACGGAGGGGCAGTCACTCCTTTTGTCTCACCGTTTTTTCCACGTCCTTCGGCCGTGTGGGCCCACCAGGTGACGGCCGAGGTCTCCAGCGAGACAGAGGAGATCGAAGCGCCGGCGCAAGTGGCGCCGACCCTGGCGCCTTCAGTCATCTTGCCACAGACGCTGCCGCTCCCAGTCGCCGTGCCGGTTCAAACCCTCAGGGGCCCCATCGCCGCGCCCGGTCCCACGTCTCCTGCCGCCTGGCAAACGCTGCCGCTGCCAATGGAAGAGGCGCCCCGACCCGCCAAGAAAAACCGCGGTGTTGCATACGGCGTCACTGCGGTCCTTTTCACAGCAGTGCTGGTTGGGTTGGGGCTTTACATCCCATTATCCAGGCCCACGCTCATCCCCGAGCAACCCCCCGTGGCCGCCGTCCCCCCTCAGTCCCCCGTCCACATACATGCCCAGGTGGCCGCCGTTCCCGATCGGCCCCCCGTGGCTGCCGTCCCCGCCTCCAGGCGGCCAGCACTCGCGGCGGAGAAGCCGACTCTCGCGACCTCGTCCGTCGTCGTCGCCGATCCCGAGGAGCAGCCTGCCGAGGGAAGCCTGCGCGAACAGCTCGACGAAGCGCGGCGCCTGATCTCGCGGCAGGAGCCGGAAAAGGCGCAGCACATCCTTATGGAACTGCTCGATGACCACCGCAAGCACCCCGAGGTGCACCTCGGCCTTGGGGACTGTGCCTTGCTGGGCAAGCACTACGAACAGGCGATCGCCCATTATCAGGATGCGCTTTCGACCAAACCCAACTATCCCCCGGCGTTCTTCCGCCTGGGGAAGGCCTACAAGGCCACCGGCGACCTGACCCAGGCGCTGTCGTGGTTCCGCAAGTATGAGGAGCACAGCCCCAAGGGCAAGCGGCTGGCGCGCGCCCGACAGGAAATCGCCACGCTCACCGCCGAGGTCGAGTCCTTGGACACCAGGCAAGCCGAGTTCCCCACCCCAATATTCTAAACAGAAGCACCTGGCCGGGCATCTTTTGGCGTACCTCTCCCCCATGTCCTCGCATTCGCGAGGCCACGGGTGGGCCCGCGCCGGGGACGCGATGGACTTAGCGCCGAGGAAGAGGCAGCCGGGAAGTCCGCGGAGCCGGGACGCTACTTCCCGGCGCCCTTCACGAGGTGCTTGCCGATGGAGCGCACGCCGTTCCGATGGCACACGTAGGTGACGAACTGCCGGCTGTCGCTGTCGAGGTGGTTGTAGGCCTCGCCGACCTGCTTGAGATCCTTCATCTGACAGGCCGCTCCGCCGATGACGCGCCACGCCCGCGAGGACACCGCGGTGTCGCGCAAGGGACCGGCGATGCGCACCGCCTCGGCGTAGTCGGCGTTGACGTAGGCTGTTTGCGCCGCGTGCAGGGCCTGCTCCAGAGGATCTTCCACGGATGCCGCGGGCGGCTCGACGATCGCTTGTGCAGGTGCCGGCACGGCGACGATTTGCCGCGGGGTCGGCGCGGCGCGGCGCGTACAGTGGTGGCCGCAGGGGGTGGGCTGGGCCATGAAGGCCACCCCCCCGCTCAGCGCCAGGGCGGCGAAGCCCAGGAAGATCACCACCGGGCGTGCGCTCCGGTGCTCGGCGCGGGAGGGGATGACGACACCCGGCCCGCCAAAGGGAGGCGCGCCAGAAGACGAAGACGAGGGCGTGGCGGGCTGGATGGCCCTACCCGGGTCAGGCTGTTGCGCGGGGAAAGGGCCGTTGCGTGGTCCGCTCATGAGGCGCCTCCTGGGTCGCGACCGCCGGGCCGCTGACAGCCTTAGCTTACCACGGAGCGCAGCAGGGTGGGGCCGGTACACGTTCGGCCATCGCGCCGCGGCCCAGGGCACCGTGGTATGTTGCGGCGATGCTGAGCCTGCATGTCCCTCCTCCTGGTTCGTCACCCCGCTCGGCCCCGCCGTGGCCGCGTCCTCAGCTTCGGTTTCATATTTTGGCGGTGGCGCTGCTTTTCGGGCTTTTTCCCGGCCCCAGCCCGGCTGCTGCTCCACCAGGCGTAGCGCCAGCCGTCATCCCGGTG
>JBBRLA010000386.1:0-8143 GCA_038231615.1 Polyangia bacterium | reverse complement strand
GGCGTACCTCTCCCCCACTTTCCTCACTTCTCGCAGAGCTGGCGCAGCCGATCGAGCGTGGCTACCATGGCGGAGGCGTTGCTGCGGCGCAGCATCCACAGGGGGGCCCAGCGGGTGATCTCGATGGCGACGCGGTAGTCCACCACCGATCGCCCCGGGTCCCCAGGCACGGCGCTGACACGCAGGATGGCCCGCATGTGGCGGAAGAACGCTGAACCGGGCTGCGACTCGCGGTCGATGACGATGGTCTGGCCGTCCTCGGCCACGAAGCGCGACACGATCTCGTTCCACGAGATCATCCCCACCGGCCAGGGCTCCTTGCGCACCACCGAAATGAGCAGGGTCTCGCCCTGCGTGTGCAGCAGCCGGACCTCCGCCGCGGGGAAGATCTCGGTGAAGTGGGCCGGGTCGCCGGCGATTGCCGCCACTGTGGCAGGCGGCGCGTCGATGAGGGTGGTCGCGGCGGTGGCGACGCCGACCGGTGCCGAGAGCGCGTGGGTAAAGACCTGGCGCTGCTCGGCCCGGGCCGGCCCGCACAGGAGCGGCAGGACCAGGACCAAGGGGAGCAGACGGGTCAGCAAGGGGGCCGGCATGGGTTTGGACAACCGCGACGGTACGGCGGGGCGAGGCGCCGGTCAATAGCGAAGCCCGAATCAGTGGCCGGTCAATAGCGAAACCCGAATCAGTGATGGGCGGGTGAGCCATCGGCGGGGAAGAGGACCACCGGATCCCCGTTTTGATCGACGACGATCTCCCGCGCCCGGTCCAGATCGCCGGTCTGGTTGTATTCGCACTCGATGCGCAGGGCCCGGGGCCGGAAGTCCACCGCGGTCGAGCCCTGCCCGCTGCGCTCCACGCTGCCCACCTGAAATACCCAGGTTTCGTTCTTGGCACCGGGCTCGTTCTTCGTCGCGAAGATGGACTTGTAGGGCCCATATTGTCCCATGGCCTTGCGCTGTGCTTTGGTGGCGCTGCGGATGCGGGCGTAGAGTCGCTTCAACTCGGCGCTGACCTGCACTTCGGCGCCTTCGCTGTCCCGGGCCTGGATGAAGAAGTCCGGCATCCCGGGGCGGGTGGTCGGGTCCGGGGTCTCGGCGCCGCAGGCAGCGGGGCCGCTGCCCAGAAGGCGCAGATCGTTCAGCAGGCTTTCGTCGGAAAGGCCGGCGATGACGCTCCAGGCGGGCCAGCCGGTGTGGGCGACCTCGCGTTTTGCCGCCTCGCCCCGGGCCTTCGCCAGGCGCCGCGCCTCGACAATCTCCGGCAGTACCTCGACCAGCCGCCTGGCCGCCCCCAGGGAAAGGAAGTCCCGGACCAGCTTTCCCACCTGGTCGCCCTCCTGCTGCAGGGCGCGCAGCTCGTCGGCGATGGCATCGCCGTAGGAGGCGGTCGCCTTCGGCGGCGGTTGCATCCCAGTGGTCTTCTCGAAGGCCAAGGTGAGCTGCCGCAAGAGCAGGAGGTACCCGTCCAGTTCTTGCAGGTAGGCCACCCGTCCATCGTTGCGCTGGACGCGCGAAAGGTAGAGGACGGCGCCCGCCCCCTTGGCGTACTCCGCCCGCTCGTGGATACCGACGTGGTCGGCGAAGGTCGGCGGCGGCAGGGTCCTGGCGCAACCGGTGAAGGTCGCCGCCATCATCATTAGAGCGGCGGCGGCAAGGGAGATCGGGGCGGATGGGTTCTTCAAGACACGGACCTCTCCCCTTCAGGTTATCACGTTGCCTCCGGGCTGGCGGCCTGGCGAAGTGGGCGCAGGCGGCATGCTTTGGTCGGACCTTGCCGCGGTGCAGCAAGATATCTCGGTGCAAAGGGCGCAAAAGGCTGCTATCGA
The DNA here is from genome assembly GCA_038231615.1 of Polyangia bacterium. Taxonomy (GTDB): domain Bacteria; phylum Myxococcota_A; class Polyangia; order Palsa-1104; family JAEUJZ01; genus JBBRLA01. Next base: position 6,318 of record JBBRLA010000386.1, on the reverse strand, counting down.
AAGGCAATTGCGATATGTTCCCCGGAGGAATCACGCAAACGGAGGAATCATGCGCCGCGCTCCTCGCACCGCCTACCGCGTAGCTTCTCATTTTTCGCATCGTTTTTCGTCTTATAAGTTGATGTTGAAGCGGGTCGTCGTTCTTGGTCTCGGCCTCGCGCTGCCGTGGAGCTGCGCCGATTCCCCGGGGAACATGCCCGACGCGAGCGAAGCGCCGCCCGACCTCGCCGGTTCCGTGGCGGACCTGACCCGCATGGCCCCGCTGGACGCTGCGATGATGTGTCCCACCGCCTGTGCCGGGCAATGCGTGGACTTCCAGAACGATCCCAAGCATTGCGGCGGCTGCGACAAGATCTGTGGTGATACCGAGACCTGCGACAAGGGCGTCTGCATGCCCATGCCCATGACTTCCAACATCTTCTGCAACGAGGCGCCCCCGGCGGGGGCCAAGCAGGCGCCGGTCCCCCCGGCGTACAGCGGCGGCACCTGCCCGCACCTGGCCGGCGGCGCCAACATGATCCAGAGCACGGGGCACATGCGGTCGTTCCTGCTGGCCGTGCCCAAGGACCTGCGCCCCGATGAGCACCTGCCGGTGATCTTTCTGTGGCACTGGCTGGGCGGCAGCGCACAGGGGTTTTTGGACAAAGGGCAGGTGCAGGCGGCAGTGGACTCGCAGCGATTCCTGGCGGTGTTGCCCGAGGCCAAGGGCGACCTGCCCTTCAAGTGGCCCTTCAACGTCGGCGATGGCCTTCCCCGGCAGGAGGAGGAATACCGCTACTTCGACGACATGCTCTCGTGCGTGTCGGCGCAGTTCCACGTGAACAAGAACTGCGTGTCGTCGGCGGGGGTCAGCGCCGGGGCGCTCTTCACCGATCAGCTCGCGTCGGGGCGCGCGCAGTACCTGTCGTCGGCCATTTCCCTGTCCGGGGGCGTCGGCCTGCCGGGGGATGGGCTGGTCAAGCCGTGGGGCAGTCCCGCGCACAAGCTGCCGATGCTGATCCTGTGGGGCGGGCCGCTGGACATTTGCATCGTCATCAACTTCCAGTCGGCCTCCCACAACTTGGAGATGTCCATGCAGGCCGACGGCAACTTCTTCCTGGAGTGCATTCACAACTGCAAGCACGGCGAGCCCCCCTTCGACCCGCCAAAGGGACTGTCGAAGTACGCCGGCCTGTGGCGCTTCGCCTTCGACCACCCCTACTGGCTGGCCCCCGGCGACTCGCCCTACAAGAAGGGCGGCATCCCCGCCGCCGGCCTGCCCCTGTGGTGCGGCATTGGAGTCAACAGCGCCCATCCCCGCACCGGCGTGTGCCCCAAGCCGGGCTGCTGACCGCGCGGCCATGGACTACTGGTCAGCGGATGACCAGGTTGCACGCCGTGAGCGTGCCCGTATCGGACAGGACGCCGAAGGTGTCCAGCGCGGCGTTCCCGGCCTGCTCGGTGCGGAAGGCGTAGTCGGCGCCCAAAGTGACTTCGCTGCCGCCGGGCGGGGTGATGTAGATCGAGTAGGTGTGGCGCGAGACGTTGGCCGCGACGCGGACGTGGTACTTGCCGCCCCCGGTGTAGGGGATCGAACCGGCCGCCTGGTAGGTCCCGCCGTTGCGTGCCACGATCCCTCCCGATGGGTTGAACAGGACGATGGCGGCCAGGCCGCGCCAGCTCCCCTGCGCGCCCAAAGAAAGGGCCACGGCGCCGTCCATGCTGCTCTGGCTCGGGGTGACGTCCGTCTCGGCGGTGAAGCTGCCACTGCGGGAGGCAAACCCCTGGCTTTTCATGCTGCCCGAGCTGACAAGACAGCTTGGGGGCGGCGGCGTGGTGGTGCCCAGCTCGTAGGCGCCGATGTCGATGAGGGTGTCGGTCGGTCGCGGCAGCACGGCACCGGCGGCCTGAAGGGCGTGCGGCGGGGGCAGTTCTTTCGGTGGCATGAGCGGCGAGGGGAAGGCCAAGCCTGCGGGGCCCTGTGGACCGGCGGTGCCGGCGTTGGCGAGCGGGGTGCCCGCGACCAGGTGCAGGTCGTTGCTTCCCACGTTGCCGAAGCCCGGGGCCGAGCCGGCCAGGGTGCCGGTGAACGTCGCGGGCACGTCCGAGCCGGCAGGCGCCCAGTTGTCCTGACCCACGACCTGCTTGCCCGAGACCCAGGTCGCATCGCTGTCCCGCAGCACTTGCACGCCGCCGCCGCCCACCCGGTAAAAGACGTTGTTGTGCATCTCCAGGGTCTGCACCTTGTCGAAGGCCTGGATCACCGCCGGGGAGCTGGCCGAAAGGACGAAGGTGTTGTTGGTGAACCGATAGCGCCCGCGGCTCCCGCCGCCGCCGCCGTCGCCGCCGATGCGGGCGATGTTGGTCCCGTTGCCGCGCTTCACGAAGACGTTGCCGACCACGTCGCCGTCCTCGCGGTACAGGTTGTAGGCCGGGTCCTCCGGGGCGATCAACTCCAACTCGCGGTAGAAGCCGCCTTCGATCCAGTTGTAGTAGATCTCACTGCGCTCGGCTCGGCTCTTGACGTTGTTGCCGCCGAGGCCGTCGTGCACGTAGCAGTGCTGCATGCGGAAGACCGAGCCCGGGTGGGCGATCTGATCGCTGGTGACGTAGATCGGGTGGTGCGTGTCGCCCGAGCCGCAGCGGTACACCTCGACGTAGTCCAGGGTCAGCGAGCCGGAGTCATTGTCAGCGCCGAGGATGCCGTGGGCCGGGCAGTCGTGGACCACCGTGTCGCGGATGGTGATGTCGTCGCCGTGGTGGTAAAGCACCCGGCTGGTGCCGCCGCTGGCATCGAAGCCCTCGAAGACGTAGTGACTGGCACGGAACTCCACGGTGACCAGGCTGCCGGCGATGGCCGGGCGCTGGCCGTTCACGCGAATGCCGCGGATGGTGATCTTGGACGAGGCGCTGCCGTCGTTGCGGAAGATGACGCCGCCGGGGTAGGCCGCGCCCCCGCCGTAGACCTCGACGACATCGCCGGGGGCCAGGTTGTTGGCCACCGCCTGGAGGTTGGCGTAGGGCAGGCCCGGCCCAACCTGGTAGGTGGTGCCCAGGCGGTAGGCCCGGGACTCGGTGTCATTGCCTCCCCCTCCGGCGGCACCGGGATCGTCGCCGCAGCCGGCAGAGAAGGCCGGGGCCAGGGTCAAGGCCAGGGCCAGGGCCAAGGCCAAGGCCAAGGAAAGACCGACGCCCGCGGCGCGCTGGCAGGGGAGACGCCTTGCGGCGACGAGGTCCCTCTTCGATGAGGTGCGCTGTTTCATGTCCTCGTTCCTCGCTCCATAGAATGAGTGGTTGACCACGCACATCCAGCGCCGAACCGCAGATCTCGCCGGCCTTAAAGGATGTGCAATCTATCGATCCTTGCGGCCTAGCGACCCCGCATCACCTTTCAAAGGATGATCTGGGGTCTGTAGACCCTCTACCTGATCGATGAATTGACAATGGAGACCTTAACAGGGGGTTATGACCCATGGGTAGAAAAATCGACAACAGGAAACGAATTTGGAGAACGAGGCGACATCAAAACCTGGGGGCAGCAAACCCCGGTGTCAATCTCAGAACGCATCAGCGCCAGCGGGCATCCACACTGGGGTAGACACTCGCCTACCTTGCTGGCGTAGGCCATGCGTGTCATCTTCTGAGCATGCAGATCGCCGTCGTTGGAACGGGTGCGATTGGAAGTACGTTTGCCTTTCATATCGCGAAGGCGGGTCACACTGTCACCGTGGTCGCACGTGGTGTGCGGTTCGAGCAGCTACAGCGTGACAACGCCATCGTGACCGTGAAAGGTGAGCGCGCTGCGGTGCATGTGAGCCCGGCGCTGGATACAACGACGCCTTGGGATTTGGTGCTCGTGACCGTACTCGCGCCGCAGGTCGAGACCGTTTTGCCGGCACTGCAAGTGAGCGCCGCAAAGACCGTAATGTTCATGTTCAACAAATTCGAACCGCTGGATCACTTGCGTGATGCCGTGGGTGGGTCGCGGTTTGCGTTTGGTTTTCCTGCAATCCTGGCCCATCTCATAGACGGAAAGCTGAAGCACGAGATCTTCACGCGGGGTCAGACCACCATTGTGACCGATGCTGCGTGGGCCAAAGTCTTCACGGACGCGGGCATTCTCACGATCGTCCACGACGACATGCACAGTTGGCTGCGCACGCACGCTGCATTCGTGATTCCGCTGATGGCGATTGCCACGTTGGTTCATACCCGCGGCGCGGGCATCTCATGGCGCGAGGCACGCGCCTTTGCGCTCGCGATGTCTTCCGGCTTCCGCGTCGTGCGTCAGCTGGGCAACACCATTACGCCCTCAGCCATGGTCACGCTGAGCCGCTTGCCAGCGCCACTGGTCGCATTTCTCCTATGGACCCTGAGCCGCCTGAAAATGATGCGCGAGCTAGGAAAATTGGGGCCCGGCGAGGCGCGCATGTTGATCGATGCGATGACCGCCGCTGCGCCTGGTCAAACCGCGGCACTGCTCGCAATTCGCCCGTAGCTCCCCGTAGTCCGGGGGCTGGGGGACGGAGTCCAGATCTCCGATCCGAGCAAGATGGTGGCCACGGGAGGCATAACCCGTGCCTCTGCGCGATGACCGAGGAATCGTTCTTGACGTGACTATAATGGTCATGTACGAATGGGAGATGAAGACCGTCAGCATCGCCGACTTGAAGAGTCATCTCAGCACCTACCTGAATCAGGTGCGCGAGGGCGCCGAGATCATCATTCGCGACCGATCCACGCCCATCGCAAGGATCCTTCCCCTCTCCACGCTGGAAGATCTCGACATGGAGGAGCGTACCCTGATCGCCCAGGGTAAGCTGCGTCCGGCGGCGCAGTCGCTCGCAGAGTCGTTCTTCGATCTGCCGGCACCACGCGTGAAACGCCAGCGGGTCGCCGCAGCAATTGCAGAGGATCGAGATCGTGACTGATCTCGGCCGGCCGTTTTGGGACACGAGCGCCCTTGTGCCGCTCTGCTGCCATCAGGCCGGCGGCGATGGCCTCCGTCGGCTTGTCCGCGAGCATCGGCGCCTGACGATCTGGTGGGGGACTCGGGTCGAAGCACACAGCGCGCTCCGACGCCTGGTCCGCGAGGGGGCCATCAGTCCGGATGGCTTCGATCAGGCAGCAGCGCGCCTGGACCTGTTGCTGAAGTCCTGTTCGGAGGTGCAGCCGGTGGATCAGGTCCGCACCCTGGCAGAGACGCTGCTGGGTCAGCACCCCCTGCGCTCCGCAGACGCGCTGCAGCTTGGCGCTGCCCTGTTAGCCAGCCAGGAGCGTCCCAGAAAAAAGGCCTTTGTCTGCCTGGACGATAGACTGTCCGATGCAGCACGAGCAGTCGGATTTACCGTGCTGCCACGCCGCCGGACTTGAGCAGGAGAAGAAGAGGGACGACCCCCAAGGCCGTCGACAATCGCCCTCTCTTCCACCCGCGGCCGAAGGAGGGCAGGCCCTTGCCGTCGGAAGCCTGGTCCCTCTGGGCCAAAAAGGTGTGCAGGTGCTCCGAGAGGACCTTGTGCAAAGGGTCCTTCTCGGGCGGGCGGCGGGCATCCACCCGGCAGCCTGATGCCTCAGCGTTCCCCGCACTCGCCTGCTTGACCAGTATAGGCTATGATGGTGATATGAAGGTGATTGAGGCGGACTACGATGGGGCAGTGCTCAGGCCAACCAGTTCGGTGCACCTCCGTCCGGGTGAGCGGGTCCGCCTGATCCTGGTCCCACGCCCTGATCCGAGCCGCTGGAACATCCGTAGCTCGACGCAGGAAGCGAAGGGGACTCGCGCTGGGTGCTTCCCGCAACTCACGGTCCAGGCTGGAACATCCGTAGCTCGACGCAGGAAGCGAAGGGAGAGGACCGGAAGTGGGAAGAGGCCGGCCTCGGTGAATGGGCCGATGAACTCGACCGCGAGGATCGCCGGTGAAACGCGGCGAGATCTGGTGGGCCGATCTCGGTCCATACCGACCTCTTGAGCAACTTGGCCGTCGCCCAGTCATTGTCTGGCAGAGCGACGAGTTGACCGAACTCCTCAAACTCCTCCTCAAAGACTGACCGCATCTGACCAAAAACGTGGCAGCCGGGCCGGCGCCACCCGGCCTCGGCATGCCACTCTTTCACAACTCTTCGATTGTCAAAGATATCGTTGGGCCCGCGGGCCGCGGCCCCGTTATCACGCCATTACGTCTCAAGGACAGCCGACTACACCATCCCCCGCGTGTACCCGCCGTGCTCGCAGCGCAGCGGCCGGATCTTCACTTTGACCGAGCTGTTCCGGTACGCCGGCACCGTCGAGCGGCTCATGCCCAAAATGGCTTCGGCCACATCCAGCGCCGCCACCTCGCT
>JBBRLA010000385.1:0-8143 GCA_038231615.1 Polyangia bacterium | reverse complement strand
GTTTTTTGAATGCTCGTCGTGCACCACGGTGGACATGGTGACGTCGCCGACCCGGCCGTTCAACGTTGCCGCCTTGCCCATCACATAGATCCCGCGGATCTCGCCTGCGCCCTGTGCTAGCCGCGATAGGTGGTGGTACGCCGCCATCCCCAGCGGGTAATCGATGTTGAGAATTACTGCGTCGCTCTTGGCCAGTGCTTCCATCCCCGGGACGCGCACCCGGGGGTCGATCCGATCGGGGCGCAGTTGTGCGATCTGGATGCGCTGTGCGCAGACATCGGTGAGGCCCGGGCTCTCCAGCGAAACGATGCCGCTCTCGGCGTCGAACGCTTGGACCTGCGCCAGCGCCTGAGTCGGGCCGCTTTCCGCGCCCCCGTGCAGGTAGGCACGCAAAAGATAGTAGGTCAGATTGGTCACCATGACCTCGTCGCCCCGGCGCAGCGCCTGGTCCAGCGGTTCGGCGAGCTGCTCCGGGTTTTTCGTCCGAGCGAAGTCCATGATCGAGTCCCGGTGGGTGTGGGCGTAGCCGCCCAATAAATTGATCAGCGAATGCGTATTGGACGACACGAAGTAAACCGCCGGACGCCGCGGGTGCGCCGGGCGCAGGTAGCTCGGCTCGATGTCGCCCCACCAGCGCTGCGCCGCCCGCTGATACTGGGAGTACGAACCGTTGAGCAGGCGTATGGACAGGTCCGACTCCCTGCGGGCGACGGCGCGCAGACCGGCGTCCCAGGCTTCGCCGAAGGCGGCGCGGAGGCTCTCGGTGTCGTGGTCGGACAGGCCCAGGACTTTGCCCACGGCGAAGCGGTCGACGCCCAGGGGCTCGCCATCCGACGATTCGGCGATCTGCCTGCCAAGCGTGGACGAGGCGAGGATCAGGTGGATCTTGTTCCACTCCAGTTGATAGGCCGTGACGATGGGCACCAGATCGTCGATGTCGCTGGTGCTGGTGATGAACGCCGCCAGGGTGGCATCGCCGTCGAAGCGCAGGGGGCGGCGACGGCCGCGGGTGCGGACCCGGGTAAAGGCGCGGACCATGAGCCCGGCGGCCTCGAAGTGTTCGTGGGACTGCCCCATGACGATGCGCTGGACGGCGGGCATGCACGCCGGCAGGCGCGCGGAGCTGTAGGCGAAGGCGGCGATGTCGGGCTCGGCGTCGCGGGCGCCGGCGTGGAGGCTGGAGTCGCAGAAGCTGTGGGCTTCTTCGAACGCGCGGACGCGCACCTCGCCCGAGCTGCGCAAAAGCGAGTAGTAGGTCCGCATGTACAGGTCGATTTCGTCGCTGGTGGTACGGGGCGGCTGGCGGTCCAAGGGGCGTTCTCCGTGGCTGTCCTGGAAGATATAGCATGGCGTTCCCGCCCGCGGGCGAGGCATGGCGGGGCAGTCGTCGCGACACAGGGCCGGGAGCGGCAGGAACACCCGCCCTGTGCTACCTGGGTAGGTATGTTTTCTACCGGCGCTGACCGCGCCTTGACTCTGGCGGCCACCCTGCTGTGTTGTTGGAACGCGGCGGCGGCGACGCTGCCGGACGATTCGTTTCACGCCTTGCCCTGCCGCCCGACCATCGCCTGTACCGCCGACCTGATCCCCCCCGGGGGCATCGAGATCGAGGGCGGGTACCTTGTGCGCCGCCTCGGCGGAGGGGTACTTCAACACTCGACGCCCTGGCTGCTGAAGCTGACGCTGGCAGAGTGGGTGCAGCTTCAGATCGGCAGCAACGGCGGCATCTTCGCCGGCACCCCGCAAGCCCCCTCGGCCCGCTACCTGGATGACGTGACTGTCGGGCTCAAGCTGCACTTGCAAGATCAGGACGACGCGGCCCCCGCGCTCAGCTTCTCGGCCACGCTGAGCGCGCCGACCCTTGGCGGCCAGCTCGGCTACCTGTACACGTACGATCTTCTATTCGCGCTTTACGTTTCCAAGGACTTTCGCTGGCTGCACGTGGACCTGAACGCCGGGGCGGACCTGTGGCGGATCGAGGCAGCGCCGGCATCCACCCGGCAGCCCCTTGTGAAGCTACGCGAAGAATCACGGTCTTTACGCGAAGAATCACGGTCTTTACGCGAAGAATCGCGGTCTGCACGTGAAGCGACATGAGGGTGAAGACGCTGGAGCGTGTTTTTATATCGCTGGAGCGTGTTTTTATATCGCTGGAGCGTGTTTTTATACCGCCGGAGCGTGTTTTTATATCGCTGGAACGTGTTTTTATATCGCTGGAACGACTTATGCTCCGTGATCGTTCACCAAGATCCCGAGATTCTTCGCCTGGAGACCGAGATTCTTCGCGTGGAGACCGTCATTCTTGGCCTGGCCTCCAGGCGATCTCCTCTCGCCCGGTCCCTTGATCCGGCCAGCTCGGTGTCGAAGGTCCGTGAAGCGGGTTGGGCGGTGGACTCAGTAGAAGTCCGAGCAGGACAGGTAGTAGCCGCACGCCGAACGAGGGCAATAGAGCTTGCACTTGCGATCCTGCAACTCTGCCCCGCAGTTGGGGCAGGTGCGTATCGGGGCTTCCGCGTTCACCCGCGCCGGCGCCAGTGCTGGCTGCTCGGGACTCATCTCAGGTTTCGACAAGCTGACCTCCCTGCGCATGCTGGCCCAGATATCACGGCGCCGGTCAGCCCTGCAAGTGCTCTATACAGGTCACGTTGATGAAGAGTCATTTCAAGAAGAAGCACATGGCTGGAGCAGATTTTGGCGCTCCCCACGGCTTCGCATTCGCTCAGCCGCGTGGGCCCATTCCGCAGCGACTGAGGGAGCGTACTTCTGTACGTGACCGAGAAGCGTGGGGGCACTCCCCACCGACTCGCATTCGCGAGTCGGCGTGGGCCCACCCAAGACCTCGCGAATGGAGGACATGGGGGAGAGGTACGCCAAAAGTTGCCCGGTCCAGGTGCTTCTGTTTAGCTGCTGGCAGAGGTGTAGCTGGCGATCGCTCCGCGCCAGACCCGGCGCGAGCCCACGGCCATCACCCCGGTCACCGCCACCGCCGCCAGTGCCGGCAAAAGCGAGAGCTGACCCAGGAGGGCGTCCGCCGGCAGGGAGGTCATCATCACCAGCGGGATCACATAGGTGAAGAGTACCAAAAGCCCCCCCCGGAACACCGACCGCGGCCAGCGTGCGAAGTCAAACACCGATGTGAACAAGAACGAAAGATTGTCCACCTTCACCACATAGAACGCCGCGCACACCACCAGGATCCAGATCGAGTACAGGATCACCACCGCGCACCCAAAGAGCACCGCCGCCGCCCCGACCGCCCCGGGCCCCGGCAGCGCCCCGCCCACGGCCTGGCTGTTCTTCACCACCCCGTACCCCAAAAGCGCCAGCGATGCCAGCGCGTCGACGAGGTGCCAGGGCTCGAAGCGCGCCGTCGAGACCAGGAACTGCGCGTCCGCCGGCTTCAGCAACATGAAGTCCAGCGTCCCCTTGCGAATGTGCTCCACCACGGCGGAGAGCGACGGGTTGATCGCCCCTTCGAGGATGGCCTTCAGCAAGAGAAAAAAACTGAAGACCATCATCGCCGGGTAAAACCCCCAGCCACCGATGTCCGCCGCGCTCATCGCCGTCGCCGTCGCCCCCGCCCGCGCCTGGTAGGCCACGAGCAGCGGGATCGTCGAGAGCCCCATCCACACGACCTGCATCAACCCCTGCAAGACGAAGTCCCACCGGTATTGCAGCGACACCAAGAGCGAGGTGCGCAGCGCCAGCCACAACAGATGCAGATAGCGTTTCACTCCGTCGCCTCAGGCCCCATAGGCCTCGAAGTGCCGCAGCCCGACGCGCCACAGCACCCCGGTCAGCAAGAGCAGCACCACCACGTACCCATATTCCATCGCCAACCCCTGCACCGCCGCGACGTGCGCCGTCGCCGCCCCTGGGCCGGGCAGGCCCATCATCAGTTTTACCGGGAAGTCCAGCATGTAGCGGAAGGGCAGCACTTCCGAGGCGCGGCGCAGCCAGTGGGGCAAAAGCGCGAGGGGAAGCATGTAGCCCGACAAGATCATGTAGCTGCCCATCCACACCTGGAACAGGGCCAGCGAGCTGTCGATGAAGAAGGCCAGCGCCCCCACCAGGGTCATCGAGAGGAAGCTGATGGCCCAGGCCCCCGGCAGGGCCAGAAAGGAGCAGACGATGAGAAACGGATCGCCGGTAATCTGCGACCCCCCTCGAACCCCGAGCACCACCAGTGCCACCGGTAGCACCAGCGCCCCGCGCAGCGGCAACGCCGCCAGGTTCTCGGCGCTGTAGGCCAGGAGCGGATGCACCGGGCGCAGGAGCCGCTGCGAAAGCGTCCCATCGCGGATCTCCTGGTTCATCTGCCACAGCACCCACGATCCGGTCAGCATGCGGACGATCAGCGCCAGCAGGAAGTAGGCCACGAAGTCGGCGCTGCTGAACTGCTCGGGACCGATCCGCTGCCCCTGCGCCACCGCCGACCACAGGGCCATGCTGACCAGGGGCATGGTGGTGGTCAGCATCCAGACGAAAAGCTCGGCGCGGTAGGCCACCGCCTCCGAGAAACCGATGCGCAAGAGGGCAGGGTAGGCGCGCAGGCCGCGGGCGATCCCGGCCATCAGGCGGGTCCTTCCGTGGCCGCGGGCGCGGTCTTGCCGTCGATCGGGGTCTTGAACAGGTCGCGCATCACCTCTTCCAGGGGCGGGTCCTCGATGGTCAGGTCAGCCACCGGGAACCGCGCGATCAGGTGCGCCACCGCGTCGCGGAGCTGGGTCTGGGGCACCTGCACCACCGCGATGACCCCGTCGAAACTGACCAGTGTGCCGACCCGCCCGAGCTGCTCGCGGACCTCTGCGCCCTGCGTGTCAGAGACGCCATGGCCCCCTTCGCCCCTTTCAAGTTGGGCTTCCGGGCTCAGGCGCAGGGTCACTCGCTTGTCTGGGCGGATGGCATGAACCAGGGAAGGCAGGTCCCCATCGTAGCGCAGGCTGCCCTTGTCGATGACGATCACCCGCGGGCAGAGTACGGCGACGTCGTCCATGTAGTGGCTGGTGAGGATCACCGTGGCCTGGAAGCGTTCGTTGTAGTCCCGGACGAAGCGGCGCAGCGTCTCTTGCATGGCCACGTCCAGGCCGATGGTCGGCTCGTCGAGAAAAAGCACCCGCGGCCGATGCAGCAGCGCCGCCGCCAGCTCGCATTTCATGCGCTCGCCCAGGGAAAGCTGCCGCGTCGGCACCCGCGACACCTGGCCCAGGTCCAGCAGCCGGTCGAGTTCCGCCAGCGTCTCGTCGAACTGCTTTTTCGGGATGTCGTATACCGCCCGGTTGAGCTGAAAGGTGTCCGCCGGGGGCAGGTCCCACAGGAGCTGCTGCTTCTGCCCCATGATCAGGGTGATCTTTTGCAAAAACGCGGTCTCGCGGCGCTGGGGCAGGTGGCCCGCGACCTGGATGCGCCCGCTGGTCGGGTGCAGAAGGCCGGAGAGCATCTTCAGGGTGGTGGTCTTGCCGGCCCCATTGGGGCCGAGGAAGCCGACCCGCTCGCCCGCAGCGATGGAGAAGCTCAGGTCCTCCACCGCCCGCAGAAGTTCGTAGCGCCGGTGCCACAGGGAGGACAGGGCAGACAGGACCCCCGCGCCCCGCTGGTGGACCCGGTAGTGCTTGGTCAGGTGCTCGACGGAGATGACCGGAGGCTGCCGAGCAGGGGGCGACGAAGCGGCGCTCATGGGACGTGGCGGAATGCTAGCACATAGATGGACCGCGGCGCCCGCGGCGCTTCGCGATGGACCGCGGCGCCTGGGCGCTTCGCGATCGACCGCGGCGCCTGGGCGCTTCACGATCGACCGCGGCGCCTGGGCGCTTCACGATCGACCGCGGCCCCTGGGCGCTTCACGATCGACCGCGGCGCCTGGGCGCTTCACGATCGACCGCGCCATTTGCCGGACGCGGCCGGTGGTGCTACCGTCAGGTGCAAGTACGCCAAGATGCATCAGGCTCGACAGTTAGGACGTTATCAGCTCTTGGACCGGGTCGCCTTCGGGGGAATGGCGGAGATCTATCGGGCCAAGACCGCCGATGCCGAGGGCCGCCTGCACCTGGTGGCGGTCAAGCGGGTGCTCGGTCACCTGTGCGAAGACGAGGAGTTTATCCAGATGCTGGTCGATGAGGCGAAGATCACCGCCTCGCTCCAGCACGAGAACATCGCCCGCATCTACGAGTTCTGCCGCACCGATCGCGAGTACTTCATCGCCATGGAGTACGTCGACGGCAAGGACGTCCGGGCGCTGCTGGAGAAGTCGCGGCAGGGGTCGGAGCAACTTCCGGAGGAGCACATCGCCCGGATCGGGATGGAGGTGGGCCGGGCACTGCACGCCGCGCACACCCAGCGCGACAAGGACGGCCGCCCGCTGCGCATCGTCCATCGCGACGTGTCGCCGTCGAACGTGCTGCTCTCGTATCGCGGGGAGGTCAAGCTCTGCGACTTTGGCATTGCCAAGGCGACGCTGACGCGGGTGCAGACCAAGACCGGGGTCATCAAGGGCAAGGTCAAGTACATGTCCCCCGAGCAAGCGATGGGGCGCAAGCTGGACCACCGCTCGGACCTGTTTTCCCTGGGCACGCTGCTCTACGAGATGCTGACCCTTTTGGCGCCCTTCCAGGCCCCGACGGAGATCGAGCTGATCTTCGCGGTCCGTGACGCGCGCAAGCGGCCGGTCAGCGAGCTGCGCCCGACAGTGAACCCGGTGCTGGAGGCGATTGTCGAAAAGGCGATGGCGCGATCGCGGTCGCAGCGCTACCAGTCGGGGGAGGAGCTGGCGCAGGCGCTGGAGTCCTTCCTGATGGAGTTTTACCCAGACCAGCGGCGCAGCCAGTTCGGGCGCTTCATGCGCAATGCCTTCACCAAGGAGATCGATCGCGAGCTGCGCATGCTGGAGGAGTTCGTCATCGAGGGGGGGAAAGCGGACGACGTGGGGGAGAACCTGCTGGCCGACGTGCTGGGGCCGGACGCGCCGTACACCCAGTTCACCGCGGCGTTCATTGACGGGGAGGGGGGGGTGCCGGGGATGATGGAAGGGGTGCCGAACCTCAAGGACATCCAGGACCTGCCCACGGGGCCGAAGCCGATGCCGGGGGTGTGGGCGGCGAATGACGACCTGGGCGAGCCTCGCCCGCGCCCGGCCGGCGTCGCGGTGCCGATCGTGGACCCGGCGCTCTTGCCGCGGCAGGTGTCGCCGATGAGCGGGGCCGGGTTCCGCAGCGAGCTGGATGCCGGCTGGGTGTCGGCGCTGGCCACGCCGCCTCAGCCCGGGGCCCCGCCGGGGGACGCCTTCGATCAGGTGAACGAGCTTCTGGAACCCGAAGGGTTTGACAGCGCGCAGGGAAGCGAGGCGCCGTTCTTCGACAGCGCGCAGCGAAGCGAGGCGCCGTTCTTTGATAGCGATCTTCATCAAGAGCAGACGCGTATCCTCACTCGGGCGATGGTGGGCAAGAGTCTGCACGAGGCGAGTACGCGGATCTTCGATCTGCGCAATCTGCCAAAAGAGATGCAGCAGGCATTGCAGCCCAGGCAGCCGGCGCCGGAAAACCTGGCACCGCTTTCGGGCGAGCTTCATGAGGCGGAGACGGCCTACCTGCCGCGGGCCCGACAGGTGGACTGGCGCGACGAGCCGGCACCCCCGGCCCGGCAGCGGAGCGAACCTCCGGCCCGGCAGCGGAGCGAACCGCCCGTGGAGTCCACGGCGCAGGTGCGGCTGCCCCGGCGCCCCGAGCTTCGTCCGTCGCTGGCAGAGGACGAGAGCGAGCCGGCGGACATGCTGACCGTGCCCGGACCGCTCCTGTCGCCCGAGGAACTGAGCGGGATCGAGGACGAGCCGACCCGGCCTCCCCAGCGTGCGCCGGCACTGGCACCCCTACGGCCGACCGGGGTTCGGCCGCGTCCCGATCCCCCGCCCTTGGAGTCAGGCAGCGTCGAACTATCCAAGGTGGACGTGTCCTTCATAGATGAACGGCGCTCCGCTTCGCCGCACGCTGCCGAAGGGCCCGCTCCCGCCACGTCGCGGGACCTGCCCGAGGCATCCGTCATCCTGCATGAGGAAGACCTGGAACTGCTCGACTGAAACTATGCCGCCGCCGCCGACCGTTGCACCTTGTTGATGTACTGCTTCAGGGTCTCCAGCTTGTGCTCGTCCAGG
>JBBRLA010000384.1:0-8149 GCA_038231615.1 Polyangia bacterium | reverse complement strand
GGGCGCGATGAAGCCCATCGTCTACGACGTGCCCGCCTTGCGCGCGCGCATCGACGAGGAGCCCTACCGCAGCGCGCTGCAAAAGGTGCTGCGCACCGGCGACCTGGAGGGCCTCTTGGCGCGCTTCGTGGCGCGGGACTCGCTGGCCCGGTCCATCGCCGCCATTCCGGGGGTGCCGCACAACACCGACGACCGCACCCAGGTCGAGTTCGGCTTCGCCCGCACCGTGGGCCAGGGACGCTTCGACGCCAGCGAGGTGTGGCTGACGGCGCAAGAGCGCAAGGAGGACCGGCCGGCAACCACCGGCGGCGACGTCGACTGGGACCGGGTCGCCGACCAGCGCATCTCGATGATCGCCGCCAGCCAGATCGGCCCCGCGCCCAGCCCGGGGATGAGCCCCGAGCAGCGCGCCCGCGCCACCGCCGAGGCGTCCTACGTGAACGGCCGCCTGGAGGATGCGCTGCGCGGGTGGAGCCGGCTGAAACGACAGGAGCCTGCCGACCTCTTGGAACTGCCGCTGATGGCCGAGATCCTGGCCGACGCCGGGAGCGAGATGTCGCTGCCCTTCGTCACCCGGCTGCGTTTCGTCCAGCCCACGGAGGCCGACGCGGTGCAGGCGGAACTTTTCGTGCGCCTTGCGCAGTGGTCCCAGGCGGCGGCGGCGCTTTTATCGGCCTTCGAACGCTACCGCGGCGACCCGTGGCCCTTGCCGGGGATCATGAGCCGGGCCTTGCGTGCGGCGGTGCAAGTCGCCTCCCACGACGGGCCCGCGGCGCTCCTGCTCTTCGAGACGCTGCGCACGCCCTTCGCCGGGTTCATGTTGGACCAGGAGCGGCGGGCCGCGGTGATCGAGATTTCGGGATTTCTCGATCTCAAGGCGCACTGCGCCGAGGCGCTCGGCGGCATGGAGCCCCACGTCCCGTGGCAGCGGCCGGTGCTGGAATACCGGGTGCGCTGCTATCAGGAGACCGGCGACAACCGGGCGAAGGACGCCCGGCGCGATCTGGAGGCATTCGTCTCCGGCGAACCGGTGCCGTTCGGCGCAGGGCTGCTGTGAATCGGAACCTACGTTCTTGTTACTGACGAATCCGTCTTGATTCTCCCTGCGGACCTCTCTAGAGTCCGGCCTCATCGTGGAGCCTGGTCACGGAGGGTGGATGGAAAGCGAAAAAGAGCGACGGATTTCCGGCATTGCGGAGCGGCTGTGCCTGGCGCGAAAGAAAAAGGGGTTGAAGCAGGCCGAGCTGAGCCTCAAGACGGGCCTGGACCGCAAGACCTGCTTCAACATCGAGACCGACAGGGTGCAGGGCGACATCGGGCTGCATACGCTGGAGCGGCTGGCGCGGGCGCTGAATGTCTCGCCGGCCTGGCTCACCTTCGGCGATGAGGACGGCGAGTTCCGGGTCGCCGACCTTTTGGCACAAGTGGCGGCCGAGAAGCAGCAGCGTCTCGACCAGGCCACGCACATGGAACGGCTCGGCTTCTTTGGCGACGGCGAACTCAAGGACGAGAACGAGGAAGATTGGGGGAAAGACGAAGCCGGCGACGACCTGGACGAAGCCGAGGACGAGGACCAGCAGCAACGGCGGGAAGACGAAGAAGAGCGCCATCGCAGGGCGAAGTTCCCGGTGTGGCCGCATGGCTATCGCCCGTTGGCGGTCTGGTACCCGGAGTTGTTGCCGATGCCGCGGTCCTACGCGCCGGTCCTTTTGGCGCTTGGGCCCAGCCAGCCTCGCCCGCAGCGGGTTTTGGCCGGACAGTGGCTGGTGTCCCTGGTGTGGGAGGTCGACGAGGCGTCGCGGCGGCGAGAGGCCGGCCGGCTCCAGGAACTGCTGCTATCGATAGTGCCCGAGCGGGATCGCACTGCCGTCGAGCAGGTCATGCGGCGCCTGAACAGCAGCGATCCCGCCACCGCGGGAAGGATGGCGCTGGAGCTGATCCTGGATGGCGGCATCCCGGTCTCGTTCAACCGGCTCTTGATGATGCGACGCAAGATCCCAAGCTCCAAGGAAAGGCTGATAAGCGCGGCGGAGTGCGTTTTGGAGATCCTGGAAAACTTGCTCCATCCGAGGCGCGACGATACGCGCGTGCTACCGCCTTCGGTTATGCGAAATGCGCCGCTGCTGGCGGAATGAATGATCTTGATGAAGCGGATGAGGGAGGGTGCATGGAAAGCGAAGCGGAGTATCGGTCTTCCGGCCTGGGGGAGCGGCTGCGCCTGGCGCGCGAGTGGCGAGGTCTGACGCAGGCCGAGTTGAGCGAGCGGGCAGGCGTGGAACGCAAGAGCTTCTACAACATCGAAAATGACAAGATGCAGGGCAACGTCAAGCTGCCGACGCTGGTCAAGCTGGCCCGAGCGCTGAACTTGCCGCCGGGCTGGCTGGCCTTCGGGCCCGACGACAATGCGGCCCGGCTCGGCGGCCTATCGGACGAACTGGAGGCGGTGAAAAAAGACCAGATCCGACTGGAAGAAGCGCTGGAACGCCGCCGCTGCGAAGATCTCGAGAGGGACAGCGATCTAGACGACGACGGCGAGCGAGACGACGACGACGGCGAGGAAGATGACCAGGTCGAGCCAGATGACCAGGTCGTGGCGCTGGCGTGCCCGACCCAGGTGAAGCCCCTCGACTGGCCGCTCGGCTTTCGTCCGACCCCCCTGGGATACGCTGAATTGCCGCCGCTCGGGCAGCATTACGCGCCGATCCTCGAAGCGCTCGGGCCCACGCTGCCTCACTGGCGGCGGGTCGAGGTGGAACACGTGCTGCTCTCCCTGCTAGGGACGGACGAACTGGAGCGGGACATCCAGAAGGAAAAGACGGAGATGCTGCGGAAGCTGCTCCTGTCCACGGTGCCCAAGCAGGACCACGCGATCATCGACCTGGTCATTCACGACCTGAACAGCCCCGACCCTGTCGTAAGGGGCATGATGGCGCTGTCGTTGATCGTCGATGGCGGCATCCCCGTCTCTTGGAGATCGCTGAATGAGATTCGACCCTCCCTCCCCTATGGGGCGCGCAAGCTGAGACGCGCCATGGACCTGGCCTGCAAAATCATGCGGACGCTGGTCTATGCCCGGCTCGAAAGGCAACGCGCGTTGCCTGCCGCCCCACAGAACGCTCCTCTTCTGGATGGATGAACCCACTCATTTGAAGTGGGGATTTCGTTACTCATTTGAAAGTGGGGATTTCGTTACTCATTTGAAAGTGGGGATTTCGTTACTCATTTGCAATGAGTAACGAAATCCCCACTCCGAATGAGTAACGAAATCCCCACTGGCAAACTCCGGCTTCAACCGGTCACCACGAGCAGTCTGCCGGCGCAGCGCCGGAGTTCCGCTTCTATCTGGATCTCATCCCCTAGGCCGCCGTAGCGCAGCGCCGCGTAGCGGGTGATAAGCGCCGCCGCCTCGGCATCCTTCACTCGTCGGGCGAAGTCTTCCAGCGGCTCCCAGGGCAGCCGGCGCGTGCCCTCCACAAGGAGCGCCCGTTCCAGGTCCTGGTAACCGGCGAGCGGCCTGTCGAAGCGATCTTCAGTCTTTTCCCCGGCCACCCGCCGCCCGCTGAGCCGGCGGATGGCCAAAAAGATCGCCAGCACCGCTAGCAGCACCGCCGAAAGCTCCGTCCGGCTCCGCCCCAAAAGCCAGGCCCACGCTCCCGCGAGCCGGGCGTTCAGCAGGTCTCGCAGGGCAGCCCACCCCGGGGTGTCCGTGCGCAGTTCCGGCGGCGAGCCCGCGGGCGTCGGGTCGTAGGTGGCCCATCCCGCGGCGTCCCCGGTGCCCGGCACGTGGGCCTCGACCCAGGTGTGGGCGTTGCGCTCGCGTACCAGGTGATAGCCCCCCAGCGGGTTGTGTTCGGTGACCCGGTAGCCGCCGACGACCCGGGCGGGGACGCCGGCCGCCCGGGCCAAAAGCGCCATCGACGCGGCGAAGTACTCGCAGTGGCCCTGCTTCTGGATGTGCAAGAACTCCAGCACCGGGTCGCCTTTGCCCGAAAGCTGGAAGCTCAGGGAATAGGCATAGCCGCCGGTCAGGCGGCGTCCGATGGCGGCCAGCTTGCCGGCGCTGGTGGTCTGGCCGGCGGTCCATTCGGCGGCCAGTGTGGACAGGGGCGCCTTAAGGGCCGGCGGGAGCTGGAGGTCGTCAGGGCCGGGCGGCATCGGGAGGGCCACCTGCCGCGGGCCCTCGCGCAGCCAGTACCGGCGGACCTGGCCCTCTACGCCGCGCAGGATGCCGAAGTCGTCGGCGGTGAGGATCTCGCCGTTGGTGCTCAGCGCGGCCAGGGCCAGGGGCGAAAAGAGCCGCTCGGGGTCGCCGGAAACGCGGCGGACCTCGACCCCGTTGGCGCCGGGGAGGGGCCCTCGGCCCACCGGTCCCGGACCCAGACGACGCTGGCGACGGGACTGCCAACGCCCATTCTCATAGTGATCGTAGACCGCCCCGCGCAGGTAGTCCACCGGCAGCTGGGAAGGATCATAGACCCGCAGGACGATCTGGTCCGAGTCGAGCACCTCGCGGAGGGACCCGAGGCGCATCCGGTCGGTGAAGCGACCGCGGGCCCGGCCCGAGACGCCGCCGAGGTACGACAGATCGAAGTGCTGGATGACAAAGCCGTGCAGCGGCACCAGGGGCGCCGTCACCGCGCCCCACAAGAGCAGCGAGAAGATCGGCAGCAAAAGGGCGAGGAATCGTTCCCGCCGGGGCAGCGCGGCCCACGGCGTCCGGGTCGGGTCTTCGGCCCGCAGGGCGACCAGGGCAGCGAGAAGATAGGACCCGATGGCCAACAGATACACCGGGCCGATGCGGACCTGGCCGCAGGCAGCCAGGGGGCACAGACCCAGGACGTAGGTAAAGCGGGGGCCGCCGGCCGGGGCGGCGAGAAGCAGGCGGGCGGCGGCGCACAGGAGCCCGGAAAGGGCCAGTCCGGTCCAGAACACCGGCAGGCGGGCGTCGTCTCCGGGTGGCACCAAGGCGGAGGCCAGCGGGATCGAGAGGCCCACCGCGGCCAGGCACATCAGCACCTCGCCGAAGGACCCGGTGGACAGGCGCCGGGACAGGGCCACCCCCAGGAGCACGGCGGCGGCGGATGCCACGAAGAGCACGGCGCTGCCGGTCACCACGCCGATCAGCGCGGCGGCGATCCACAGGGGCAGGCCCCAAAGCGCGGCCGGAAGCCAGGCCGGGACCCGAGGGCCGGCGCCGGTCGTCGCGACAGCGCCCGTCACAGGAACAGCGCCTCCCCGCGGGCGAGGGCCCGGGGTGAGACGGGAAGGGGAGGATCCTCTCCCGTGGCGGGTGCTTCCTCCGCGATGAGCAAGACCTTGCAGCCGACCCCCATGGCGCGCACCCGATCCGCCAGGCGGGCCCGCCCCGCGTCCCAGCGCAGCGCCAGAAAGATCACGCACGATAAGCGCAAAATGTGCGACGAGAGGCTGGCGAAGACCCGCTCGCCGTCGAAGCGCGGCCCGGGTTTTACGCAGGCCAGAAGGTCCAGGGCCTGCTCGAAGCTGCCCAGGCTCCGGCCCAGCGTCAGCGGGTGCACCTTGTCGCCCACCAGGATCAGGTCGATGAGCGCCTCGCCCCGGCTCAGGCAGCTAAGTACCCCGGCGGCCAGGGAGAGCGCCGGTTCCAGCGCCTCGCCGGCGAATATTTCTTGGCTGCGGCTGCGGCTGGGGCCTCGGGCGAGCAGGCCCCCCGCCGGTCCTTCATCGGTGTCCAGGATCACCCCGATGCGGCTGAAGTACTCCTGCTGATATTCGCGCACCACCGGGACGCCGGTACGGGCCCAGCTTCGCGCGTGCAGGTCGCGCACCGGGTCGCCGGGGCGGTAGGGGCGCACCCCGCGCAGGTCCATCGACTCGCCGGTCTTGGAGGCCAGGGCGACGCCGCCGGGCTGGTGGCGCCGCCCCTGTGGGGCGCCGATGCGCACCACGTTGGCGATTGGCGGCACCACCAGGAATCGGCAGCCGCCGGTGTAGACCCCGGGGCCTTGCGCAAGTCCCAATGGGCACAGGGCCGCCACCCGGAAGGGGTCCAGGTGGTGTTCGCCCCGGGAGGTGAAGCGGGCGCGGGTCTCGACGCAGCGGGTCTCTCCACTGGGCAGCGTGGCCAGGCCCGGCGCGGGCGAAGTGAAGCGTCCGTCCCACGGCAGAAAGGGCCCGGCGAAGCGCAGCGCCCGGCGGTCCCGCGCCCCCTCGTTGATTGCAGAAAGGGTAAAAGTCAACTCATCGCCAATGGTGACCCGTTGTGGGGCGTTCACCCGCAGGCGCACTCCGTCGAGTCGATAGATGCGCGAAAGCAGCACCGAGCCAAGAAGCAACCCGGTCAGCGCCCCCCATAAAAGATGCGTGTCATTGCTGGTCACCTCCAGTCCCAGGGCCCCGCAAAGGAGCGCCGAAAGGGCGAAGGCCGTCCCATCCGGGGTCAGGGTCTCCCACAAAAAGATCAAGGGGACCATCAGGAAGGCGACGCGGCTTTCGCGCAGCCGGTCGCGCTGGTCCTTGGTGGTCGGGATGAGGACATGGTTCAGTCGGGCGAAATTGATCTTCATCGGGTCTTCATCGTCTTCATTGGGTCGGCGTATCGGTCAGGCGGGCACCTGGACCATGCGGACGATGGCCGCGACCACCGACTCGGCGGAGGTGCCGGAGTAGCGCGCCTGGGTGGTGAGTTTCAGGCGGTGGGCCAGCACCGGGCCGCAAAGCGCCTGCACGTCCGCCGGGCTGGCATAGGTCCGCCCGGACAGAAAGGCGCGGGCCTGCGCGGCGCGGAACAGGGAAAGGGCGCCCCGGGGGCTGATGCCCAGGTCCAGCTCCGGGTAGGAGCGGGTCTTCTCAACGATGCGCAGGAGGTAGCGGGCAACGTCGTCGCGCACCGTCACCTCGCGCACCGCGGCCTGCATGGCCAGAAGGCGCGCCTCGTCCACCACGGGCCGCACCGCAGAAAGCGGGTCCTTGTGCTGGCGGCTCTTGAGCATGCGCAGCTCCGCCTCGGGAGACGGATAGCCGACGCCGACGCGCAGCAGGAAGCGGTCGAGCTGCGCCTCGGGCAGGGGGTAGGTGCCCTGGTAGTCCGCCGGGTTCTGGGTGGCCAGCACGAAGAACGGCTGCGGCAGCGGGTGCGACACCCCGTCGATGGTGGCCTGGGCCTCGTTCATGGCCTCCAGAAGGGCCGCCTGGGTGCGCGGCGAGGCGCGGTTGATCTCGTCGGCCAGGAGCACGTGGGTGAACACCGGGCCGCGGTGGAAGGCGAAGGTGCCGTCGCGGGGATTGAGCACCTGCGCCCCGAGGATATCGGTGGGCAAAAGGTCGGGGGTGAACTGGACCCTGCTGAAGGACACGGCGAAGACCCGGGAAAGCGCCTTGGCCAGGGTGGTCTTGCCCACCCCCGGCACGTCCTCCAGAAGGACATGGCCCCCGGCCAGGACGCCGATGAGCACCAGGTCGATGACCTCACCCTTGCCTTGGATGATCTCCGCGAGAGCGGAGCGGATGCGCTGGAGGTCGGGCTGCAGGTCGAGCTGAGGGTTGGACATGGGCCCTTCGTTCGATCGTAGCATGGTGGCCGGCGGCCCGAAGCCGTGTTACTGATCTCTTTACGTACCATGGTCGTCATCTTGGCCTTCACTGCCCGCCGGATCGCCCTGGCCTCGGCGATCGCCTGCGCCCTTGGCTTTCTGGGTACCTTTTGCGCCCTTTTTTCGCGGGCCAGCGCCCAGCCCAGGGTCCCCCCTGCGACTCTCTCGGGCGTCCTGTCCGGGGACCTTGTCGCCAGGGCCCGCGTCCGCTGGTCCCAGATCGTGAACGGCCAGCGCGTCGAGGTCATCATCGGCGTCGGCTCCGCCGAGCGGCGCAACCCCAACTGGTCCCCGGCCCCCGTGCACATCAAATATGACCTGGACCGGAACCGCGAGCTTTCGCGGGCCTTGAAACGCGACCGCCTGGGCCCCTCCACCTCCGGCACCACCGACCCGGAGGCCCGCACCCTGGAACTCCTGGGCCAAGGCCCCATGGGATGGGAAGTGGTCGGGAGCTGGTCCCTGCCCAGAAAGACCTGGCTGAAGCGCCACGCCGCCCTTTTCCACCTGCTGGAGCCCCTGTTTCAGACCCCCGCGGACGTCTTCGCCCCGGGGCCGGCCAAACCCTCGTGAAAAAG
>JBBRLA010000383.1:0-8158 GCA_038231615.1 Polyangia bacterium | reverse complement strand
TTAGGAGCTGGAACGAATTAACTTGGTCATTTGACGCCCGGATCCCACATGAACTTCAAGAGACGTGGCCAAGTTAATTCGTTCCAGCTCCTTCTGGCACCGGGAGCAGGCTGGCGACCCTTGCGGACGGCACGGACGGACAGCAGTGCGGAGTGCGGACGGCAACGCCTTTTCGCAAGTGCCTGATTCTTCTGGCTTTCGGACAGCGCGGACAGCACGGACAGCATTTGTCGGGACTTTCGTTGTGCCGGCAGGGCGGGGAGTTATGGCGGGTGGCGAACGGTGCCGGCCTCCGCGTCCGTCCTATCGAGGCCCTGTGCCAGCTCTGGTGCGCCCCGGGCATGCTGCGTCAACAGTGGACCCACGCCTTCAAGCTGCTGAAGCTCTGAATCTCGTCACCCCCCGGTTCAGCGCTCTACAAGAGGCACAAACCCCCCGCAGCCCAGCCGCTGTCTCCCGCCGAGGCCCTCGTACTGCACGAGGAGAGAATCCTCTTCAGCAAGGTCCCTCAACTCGACACCAAATCCGACTATCTTCCGCCCGCCAATGGTCATCACCCGCCGCCGTCCCAACGTCAGCGCGGTCCGCACCCCGAGCTGATCCAGACGCTGCCGGATCGCGTCGGCGAACGGCTCCGGCTCCATCAGCCCTGTCATCACAACCAACGACGAGTAGAGCGCCAGGGCCGGCGTCAGCGCGTATATCTTTGGTGCCCCCAGTCGAAGGGGATGGCCGTTTATGTGCAACTCGACGCCAGTTAGAGGCAGCACACGCGGCAGCGCCGCCGGCAACACACGCAGCCTCAGCGTTGCCTGTCCACTCGAAAGAGCCAGCAGGCCATCGGGTCGCACTTCTCCGCGTAGGGGCATGACCGCCAGCCACTCCGCCTCGTGCAGATCGCCCAGGGCATTGTTCAGCGCAGCAAAGAGCGCGTGGCCATGATCGCGAGGCACCGGGCCTCCGGTGGCGCCGAACGTGACATCTACGCGAATCCGGCTTGGGTCGATGCTCATGAGAACTCACACTCGCACTGCCCCATGCCCAGCTCGGTGGCCGCGCCTACCCCGGCGAAACGGGCGAAACTCAGGAGCAGCGAGAACACGCTCAGGAAGTAGCGCTCAGGGCGCAGCGCGCTGTAGCGAACAACGCCGACCGCGCCGCTCAAAAGGCCCGCATCGCCTGGCATCATCCTGCGAGTGCTCAGGCGGTAGCTGCTGAGCACCAGACCCTCCTCGGCGAAGGCGGCGACCTCGGCGGGTAGGGCCACCGGCGCGAAGGTGTTCCAGCGCTCCAGCAGCCCGCCGAAGACCAGGCCGGGCAGCGGCACAGGCAGGTAATGGGCCCCGCGAGCAAAGGTGCTTGGGCTTATCAGACGTATGGCGAAACGGTTTGCCGGTCGTCGCTCGCCCAGTAGCCAGGGGCCGCCGAGCTGCTGATAGTCCGTGCTCTCTGCCTCGATCCGCTCTACCCGAAAAGGGATGTCACCCAGCAGCAGCTCTCGCCCCTGGGAAAGACGCCCACCGCTTCCGGCCAGTTCGAGCGCTGCCGCCACAGCAGGGGTCAGGGCGGTGAAGCGCAGAGCGTACTCGCGGGCCGGGTCCAGCGGCTCTTTCACATCGGCGCCGCCAAGCTCAGACACCGTGTACGGCAGACCTCCCGGGGAGCGCTGCCCGATCCCCTCCAGGACCCCGCCTTGGTCCTGGATTGCTTCGAGAAACAGCCTGCGCGCGAGCAAGCCTGAAAGCGGCGGCGCCGGCGTTACCGCCAGCGGACGCAGGGCCAGTGTCAGAATGCACAGCTCGCTCACACGCCTTCCTCATCGTCATCGCGGTACTTCTGCAGTTCCTTGACCCAAGTATCGGAGGTCTCATGCGCAATAACCTGACCACGGTCCACCAGGGCCTGGAAGAGCGGGTCCGCCAGCCGATTCAGTGATTCGCGTCCGGCAGAGGCGATGCGGTTTCTCTGCCCCTTGATCTCCTTCTCCTCGCCGTCCACCATCTTGGGAACCCTTTCGCGCTCGATCTCGCGATCGTCCATCTTGTTGAGGACCTGGGCGCGGAAGGTCGGGAGATCCATCTTATTGAAGTAGTGCTCGTCCTCTGGTTTGGAGTGCTCACCTTGCTTCAGGCACTTCAGCAGATCGTCGTCGGGTAACCAACCGTTCACTATGTCCAGGCCTTTCAGTACGCGGTAGTAGTGTTCATCGGCCCGGCACTTGATGAGCGGAACGGGACGCAGGCTGTACTGGTCCGTCGCTGTGCTGACCGGCTGCAGATAAGCCTGGTCTTCGGGACTCTTGATGAAGGCATAGAAAATCTTGCCAAAGAGGCCGCTCAGGAACGCCACCTCCAAAAGGGCGGAGTTCAGGATGTTGGTGCCGCCGGTCAGGTTGGCCCACAGCAAACGGCCGACCCCCGAAGGCCGACCCAGCGCCAAGGCAGCAGTGGCGATTGCGCGAAAGCAACTCTCGAAGTCGTCCACGTCATCGATGGGCCAGAAATAGAGGTGACCCTTTTTCGTCATCTGCTCCCGGATGCCTTCCTTCTTCAGGAACTCGCGCAGCACCTCGCGCATCGATTCTCGGTGGGGAGGCTGCTTCCACCCCTGGCGAGGGTGATGCTTTCCGTACTGATTCCAGTGATACTTCTCGGCGGGCGTTTCCCCGAAATAGACATCGCGAGAGCAAAAGACCACCAGATCCTGGCAAGGGGCGCCAGGGTAGGGTTCGCGGAAGTCGGGGTTGTGGATGATATAGGACAGCGCCGAGGTCACCGCTCCAGGCGAGCAGCCGACTGGCATGAAGTGGACGATCCCCATCCGGCTAGTCCTTGATCTCGATACGCAGCCAGCCCATCGGCTCCAGCTTGCCATCCTGCCGCAGCGCCACCTTGCGCGACTTGGGCGACAACTCAGGGCCCAGCCAATCCCCCCCGGTGGGACGGCCCAGCCTCTGGGTGTTCTTGTAGTGATGCGCCACGTCCCGGAACACCTGCTCGCCGAAAAGGTCGGTGACGGTCTTGGCATCGTAGCCCGTGCCCCAACCCAGCGGCCACAGGAACGTCTGCCGCTCCCGCATGCCTTCCAACTCCTCCCCGCGAGCCTCGTAAAAACGCTGTAGGTCGCGCTGGCCGTGGGTCTGGTAGAACGAGATCTCCTGGTCGATGAGGTCTCGCACCGCATCCTGGCACACGCCGCAGAACCCCAGGATCAGGTCGCGTCTCCGGTGCAGCGCCAACCCGCTTGCCGGTCCAGTGGGATCTAGAAGCGCCTGATTCCACAGCACCGACCCGGTCAGCCGCGTCCCCGGCTTCAGTGCCTCGACGTAAATGATCATGTCCCTGCCCGCGCCGCCCGCCTTGAATCCCAGCGAGCGCTCCTCGTTCCGTCCCAGGCGGGCCGAGAGCACCTTGACCTCGCAGACTTCCAGCGCGCCTGCCGGTGCCGGCGTCGAATCCGAAAAGGCCAGCGTGCGCATCAGATCGTAGTTGGGCCGGCGGCCCTCGGGCACATCCGCGGATGGAACAAAGAGGACGGCCTGCAAATCGTCGCTGTCTTCTCCGCGATAAGCCAGGCCCCCGGCGACCTTGCCGGCCTGCATTCTCATCTCCTCATCCCCCAGCAGCGCCCCGCGCAAAAGTCCGCTGCGCACCGCTCCCTTCAGCGACGACCCGGGTACATAAGGCTGGTGGCCGGGCGCCTTGATGAAGAGCTGCAACTCTCGCGGTTCGCCGCTGACCACCGGGACTCGGTAGGCCATGTACCGATGCGCCGGCAGGTGCTGCTGCTTGAAGAAGGCATCCAGGGGCAGGTCCGCCTCTTCGGCGAAGTCCTCCAGCACGGTGGCGTTCTTCTCGCTGGCCCGCGCCCAGTCAAGGAGCTTGTCCTCGTCCAGAACGAGCAGGCTCCGGCCCTCCTGGACGAAGGAATGCCGACGCAGCTTCTCCCCGCAGCCGATGTGCAGCGGGGTCAGCACCTGGATCGTCAGCTCACGTCGGATAAACTGTTCCGCCATACGACCCTCCCGGCTCACGCGGTCTTGATCGGCACGCCGATGGCCAGCCCGCTCTGGTACACGGTCCACCCTTCCTCTTCGGCTGGCGCCACCGGGACCAGGCGCCCGCGGACCTGGGCCGTGTCCCGCTTCCCTCCGCCGGGAAACACCGAACCAGCCGCGAACACGCGCAGACGTCGCTTGTACACCGGCTCACTGGTCCCACTCCGTCCCTCCGAAGGGAAGCGCCGCTCGCGTTTTGACCACAAGGTCGTCAGGCGATAGCACAGCGGGGCCGCAGTCTTCTCGCCCAATACCGCCATCTCCTCCGCCTTGGGCAGGTAGCGCGACAGACTCAGCCAGCCGTTGCCGCCCTGCGCCTGTGGCAGTTGCTGGAACGGCTGCGCATCGGCGTTGATGTCGAAGTGACCCTTGCCGCTGCTGCGGTCGCGTCCCAGGCCGGTGTCAGCCAGCAGGCGCAGCGCCGGTCGCACCAGCTTGTCCATGTCCTTCTCGCTCGCCCGGACCAGGCACCAAAGCCAGGCACCTTCGGAGAAGCTCATCTCGTCCACGTAGTAGAGCAGGCCCTGCCCCGCGGCCCCGAGCATCCGGTCGCCCTGGTTATGCTGCACCGCCTGCTGGCTGCGCATCCCATGAAGATCTCCGTCGAATTTGCGCACCCGCTCCTTCTCCGCGTAAGAGAAGAGGAGATCGTCGGCCTTCTCGACGTCATTCTTGCCGCTGCTGTGCTCGCGGTAGCGACGGAGCAGCTGATCGCCGTCGGCCTTGCCCGTTACCACCTCCGTCAGCAGTTCCTCGGACAGGTAGTTCACCGAGCGTAGCTTCTTGGCCCATCCGGTCAGCGTGACCAGTCGCTCGCGGGCCTTGAGTGGCTGCCGCTTCTGCTCCTCCAGGACCAGGGCATCGATCTGCTCCAGGGTCGGCTCCAGCGTGAGCGGGCGAGGGTAGAACCGAATCTTCTTGTCACGCCGGACGTAGCACGGGAAGGCCGAGCTGAAGGCGAAGCGAGGAGGGTCGAAGGACGATAGCAGCGCGCCCACGTCCTCGCCCAGAAGGCGCAACGCCCAGCAGGCGGCGCCAAACAGGGTATCCGAGTGCAGCTCCGAGGCCAGCGAGCCCCGCGGCCGGAGGTACACTGCGTACGTGTTCATCCCTGCTGCTCCGACGGCAGCGTCTTCATCGCGCGAAGCGAATCCCGCGCTGCTTCGGCGCTGGCATCCCCGCCGAGGGCAATCGTCTCGATCTTGCCTCCACCCCGGTAGTAGGACAGCGGACGCCACTCCAGCCCCAGCTTCTGAAAGCGCACCTGCCCGCTGCCCCGAGAGCCCGAACCCCCGAGCGCACTCTGTTCCAGCAACAAGAGCCCGGCGAACAGGTCTTCAAGCAGCTCCCGCCCGCCCTGCGGGTCCATGCTGTACACATCGACGATCAGCTCGGCGCCGAAGCTGGACCCTGCAGGCACCCGCTCCATGGGGCGCGGGTTGGCCTCGGAGGTTAGGCGGTCCAGCGCGTTCTCGGTCTTGACCTCGGTGTAGACCCCCTCGCCGAGTTTCTGCTCCCATTCCTTCCGGGTCTTCTCCGTCGGCATGGCGTCGCGCACTGTCAGGCGGCTGGGGCCGGCGGTCTTGCGCACCTGGGCTTCGTTGGTGGCCGGGCCGAAGAGCCGGGCGATGGACAGGGCTTGGTCCCAGCGCGCCTTGTCTGCCGCCTCCGCCTTGGGCTTCATCAGCTCCTCGCAGGCATAGGCGACGTAGCTGTTCTGGTGGTTGCGGTTCTCGCCGATCAGGCCCTTGCTCCACTCCAGAAGGGCGCGCAGCTTGCCCTTCAACGATGAGCCGGGCGCATAGGGCATCTCCGTCAGCGGGTCCTTGAGCACCGGATTGTCCATGCCGCCGATCTCGATGCCGGTGGAGGTCCCCCCGATGTGCAACCCGGTGACGCAATGCAGTTCCGCGCGGAGCAAGTATTTGCCCTTGAAAAAGAAGTCGCTCATGACTGCCCTTTCTGGCCCATGGTGGATTGGTATTTATGGAAGGCCAGCACGGCCTCGATGAAATAAGCGGTCTGCAGGAAGTCGGCGTTGGTGACAAGCTGCTGCCTGCCCAGGCAGTGCTTGAGGATGTCGTAGAACTCTCGCGGCAACAGCTTACGCCCAACGGCGAACGCCAGAAGCGGCATCAGGCGCAAGAGCGGCGCCCGATCGAAAGGTTTGTCGCGATCGACTTTGAGATCAAAGTTGTCCTCCAACTTGCGCCGAACGCGCTTGATCTCGTCGAAGACCTTGCGCAACTGGGTGGCGTTCAGGTTCCTCCCCAGCGCCACCGCCAGGCTGTCGGCGAGCCCGTATTCCTCGGCGAAGTCCTCCTGCGGCAGCCGCCTCATGGGCGTAGCTTCAAAGATCTTCTTCTTGATCTCGTCAATTGACTTGTGCTTTGGGGCGCTCGCTTCGGCCTTGGCCATCTCACCCCTCCTTTCGGGTTGCATAGCTGGCATACGAAATCGGGACGACGATGCGCTGGAAGTCGTGCATCAGATCCAGGATCTGCCTGCCCACGACCTCGGCATCGCGACGGTCCATGCGCCGTGCCAGCGTGTAGTACAGGCTCGGCCGCCAGCTCGCCTTGGGCTTCTTGTCCCCATCGATTGGGCCGCGCCCCTCGCGAGCCAGCCGGCCCAGATCGTGGAGCAGCGTGCGCGGCAGCTTCCGTCCCTCTTCTCCTTCTTCCAGGCGGTGCAGAAGGCTATGGCCGAGTTCTAGGAGCTTGTCATAGCCCGTGGGCTGCAAGGGCTCCGTCCACGGGACCGACTGGCGGAAGATACTGATGCGGTCGCGCTCGTTTTTGGCCTGCTCCAGGGCTTCGTCGGCGGCCTTGGCGAAGCGGTGGACCGGATAGCGCGGCTTGACCAGCACCAACCCCGCCGACAGTGTGACGTTGGGATTGCCGCAGACGTACCTGGCGAAGTCCTTCCGCAGGGCCCCCGCCAAGCCCATCACCGCATCCCATGGACCGACAAGGAGCAGGTCATCCCCGCCGGCATAAAGGACGTAGAAGAGCCCCTCGACCTTGTCGTGCCACTTGTGGGCGGAAAGGCCCTTCGCGGCCTTCGCCTTCCGCTGTTCATGGCGCTGCCGCCAATCGGCGGAGAGGCGCTTGCACAGGGTGTCGAGCCAGCCGCAGAAGAACAGGTCCACGGCGAAGCTCTGCGCCGACAGGCGGGCCAGGGTCGGCGGGTGTTTGTCCGTCGTGCCAGCCCCCAGAAGGAGCCCCAGGTGGTCCACGTCGGCCTTGAGAACGCCCAGCAACGCCGTTCCCCTGCTCAGGTGGGCGATGCCCTCGAAGGGCAGCACATCGCCTGCCTTTGCCTCGCCCATGTCCGGGCGGCTGAGGTCTTCGGTCGGGCGCGGCGCGGCCTTGGCCAGGAAGCGAAATCCCTGGCCCACGCTGGGCGGCGCATCGGGCAGGAACTTCGTCTCGTGCAGGGAAAAGAGGAGCAGATCCGCCGGATTCGACTGCCCCCGCTGGTGCGTGAGCAAGGCCCCGGCCTCGTCCTCCGTGAGCAGGGCCGCGCAAAGGTCCAGCTCCTTCGCCGCATCGGTGAACCAGTCTTCCCTGGCGGGGACGTCTGGGAGGCTGTCGCCGTGAAGGATCGCCAGATGAGTGGCATCCAGGAGCTTGCGGCCCAGCCGCTCGTGCTCCTCGCACTGCGAACAAGTGCCGGGCTCTGATCGAGGCGTGGAGTTGCAGACGCGGCAGGCGTGATACTCAGTGGCTTCCCAAAGCAGTGACGCCACCAGGCGATTGAGATTCCCAAAGCAGTGACGCCACCAGGCGATTGAGACGCGGCGCAGCGCCACTGCCGCGATGTGCTGCCTCGCTTCCCAAAGCAGTGACGCCACCAGGCGATTGAGACACGACGGGAATGATCGACCAGGCCGGGGCCGCCAGGCTTCCCAAAGCAGTGACGCCACCAGGCGATTGAGACGCTCCCATTCTGGGTCAGATTCCCCCATTCGGCAAGGCTTCCCAAAGCAGTGACGCCACCAGGCGATTGAGACGCTTCTAATCCTATCTCCATACCAACCGCGATTGTCTCTTCCCAAAGCAGTGACGCCACCAGGCGATTGAGACGTTGTACCGATTC
>JBBRLA010000382.1:0-8172 GCA_038231615.1 Polyangia bacterium | reverse complement strand
GACCGGGCAGCGCCATCACCACCAGCCGTGCCGCGTCCTCGCCGCCCGCGAGCAACCGCGCCGCGGCTTTCTCATCGCCGTTGCTGGCCCGCGAGAGCAGCTCGGCGAGGGGCACATCGGCCTTCTCCGCCCGCGCCAATTCCAGCCGCGCAACGATCTCCGGCGAAGGCTCCGGGCGCCGACCCGGCTCTTTGGCACCCGGCCGGGTCGCAGGGCCGGCTGGTGTCGCCTGGGTCGGCTTCCCTGCGGGGGTCGCCTGGGCTGGCTTCCCTGCGGAGGTCGCGGGGGGGGCCTTGAGCGCGGAGGCCGCCTTGGCCGCGGGGGTCGACTTGGCCGTGGAGATCGCCTGGGTCGTGGGTCCAAGCGGGGTCGCCGGCTTCGAGGCCTCGGAGGTCACAGGTTTCGACGCTACCGGGGCTGGTGTCAGATCGAAGCCAGGGCTGGCCTTGGGCTCTATGGACCGCGGCGCCTGCGGTGCTTCGCGATCTATGGACCGCGGCGCCTGCGGCGCTTCGCGATCTATGGACCGCGGCGCCTGCGGCGCTTCGCGATCTATGGACCGCGGCGCCTGCGGCGCTTCGCGATCTATGGACCGCGGCGCCTCGCGATCGACCTGCCCCTTGCGCAGCCGCGTCGTCGGCCCTTCCTGGGACTCCCGGGGTGTGCCGTCTCCGCTGACCGGCCGCCGGGGCGCCTCGGACTCGATCCGCGGCGTGTCCTTGACCTCAATGACCTTCTCTTGCGCCGGCTCCGGCTGGCGTGCCACCTCGGCGGGAGAGAAGCGGGCCAGGGTCGCCCGCCCTCGTTTGTCCCGATCGGGTCGCCACGCGCTGGTGGTCGGCGCCAGCATCTCTTCCTGAACGCGTCCGCGGCGATCGCCATTCTCCTCGCCGCCGAAGCCGCCAGCCCGGCTGCGCAACACCAGCCGTTGGAACGCCTGGGACACCTCGCTGACCAGCGGTCGCAGATCGTCGATCAGGCTGGACGACAGGTCCCTGCCGGCGTCGTCCAGGTAGAGCAGCGCCACGGCCCGCCCGCGGACCAGCACTGGCAGCACCGCCCCCATCAGAGGGGGCTTGCGCCCAAGGACCGAGAGCGGCTCCCCCGCCGCCGGCTGGTCGCCCAGGCGTCCGACGTAGGGCGAACGCCCCTTCACGGCGATGCGGAAGGCCGACGGGCGGTCAAGCGGCACCGCCACCTTCCCCAGGGCCTGCCGGTCGAGCCACTCGTCATGCAGTGCCGTTCGTCCGAAAGCGACGTCTCCGTGGACGGTGAACACCGCGGCGAAGGCCGCCCGGCCGCGCACCGCGCGACAGAGCACCTCGAAGATCTGGTCGCGCTCCTCGGCCTTGGCGATGATCTCCCGGGCGGCCTCGAAAGAGAGTGGCTCCGGCCGTACCGCAGGCAGGGCCACGGCGACCCGCGATCCGTCCCGGGGCACCGGCGTGGTCAGGCCTGGGTGGCCGTGGATGATCTGCTCGCCCAGGCGACCGCTGTCGATCGGCACCGGGATCGGCTCGGAGGTCTTGCTCTGGTCGGGAGCAGTCACCACCCCGTGCAGCCCCGAGACCAGGCTCGAATTGGGCCCGGAGAACTCCGAGGGCGGCGGCACCGGGGAAGGCAGCGGGGTGAGATCTGAGCGCCGCGGCGGGGCGTCCGAAAAGGACATACCCCGAGGGGGGCTCGGCATCTCCTGCGCCAGCTGCACGACAGTGTCATCACGTTCGGCGGCACGGACCTCATTGGGCAGATCGGTAACCACCACACTGGGTTCAATAGCGCGCAGCGAAGCGGAACGCCGTTCATTGATGGCCATCTCCGGCGCGACTGGGGGCGGCGCAATCTCGCGGCGGGTCGGGACGGACTCTTGCCGCATCGGTACGGCCTCGGCACGCGCAGGCGTCGTCTCGATGCGGGCGGGCAGGATTGGCTGGCCCGGCGGGATGATGACCGGCTTGGCAATGATCGGGGCCGGCGGCGGGATCTTGGGCGCGTCGCCGCGGCGCTTCTTCTTTTTCTTGCCGGAGAACTGAGTCTGCGGCACCGCTTGCGGATGCGCGGCGGCGAGTGTTAAGGGCGCGGCCGGTTTCTGCACGGCGGCAGGCGGCGGCACCGACGCGGCAGGCGGCGGCACCGATGGCTTCTGCGCAGCAGGCTGTCGCACCAGCGCGACGAGGGGCGCCTCCTCGAGGCGTACTGCCTCGATCTTCACCGGCATCACCGGCGCCGACTGCTCGGAGATCAGCTCCGGCACCGCGTCTACCCGGGTCGGGGCCGAGTGGAAATCGCTGGGGGCCTCGCTGATGATGGCGTCTTCGCTGGCCACCTCGACCCGCGGGGGCGGTGGAGGCGGTGGGGTCGTGGCTGACGGCCTGGGGATCATCGACTCGGGGGTCAGCGATTCCTGAGGTACCCCGGGTAGGCTCGGCTCCTGCGTTCCGTCCAGGCGGAACTCTTGCAGGTTGCCGAAGCGCGGCACCGGATCGATGAGCCGCGGGGCGGGCAGGGGCTTGCTCTCGAAGGCCTGCTTGCTACGGGTGAGCAGCCGCAGGAAGCGCGGCGGCATCGGCACCCCGTAGATGACGTCCATCGCCTCGACCAAGCGGAACTCCGGCGCGATCCACGGCTCGATGCGCATGCGCACCGCCTGGGCCAGCGCCTCCATGTCCTGCGGCTCGGCGTGGTCGGCCACCAGTACCCGCAATACCCCGCCGTCGATACTTTCGCCCGGCACTGCGTGAAAGCGCTCGGCGATGACGTGCGGGAAGTTGCGCAGCATCTTGGCCGAGGGCTGTCCCATGGCGGCGATGCCCACGGGCTGCGTCGGCAAGCTGGCCGAGCGGCCCAGGTAGGTCAACAGGACTTCCTCATCGATAACCCGCATCTCCAGCAGGTTCGTGTCGAGTGAGCCGCCGTAGATCACCTGGCGCTGGAAGGCGTCCGCCATGCGTTGCGCGGTCACCAGGCCATCCTGGACAAGGAGCGACGAAAGACGTGAAGTCATCGCGCGAGCACCACGTACGTGCCGGCCAGCCAGTCGTGCAGGCCGCGCCGCTCCCGATCGAAGCCGATCCACAGGAAACCGAGCGAGAAGAGCGCCGCCGAGAGCACGTAACCGGACGTTCGAAGAAGGGTCCGGGCAAGCCCGGGGCGCTCACCGTAGACGTCGATCACCGCCAGTCCCAGCAGCCGCTTCCCGGGGGTCTGCCCGCGAACCGAGTGGAAGAGAAAGAAATAAAGCAGTAGCACCATGCCGCTCAGAAGGAAAAGTGCCTCGCCCACGATGCTCCCATCGAGCATTGCCGAGAGCAAGAGGTCCGGTCCTACCTCGCCCAGACGGGGCAGCGGCCGTCCCAGCAGCACCGAGAGCAGCGCCCCCAGCACGGCGAAGACCGGCAGCAGCAGCGAGAGGTCGATCGCCGCCGCTGCCGCCCGTCGCCAAAAGCCGGCGATGCGGAAGCGCGGCGGATCCGGAGTCATAGGTGAAGCTTGTGCCTGTGCGGCCGCAAGAGCCATGCGCGTACTTTATAAGCGCCCGGCAGAAATCGCAATGTTCCTGCACGGCCATGCACCTTGTCTCGCCTGCCGCCCGGTTGATTGTTGTCCCGGGTCTTGACCCGGTTCGTCTCCCTGGCGTTGGCCTGGGTCGTCTCCCTGACGTTGGCCCTATCCTTGGGGATCGCCGCAAACGACTGCGATCACGGCCAGCACTGCCAGCGCGGCGGTTTCCGCCCGCAGGATTCGCGGGCCCAGGCCGCAGGGGATGAAGCCCGCCGCCTGCGCCGCGACGACCTCCTCGGGGGCGAAACCGCCCTCCGGCCCCAGCAGCACGGCGATCTCGCTCCCCGCAGGGAGCCGCGCCGGCAGCACCGAGAGCACCGGCCGGCGCAGCGCCCCCTCGAAAGGAAGCAAGCGCAACGACCCGGCCAGGGTCCACTGATTCGCCTCCGATGGCGCGCAGCGCAGCGCAGCGCCGTTCTCCGAGAAACCCGTGGCCAGCACCTTCATCAACTCGACGATGGGCGAGATCGTCGGCAAGTCGGGCCGGCGGCATTGCTGCGCCGCCCCGCGCAGGATGCGCTCCCACCGTTTCTGCCGCTCCTCCGCTCGCCGTCCCTCGGGACGGGCGATGCTGCGGGTGCAGAGCACCGGGATGATGTGACTGACCCCCAGCTCGGTGGCCTTCTGCACGACCAGGTCGAACTTGTCCCCCTTCAGCAACCCCATGAGCAACGTGACCCGCGGCCCCATCTCCGCTGCCGTCAGGTGGGTGATCCCGGCGCCCGGGGGCCCATGTAGCCCCGCGGGATCGATCCGCAGGACAGCGACCCCGGCGACACGGACCACCACTGCCTCCGCCTGCCGCCCCTCTCCGTCGAGGAGCAGCACTCGGTCCCCTGGGCGCCGACGCAGCACGTGGGCCAGGTAATGGTGATCCGGGCCATCGAACAGCACCTCCGCCGCTTGACCCTGGGACAAGGCCTGAGCGGCGACGGCGAGGCGCTGTGGGTCGAGGAAGAGGCGGGTCACGCCGCGGGGGCCGGCCCGAGAGATCTAAAGAGCAGGAGCGCCGACCACTCCTCCTCGGTCTCGTGGCGCGAAAGGGAGAGGCCCAGGCTAGCATAGTGCGCGGCGACGTCCTCGGCCTCCCAGGTCAGGATGCCCGAGAGCACCAGGGTGCCGCCCGGACGGACCTTCCCGGCCAGCGGGTCCGAATGTTCCAGCAGCGTCGGCCCGCTGAGGTTGGCCAGCACCAGGTCGTAGGTCCCGGGTAGGGCCCCGATCTCCTGCCCCGAGATGTCCATCCGATCCAGCACCTTGTTGCGCACCGCGTTCTCCCGGGTGACTTCCAGCGCCTCCGGGTCGATGTCCAGGGCGACGGCGTGCGCCTCCGGCCAGAGCAGGAGTGCGGCGATCGCCAGCACCCCGCAGCCACAACCGGCATCCAGCACCTGCGTCTGCCGGCCGTTTGTCGCGCCCAAGGAGTCCGTCTGCTCGCCAAGGAGCCGCAGGCACAGGCGGGTGCTGGGGTGGCCCCCGGTGCCGAAGGCGCGCCCCGGGTCCAGGCGCAGCACCACCTCGTTCACACCCGGGACGTGGGCGTCCTCTTCCCAGCTTGGGACGATAGCCAGCCGGCCGATGCGCCGGGTGCTGAAGTAGCGTTTCCAGGCGTCGCGCCACTCGTCCTCGTTGCGCTCGGACACGGTGACACTCACCTCGTCCGCGGTCCCGGGAGGGGCCTTGCCGGGGTGCTGGTCCAGCGTCTCATGCAGGCTGGCGAGCACGTCGCCCTGGTTGCCGGGCTCGACATATAGGTGAAAGCGCACCCGGCCCACCGGGGGTGGGTCCAGGGTGCTCTGATCGGCCTCCTGGTAACCCAGACCTTCCTCGCAGAGCCATATGGCGAACGGCTGGGCTCGGCCTTCGGGGAGTTCGACGCGGATTTCGGTGTAGTTCATGGATTTGCCTATAATACAGACCGGCTGAAGCGGCAACGGGTGGTGAAGGAAGGCATGGGGCGGCGGAAGGAAGGGCCGCGCGGCGGGCCGAAAAATGCCCCTGCTCAGGTTCCGCAGAGCGGGTCGTTGGAGTTGGCGCAGCGTTTCAGCTTCGCCTCCTTTGCCGCTGCCGCCGCTGCCTTAGCGGCGGCTGAGGCGGCTGCCGAGGCCCGGGACGCGGCGGCCTGGTTCTCGTGGAGCTGCTCGGCCAGGCGGCGCTGCTCCTCTTTGCTCTTCGCGCGGTCATACTGCCCCTGCAGATTCGCGACCTTGTCCTCCAGCTTGGCCTGCTCGGCCAGCAGCTTCTTGTGCTCGTCCTGGGCACGCTGCTTTTCTACCTGCAGGCGCTGGTCGGCGGCGATGGCCTCCTCCTGCTTGACCTGCTCCTGGTGGCGCATCACCAGGGCAATGGTGCCCGCCGACAGGATCAGCAGGGCAGCGGTCAGCCCCGCGATAAGGCCCCAGGGCATGGGCTTGCTGGCGATCGCCTCGGCCTCGGCGCGGATGCGGGTCTCTTCCAGGCGCGCCTGGGCCTCGATGCGGGCGCGGCTTTCGGCCTCCTGCATCCGCAGCTCTTCCTCGCGGCGTTGGCGATCGCGTTCGTCCTGCTCCCGCTTCGCCTGCTCCTCGACGGCGCGGATCTTGGCCTCTTCTTCTTCCTTGACCCGGCGAATCGCGTCCTCCTTAGCGAGCACCACCTCCTGCTCTTTGCGGACCTTCTCTTCTTCCTCCTCACGCACCCGGTCGGCGACGATGTCGTGGACCTCTTTGAGCGACAGAAAGAGGGAGTTTTCTTCTCGACGTTGATTGGCCATCTATGCGAGATCTCCTTGGCTCAGGCGGACAAACCCGGACGAGCCGGGTCGTCTGGCCGAAAGGCCGATCGAGCGCCTGTGAACGCTGGCGTTTGGCGGTAAAGGGGACACGCTGGACACCCTTCTTTCATGATACGTGAGACGCCAGGATTTGCCTATGCCCTGCCTACATCCTGCGCACATCTGAGCGGTCTGGGCAAGTCCTGCACAGGGTAGGTCCGCGGGCATCATAGTCGATTTCGATTCGGGCCGTGGTCAGCGCGCCCCGCCCGTGCCGAAGACCTCGCCGAGCAGTTTGAGCAGTGCGGCGAAGGACTCCTTGTCGGCCTCGGCGTTGTAGGACAGGCCCGGTACGCCGGACTTGTCGGCATCGGGGTTGGTGAAGGCATGCTTGGCGCCGGGGTACATGATGACCTCGAAGCGCGCGCCGGCGTCGGTCATCTCCTTCTTGAAGGTGGCGATCGCGTCGGCCCCGACCATCGGGTCGGCGTTGCCGGCCATTACCAGGATGCGCGGCTTGATGCCCTTTTGCGCATGGATCTTGGAGCCGAGCGAGCCGTGGAAGGTGGCCACCGCGGCCAGGTCCTCGCCCAGCCGAGCCATGTCGAGCACCACGTGGCCGCCGAAACAGTAGCCGATGGCCGCGATCCTGCCAGGGTCGACCTGCGGCGCCTGCTTGAGCTGCGCCACGGCGGCGTCGAAGCGCGCTCGCTCGATCTGCGGGTCCGAAAGCGCCTCGTCGGCGAACTTCTGGGCGTCTTTGGGGTGGGTGGTGACCTTGTCCTTGCCATACATGTCCAGCGCGAAGGCGACGTAGCCCGCCTTGGCCAGGCGAACGGCCTGCGTCCGCGCGTGCTGGTTGTGACCCCACCACTCGTGGACCACCACCACGCCGGGGCGCTTGCCGCTCTGGGCGCTGTCCCAGGCAAGCAGACCGCGCAGAGGGGTCGTGCCTTGCCGGTACTCGATTTCCTTGGTCTTGATCTCGGCGCGCGCCGTCGAGGTCAGGGTGAGCAGAGCGAATGCGACGAACATGCTGCTGAACCGGGTCATGGGGGCCTCCTTGCTTCGGCTGTGGGTCTTGTGCGGGCGCATTCTGGCAAATTTGTAACGGGGAAGCACTTCATTCTGAATCTTCGTCCTCCTCGCCCTCGCCATTCCCGATAGGGGGCCGCGGGGATTCCTCCGGGGAGATCGCCGCATTCGCCCGCGGGTGATGGGCGTACTGATCCAGCAGGTACTGCATGTCCACATGGGCATAGCGCGCCGTGGTGGTCAGGTGCTTGTGGCCGAGCAACTCCTGGATCGATCGCAGGTCGGCGCCCGATCCGAGCAGGTGGGTGGCGAAGCTGTGCCGCAGGGCGTGGGGGTGCGTATCCGGCACGTGGGCCGTCGCGGCATGCTCGTCGACCAGCCGGCGTACGCAACGCACCCCCAGCCGCGTCCCCTTGGCCGAGGGGAAAAGCACCTCGGGGTCGAGCACCCCGGTCCTGGGATCGCGCAGTTCGTCGCGCCGGGGAAGGTACGCCGCCAGCGCCGACGCCGCCTTGCGGCCCGCCGGGACGATGCGATCCTTGCCGCCCTTGCCGCGCATCACCCGCACCGTCAGCAGCCCGTCGTCCTTTCGCACCCCGTCGCCGTGCGTGATGTGGTGCAGGTCCAGCTTGACCACCTCGCTGACCCGCAGGCCGGAGCCGTAGAGCAGTTCCAGGATGGCCGCGTCGCGCAGGTTCTCGATGCACGGCGTGCTATCGATGGACAATTCCGGCGCAGGCGAACGCACCGGGGCCTCGACCAGGGCCATGGCCTGCTCCGGCGTCAGGAAGTCGGGCAGCGAGCGCGGCGCCTTCTTGGGGCGG
>JBBRLA010000381.1:0-8173 GCA_038231615.1 Polyangia bacterium | reverse complement strand
GCGGCGACGGGGACAGATGCGCCGACCCCGAGGCCCAGGAGCAGAGCCTGTGGGACAAGCTGTGCGCCGCCTCGATCCAGGGCCGCATCGCCACCGGGCCCAAGGCCGGCTGGCGAGTCCGGCGGCTGGGTGGTCATTCGGTGCTTCTGCCCCCGGGGGAGCGCTATCTGTGCGCCGGCTCCGACGGCTTCAACGTGCATGCCCACACCAACGTGGGCGCCGGGCACAAGCAGGAGCGGGAGCGGCTGTGCCGCTCCATCCTGCGACCGGCCTTGTGCGGCAGCGGCTGTCGCTGTTGCCCTCGGCCGACGTAATTTTCACCCTCAAGCGCACAGGGTCGGATGGGACTCGGTACCTGAGTTTTACCCCCATGGAGCTTCTGGAGAAGCTCGCGGTCCTGGTGCCCCCGCCCAACAAGCACTTGCTGACCTATCATGGGGTGCTCTCCTCGGCAGCGACGTGGCGCAAGGAAATCGTACCGGGCGGGCAGAGCACAACGCGGCGGCTGGACCACCAGGGGCAGGTCGGGCACGGGCTCCGGCACCTACTCGACGCCATCGTCGAGATCGTCGGCGAAGGAGGTCGGGGCCCGGAGATCGGGCAGCCGCGACCGGGTCACCCGGCGGCGCTCCGCTCGGGGCGGCAGGGAAGGTTGCCCCATCTCCGATCAGCCGACGATGTGCGACGGCCGACCCGGGTCCCGAGGGTGGCGGCCTGGGCCTGGTGACGGCGGGCCGCCTCCAGGAGGGCCTGCCGGGAGGCGGGCAGATCGTGGCACACCGAAAGGGCCGCCTCGGCGTCGGCCACCTTGCCCTGGGCCTCGGCGACCTGCGCCCCCAGGCTGCTGCGGGCGGCGGCCACCGCCTTTTTCTGATCGACGCTCTGGCTCAGCATCCGATCGAACAGCACCAGCGCCGGGCCGAAGCGGTCCAGGAGCGTGTGCATCTGCTTGTTGGTGAGGGCGGGATCGCTCATGCGCCCCTCCAGCCAGGTCATCACCATGTTGAGCAAAAACCACAACCAGCTCCCCACCACCAGACGCAGGTCCATGCCCGCGTCCTTGGCCCGCTGCCCGAACAGGGTGAACTCCTGATAGATCGCCTTCTTCTGGGCCAGATCGGCCAGGCGGGCGCCGTCCACCTGCACCTGGGCTGCAAAATCCGGGCACAGGGTCAGCCCTTCGGCGGTCTTGAGGGCTGGGCGGCAGCGCTGATTGGGCCTTGACCGTGGCCATCCACGCGTCCAGCACGCTGGTGTCCACCGCCGCGGCCTCGGCCTGGGTCAGCTCCTGCTTCAAGGGGGCCTTGACGTGGGCCACCGTGGCGGCGAAGTTCTGCGGCTGCTGGCGGCGCGCGTCATCCAGGCGCAGGGCGTCGGAGAAGCCGGCCCGGTAGCCTTGCCGGTCGGGGGCCGCGACGCTCGAATCGAGGATCGCGGCGCGCACCTCGGGCAGGATTTTTCCCAGCAACTGGTCGATCAGATCGCCGTTGTCGCCGTCGCCGATGAACATGTCGCTGACGTCGATGGTTCGGGTGATCGCCGAATCCAGGGCGAGGCCCGCGCGCAAAAGGTCGCCCCTGGTCCCGGAGGCCGCCGCCGCGTCGGCGTCCTGATCGAGGCCCAGGGCGAACAGCCGCACCGCCTCGGCCAGGTCGGGGTTGCGCTTGCTGGCCATGGCGTCCCGCTGGGTCTGCGCCAGCGCGGTCGCCGGCAGGGGCCTGACCTCGTCCCGGGAATGCTGCAAGGCAGCGGACAACTCCCCGGTGGACTGGCCGATGGCCTTGTCCAGGGACGGCGCCTTCTCGGTCCGGGACCCGAACTCGGCGGCGAAGCGGTCCTTGGCGAGGGCGCCGGCATCGCCGGGACCGGGACCGCCGCCCGGACCGCCGGGACCACCGGGACCGCCGGGAAGTGAGCTACTCTACTCCCTTGTCCCCTGTCACCCCTGTCACAACTTTGCGGTAAAGCGACTCATAAGTTCTATTTTTGTAAATAGAGTCCGTAAACAAAAAAGGGAGCGTGCTCGGGC
The DNA here is from genome assembly GCA_038231615.1 of Polyangia bacterium. GTDB lineage: Bacteria > Myxococcota_A > Polyangia > Palsa-1104 > JAEUJZ01 > JBBRLA01. The sequence goes on along the minus strand of JBBRLA010000381.1, from coordinate 6,144 downwards.
ACTCGCCTTTCTGTCTCGTGTAAATATTTCATTGCATCTTCCATATTATCTAACAAATGATATTTGTTGATTTTTGTTTTCCATTTTCTAATCATCGCTGTAGCTTCATCATTTGTGTATTGACAATTCGTCAGACCACTTAATAAAAATTGGTCAGCCACATCATATCCAAGAAACTTCAAATCTGATAAGTTAGATTTTGGATTATTTTCTATTAATTCTATGTTAAAGATCGATTTTTGATGTTTATTAAAGTAAAATGTTGATATAGAAATGTATATTAGCCAAACGGATTCATTGTTCATACACTGTTTGAAAGTATCATCGAATTCCTGAAATTTCCAGAGAAGTGGCCCACGCATTTCGTCGCCCTGACGAAGTGGTGACTCCCAAACAGCAGTATCAACTGAAAGTGGCCTTTTAACGTCATCGCGAAGCAAATAGTCAATCCTGCGTTGTGATGTCCATTCGGGAGCACCGCTATCTCCGGAGACTCTTAGGTCCACCCACAAAAAAACTTCGTTTTCTTTTTTAATTTGATCCATTTATTCACATGAAACCTTTTCTCTTTTGTTTTCGAAGCATTCGCACGTGACTGGATGTTGATTTGTCACATAGCTATACATGTGCGTATGCGTACCAGCGCAAGGGTGGTGTGGTGTGGATGGCGGTACTATATCCGTGCGAGAGTATCCCGGAGATGGGGGAGAGCAGGGAGGACATCCATTACCAGGAGTAGTGGGCGTATCTCCCGCAAGAAAGAGAACTCCAAATACGATCCCGCCAATGCCGATGGTTGCCGCGCTTATGCCTTCTGCCGCAGCGGCGCAATATGGTGCAGCCTGTCGGACCGCCCCCGCCGCGGCCGCACTAGCCGCCGCTTCGGCTGCCGCTGCCGCTCCCCGTGCCGCATTAAGATAATTCTGGAATTGAGCCATTGGATCCATGCCCGGACCCATTGATCCTAGACCAGGACTAAGGCCCGTAACGTCAAGCCCGTTGATCCCATCCTCCGCTACATAGCCATAGAGATTTGAGTCTCCTCCCCCAAATTGCAAAGGATCTTTCGCCGTCCAACGTCCCGTCTGCGGATCATAATCCCTGGCCCCGAAGCGCACCAGCTTGGTGTCCCGATCATAGAGCCCCCCGGCGAAGCCGAAGGGCTGAAAGCCCGGGTTGGAGTCGCTCATCACGTTGCCAAACTCATCATAATCCATCCGCTGCGCCACGGCGCCCGTTGCGGAATGGATGACCAGCCGCGGACTCCCCAGGTGGTCCTTGATGATCCGATACGTCGCCCCGCCCTTGATCATATACTCCGGCGCATTGGGACTCCCCGTGTAGACAAACCGGCTCACCACGGCGTCCGTCCCATCCAGTTCGGCCACGATGCGCAGTCCGCCAGCATACAGGAACCCCTGCGCCTTGCTCCCTCCCACCCTCTTGCCCACGCGACGATTGTGCCCATCGACGATGTAGGTGATGGCCGTCCCATCCGGCAGGGTCGCCGACATCACGTTCCCGCGCACGTCGTACGAATAGGTGGTTAGGGCCGGGCCGTCCATCTTGCTGCTCAGCTCCCCGTTGGCCGTATACCCGTAGGTGGCGCTGCCCCACTGCGTCAGCCGGTCCTGTGAGTCATATGTCCCATTGATCGTCGTCCCATTTGCGGTCTTACTCAGCCGGTTGCTGTTGCTGTCGTAACCATAGGTCGCCGTGCTTACCCCGTCCTGCTTCACCTCGACCAGTCGGCCCGCCAGATCATAGGTGTACCCCAAGACATGATTGGTCCCCTGCACCGTCTCGCTCTTCTGCGTGATGCGGCCAGCGTCATCGTAGGAGTACTGGGCCAGAAGCTGGCTCGCCCCTCCCGCCCTGGCCTCGTAGGTGGCCGGGCTGCCGTAGCCGTTGTAGGTCCGCGCATCGGTCACCGTGCCCAGGGTGGTGCCGGTGAGCATGGGGCTCTGGGTGTCGTTGGTCATCGTCATGGCCCCGGCCCCGACCAACAACCCGTCGTCGTCGTAGGTCAAGCTGATGCTGTTGGCCCCGTTGACCTGCTCCGAGGACACCCACAGGTTGTTGTTATAGGTCCGGCCGACGCTGCCGGTGACCCCACCGCTCCAGGATTGCCCAATCTCCTGGGTCCCGCTGTAGCCGTGTGTCACGGTGACACCGCCCGGATCGGCGACCGTGGCCAGCCGCCCCGCCGAATCGTACGTATAGGTGATGTTCCCCCCCGGCGTGCTCAGGGTCGTGAGCTGCCCGCTGGGGTTGTACGTGAAGCCCAGGGCCTGCCCATCCGGCCGCGTGATCAGCGTGAGCTGCCGATCCAGGTTGTAGCTGTACTGCGTGACCACTGTGGCCATGCCCAACGCGGGTGGCGTGTAGCTTTGCAGCAAATCCACCGGAGAGAACGCCTGTCGGTGGGCCATGCTCCCCGGCGGCGTCAGCGTCGTCATGTTGCCCGCTGCATCTCGGCCCAGAAGGATCACTCGCCCATCGGGCAGTGTCTGCTGCACCACTCGCCCCGCCAAGTCGTGGCCATAGGTGGTGACCCGCCCCAGCGCATCGGTGATCGTACTCAGGTTCCCGGCAGAGTCATACCCGTAGGTCACGCTGCGCGTCCCCTGGACGATCTGGCTCAGCCGCCCCTGCGGATCATAGCTGTAGGTCACCTGCAAGAATCCCGGCACCAGAATAGTCGCCGGACGCCCCTTGGCGTTGAGCGTCACCGTGGTCTGCCGGTTCTGCGGCGACTTGTACAGCACAGTCCCGGTGGCCGCGGTGTAGCTCTGCGTATAGGTCCGTCCATTTTTGACCAGGGTGTCAGTCTGCGTGCTCAGCCCCAGCGGCTCCTTGAGATCCGTCAAGGTCACGGCCCGCGACAGGGTTTGGCTGCTGACCAGCCCGGGCTGGGTCAGCGTGGTCGAGGTGTCCAGCAGCACCTCGCTGAAGAAGCGTGGGTCCGAGCTGCGATTGCGCTGCAAGCTGCTGCCGTCGGGCTGGTTGTACGTCCGGTTGTTGCCGTTCCACTGCTGGCCGGCGCTGCCCTGACCGGGTTCGCTGCTGCTGCGGTTCTCCGTCGAGGCGTGCGGGTTGCGGACCATGCCGAAGCTCGAGGTGCGCCCTTCCGCCGTGGTCACGCCCACGTTCCAGCTCTGCGTATCGCTGGCGAAGGCGTCGCCCGTGCGCCCCAGTTGCTTGAAGCCGCCCGCGGGGTCGGTGTCCCTGGTCAGCCGTCCTTGCGGATCATAGGTAAAGACGTGCGACCCGCCGCGGGTGTCGGTCAGCCCGGTCAACAGGCCCTGCGCCCCGTAGCCGAGCCCCACCACTTCGGCCGCCGGGTTGGTCACCCGCGTGAGGTTGCCGCTGCCATCGATCAAAAGGCCGGTGCTCTGCCCGGTCGGCGCGACCAGCGCGGTGGCCACGCCGCTTCCATCGCGCTGAATGGTGGTGACCTGACCATCCCGATCGGTCAGCGTCAAAAGCCGCCCCGGCCCGTCATATCCGAAGGTGAGGGTCACAACCCCGGTCAGCGCGTCCTGGGTCCGCAGGTGGCGCCCATCGGGGTTGAAGAAGTACACCTCGCTCCCGTCCGGGGAGACGATGCGCAGCTCGGTGTAGTAGTTGCTGAAGGGCGCGGTCACCCGGCGGATGCGCTGCCAGCCGGCCTCCGACAGGTAGACCGCCCCATCGCTGTCCACGATCACCCGGTCGGGGCTTTGCAGCAAGGCCACCGTGGCCCGGCCGCCCTCGTTCAGGGTGCTGTTTTCCTGGCTGCCCGCCACGGTGGTCAGGTAGCCATCCGGGCCCAGGCGCCGGACCTGGTTGTTGCCGGTGTCGGCGATGTAGACCGCCCCGTCGGCCCCCACCGCGATGCCCCGGTTGAGATACAGGTGGCCCAGCGTCCCCAAGACCCGATCGGCGCTGGTCCCCACCTGTCCGTCGCCCGCCACCGTGCTCATGTTGCCAGCGGGGTCGATCTTGCGCACCCGCAGGTTGCCGGTGTCGGACAGGTAGAGGCTGCCGTCGGGCGCCCGGGCCACGTCCCAGACCACCGAGAGCAGCGCCGCGCTCGCCGGCCCCCCGTCGCCGCCGAAGCCGCAGGTCTGGCCGAATTGTCCGGCCAGGGTGGTGATGGTCCCGGCGGGGCTGATCTTGCGCAGGCGGCAACTCTGGGTGGAGGTGGTCCCGATGTTGGCGTCTGTCAGATAAATCGTCCCGTCGGGGGCGATGTCCAGACCGCGGGGCCCCAGCAGCATTGCGCCGGTGGCGGCCACGCCGTCGGCGGTGCTGGTACCGGCGCCGGTCACAGTGCTGATGATGCCCGCGGGGGTCACCCGGCGCAGTCGCCGGGTGCCGATGTCCAGGATGAAGAGCGAGCCGTCCGGCGAAAGGGCCAGGTCCGTCGGCGTATCCAGTTGCGCCGCGGTGGCGGCCCCGCCGTCGCCGCCGCTGCCTGCCATTCCGGTGCCGGCGAAGGTGCTGATGACGCCCGCGGGGGACACCTTGCGCACGCGACGGTTGTTGGTATCGGAGAGGTAGAGCGTGCCGTCGGCGGCCTGCACCAGCCCGCTGGGGTTGGACAGGGCGGCCGAGGTGGCCTGTCCCCCGTCCCCGGAGAAGCCCATGTTGCCGCTGCCGGCCAGGGTCTTGAGCGTCGGGGCCAGCGGGCGGGCTGGGTGGCGGGTGCCGTCGCCAAAATAAAGGGCCTGGCCGGCGGGATCATAGCTGTGGTGGACCGAGAGGTCCCAGCCCCCCAGCGCCGTGTTCTGCGGGGTGGCCGTGCCCAGGGACCCGTGCCACTCGCGCCACAAGGTGATCTCGTTGGTAGCGGGGTCCACGGTGGACGGGGGGCATTGGTGCCCAGGCGCGATCCCATCACGGTGACATCATCATAGACGTAGCCGATGCGCAGGCTCATGGGTTGGGCGCCGGGCACCGCCACGCCGGAGCCGTCGTTGCCGTCCCAGGTAAAGGTGGTGCCCTGGTTGACCAGGGCGGGAAAGACCTGGGTGAACAGGCGTCCGGCGGCCTGGATCTCCATCCGGACGCGCTTGACGCCCGGGGGCAGGGTCGACTGGGTCAATCCGATCAAGCGCCTATAGGGAGGCAGGTAACCGCGGGTGCGACCACTGGAGTAGAACAGACGGTAGGGCGTGCCAACGACGGGCAGGGCCTCTCCGAGGAGCTGGTTCTGCACGTCGATGATCGAGCCGGGCTTGCACTGCGTGTCTTCGGCGGTCTGATCGGCGGGAGGGAAGCAGTTCTGCGTGGTATTCGCTCCGGCGGGGGAACCTTTGGAGAAGTCCTCGGCGAAGCTGCTGGCGTTGATGAAGGGCTGGTCGCTCTGGGCCTGGCACGACGTGCAGAGCCAGGCGAGGAGCGACCATACCGACAGACGAGAACGACTCATCGGGTATCCCTCCACAAACAAACTTCACGCCCTCACAGTAGGCCGAACGCGGCGTGCCTGTCAACCCAATAAACGGTCTTGCTCCGGAGGCCGGCGCCGCCGACGACCCAACGGCCCGTCTCGCCATTTTGGGCAGATGAATACAAAACAAGACCTTCCCTCTAAATCGGCATGATAACATGCTCACACCCTCATGCCCGACGACATCCCGACCACGCTGCCACCCGGACCTGCTGCACCGCCCCAGGAGCAGAGCCTGTGGGACAAGCTGTGCGCCGCCTCGATCCAGGGCCGCATCGCCACCGGGCCCAAGGCCGGCTGGCGAGTCCGGTGGGTGGTCATTGGGTGCTTCTGCCCCCGGGGGAGCGCTATCTGTGCGCCGACTCCGACGGCTTCAACGTGCATGCCCACACCAACGTGGGCGCCGGGCACAAGCAGGAGCGGGAGCGGCTGTGCCGCTACATCCTGCGACCGGCCTCTTGCCCGGGTCCCCAGCCACACTCCCGATCACGTCCCAGGAATACCCCCGCCCCCGATCGTGATCTGACCACGCCGGGTCTCGGCCACGGCCACGGCCGGGACCTGGACATGCAGCAGACCGAGGTCGCCGGCCTGTTCACGGTCCCGGGTCGAGTTCTGGTCCCGGCCCTACTCCGAACGCGAGCCAGCAGGGGGCCACGTCCAGGGCCATGGCCAGGCGCTCGACCAGATCAAGACGCGGGCGGTTG
>JBBRLA010000380.1:0-8179 GCA_038231615.1 Polyangia bacterium | reverse complement strand
GCTTTGCCTGGCGGCAGAACTTCACTGCATGGCGCAAGGGCCTCACTGCATGGCGCAAGGGCCTCACTGCATGGCGCAAGGGCCTCACTGCATGGCGCAAGGGCCTCACTGCATGGCACAAGGGCCTCGCTGCATGGCGCAAGGGCCTCACTGCATGGCGCAAGGGCCTCGCTGCATGGCGCAAGAGCCTCACTGCCCGGCGCAAGGGCCTCGCTGCATGACGCAAGGGGGTGCTGGCCGGATCCGGCCACTTGATTTCAAAACCAGCCAGGTGATTTGAACTCCAGCCATTCGATTCGGCAAATCCAGCCATCGATCAGAATATGTAAACCATATTAAGTCATGATGCAGATGGCCGGTTTTGGCGGCAGGCCCTCCATCAGACTCCGATGGTGCCGGCCTCGAATCAGCATGGGACGATGGAGGACTACAGCAAGGGGGGTCCGCTGATGCAAGATGCAAGTCGGCGGCGATTCGGGGCGGTGTGCCCGGGTGGGGTGTTGCAGGCCGCTTTTCGTAGTTTTTCTTTCGGATTTACGTAGGTGCGATCAGGTAGGCGGGACTGCGGTAGCGATCAACGCATTCCCGTCCTGGCCCTCGGAGGCTCGAAACCAGCCCTCGATTCACCTACACTCGCCATTCATCTTCTATCGCATGCTCCAACCAATCACGCGCAATTGGTACGCCAATGTCACGCCCGCTGTGGCAAGCGCGCGCCATAGCTCGCCAGCCTGGCTTGCCACCATCATCGGCAGCGCCGCTGTGGGAGGCTTCCTTACGGCGGTCTTCGCGCCTATCATGAGCGCGCTCCTGGTCTGGCAAAACCGGCGACAACATCTTGAAAAGCAGGTACAATACTATGCGTTATGACTATGATGTGGTGGTGCTCGGCGGTGGCTCGGGCGGTCTGGTGGCGGTGCGGCTGGCGCAAAAGTTGGGCGCGAAGGTGGCGCTGGTGGACAAAGAGCGCTTGGGTGGGGATTGCCTCTATGCTGGGTGTGTTCCCAGCAAGACGCTCATCCACATCGCGGAAGGGCTTGGCGGAGCAACTGGGGTCCTCCGAAAAGCAGGCTGAAGGCTGGGATATGCCACCTGGGGCCTCGGGAGAGAAGCCTGCGGCCTGCGATTAGCAACATTGATGCACGAGGGAGCAATCCGAAGGCGTAAATGTGCTGTGCGCGGGCGTGGAAGGGCTGTGGGAGGCCGTGGATGCGCCGTGCGTGGGCGTGGCGGCGGGCTGCGCGGGCGTAAATGCGCTGTGCGTGGGCGTGTTACCGCGTCGGCAGGGGTCGTCCGTGATCGCGAATGCTTCGTCGCCAGCGAAGGGACTGGAAGGGTAATCAGAGGCAGGGGCCGGTGGCGAGGAGCTTGAGGAAGCTGGTGAGGCACAGGTTGCGCGAGAGGCCCGCCGCGGTGATCGGGCAGCAGTTGGTATATCCACCTGGATCACCAGCGCAGTCCGCGGCCTTGTCGCACAGGCGGGCGGTGTCGTTGACGTTGCACGACAATGCGATGTTGCCGTTGCAGGTCGCCTTGCAGGAAATGGTCACGCTGTTGACGGCGCACATCGGCGGGGAGCCCGCGCCCAGGACAATGTCGGCGCAGCAGTACGGCGCACCCGCCGCGCAGCCGCTGGCCCCGGTGCAGCCCGCCATGTCGGGCGGGCTGGATAGATCCGGCGGCACCTTCATGTCGGGCGGGACGCGCATGTCCGGCAGGGTCATGTCGGGCGGCACGCGGAGGTCCGGGGGCAGGGTCATGTCCGGCGGCACGCGGAGGTCGGGGGTCATCTCCATGTCCGGCGGCACGCGGAGGTCGGGGGTCATCTCCATGTCCGGCGGCACGCGGAGGTCGGTCATCTTCATGTCCCTCGGCAGCGCGAGGTCCGGCGGCATCGTGGACAGATCGGGCATCGTGGACAGGTCGGGCGCCGTGGCCAGGTCCAGCGACAGGGTGAGGTCGGGCGGGGTCCCGCGCATGTCGGCGCCAGTGGACAGGTCGGGTGGGGTGCGGAGATCGACGATGCCTTGGTCGACATCCATGTCGGGGTGGCCGCCGCCGGGACAGCCGCCAAAAAAGGAAAGGACGAACAACCCGACCGGCAGACTTGCAAGGCGTTGTATCGACGTCATGACCGGAACAGAGCACATGCGCAAAAAAAGCACAATGAATCTTCACATCCGGGCCCGGGTGGTGCCGGGTGGTAGGTGATGTCGCGGGCGGCGCGGTCAGGGCGGGGCCAGGCGCCCGAGCAGTGGCGCCAGGGTGTCCAGCAGGCCCTCGTTCTCGATGAGGTAGGCCAGCGCCTCGTCCCGGGTGGCGGCGCGGTCTCCGGCCCAGACCTCGGAGGCGGAGACGGAGTCGAGGAGCAAGTCGGCGGCGACCAGGCGCTGCGCGTCCTGTGTGCCCAGATAGACCAGGCCCCCGCGCGGACCCAGGCCCCGGGCCAGCGAGAGGGTCTTCTTGGCGTTGTCGCCCACGGGCACCTCGGCCTCGCGCAGCAGGATGCCTACCTCTGCGGCACGGCTGGAGACACAGCCATGAAGGCGCTCCAGGGCGTGGACCGCACCGCGGGCGTCGTCGCTGTGGATCTCGATGGCCGCGCGGGTCGGCACTCGGGTGCCATCCGCCTGGACGGTGGCGATGATGGGAGGACGGGCCCCGTTGCGGGGCTTGGCCGGGGCGTCGATATAGAGCACCTTGACCCCGGCGATCCCCTGCTGGGTCTCGGCGGCGCTGCGCAGGAGCTGGATCATCATGCCGCGCAGCCGCTCCTGCCGAAGCGCCGGAATGCGCAGGTCGGCCCGGCCATCGCAGTCGCGCAGCTTGCGCTGGTGTTCGATGGCCAGCGCCGCGCCAAGCCCGAAAGCGGTGCCGTTGGACAGCTCACGCGCGGGCGGGGCGGTTTCGGGATCCGGCGCCGGCTGCGGGGCCGCGGGGTCGGGCACCGGTTGTGCGGATGCGGCGTTGGGGCCGGATGCAGGGCGGGTCGCAGCGACGCTGGGGCCCGACGCCGGCTGCGGAATCGCTGGCTGCGTCGGCGCCGGCATGAGTTCGCTGACCACGCCGCGGCGGCGCATCTCGTCGATGACGCCGCTACAGTGGGTCAGCACCTGCCGCACTGTTGGGCGGTTCTCGTCCACATAGGCCCGCAGGTAGGGGAACGAGAATGGGTAGGACAGGTACGGCGGCGACACCCCGGCCTGCTCCCACACCGCCAGGAGCCGCGCCGCCACCAGGTTCATGGCGTCTGCCGGGGTCGGCTTGCTCAGCGGCGGCAGCTCGCGGATGCGCTCGCGGGCGGCCAGGGGAATGTGATCGGCCAGGTCCATCCACACCTGGGACTGGCACATCAGCACCACGCACACCGGAAGCTGCTGGTACAGTTCCATGAGGGCGCTGAAAAGCGCCACCGCGCCGGAAAGGCCGAGCAGCCCCTGGACCGACTCCACCTGGTCGAAGCAGAACGCCAGCGGGCGCGGGGAGATGCGCACCAGTGAGCGGAGCACCTCGAAACAGTGAGCCTCCGAATCTAGCGACCGGGACACCCGCAAGAGCAGCAGGTCTTCATCCGGCAGTTCGGCGCCACGCAGCCAGTCGAGGGCGGCGGCCTCGGCGGCGCGCAGGGGCAGGCGACACAGCACCCTGCCGAAGTCGGGGTCCAGGTCGCACAACGGCGGCAGGGCCCGGCCATAGCGCGAAAGGGCATCGACCAGCTCGGCGTCGTCGCGCACGATGGCGCGGAAGGTGCCGATGTAGTGCTCATCGCCCAGGAGCACCTGGTCCAGCCGATCGGCCAGGGCCTGGTCTTCGTCCCGCAGGGCGGCATCCCGGACGGAGACGGCGACCCGGCGCAGGGCCTCCCACATGAAGCGCTGGAAGAGGTCCTGGATCAGCAGGCCATGCACCGCGTAGCGCAGGATGTGCTGGAAGGGGGCGCCGCTGTCCTTGAGGGGCGGGATCTCCAGAAAGTAATAGTTGCCGCGGGCGCGCTGCCGCAGCCAGGTCAGTTCGTGGGTCTTGCCCTGCCCGGGGTCGCCCTTGACCAGCACCATCGCCGCGCGTCCACTATGGCCCACGCCGGCGATAGCGGCGGACAGCTCGCCCCGCGCGGCGGCGTGCAGCGACTCCACGTCCGGCGGAGGCGGCAACCCGGCATCCAGCCGCGCCACGGAGTCGGCGAAGGGATTCAGGGGCGTCCGCAGCAGTGCATCTTCCAGGGAGGGTGGGGAGGTGTCGTTCACGACGTCCTCGGCGCCACGTAGTAGGCCAGGCCCTTGCCGGGGCGCTCGATGCCGGCGGCGCGATCGGGCACGGTGGTGGGGGATTGTGCCACCAGGAGGTCGATGGAGTACTCCCGCTCCAGGGTCAGCAGGGCGGCGTTGACCTCTTCGTCGGTGGACAGGTCACCGCCAACGCGCAGCTCGCGGCGCAGGGCCGGGATGGGCACCATGCCCCCATGGCGGTGCTTGCGATCGAGCATGGCGACGGCGGCCAGGATGGCGGTCTTCAGCGATTCGGAAGGCGGGTCTTTTGCCGCGGCGGCGGGCCTTGGCTCAGGGGTCGCGGGCCTTGGCTCGGGAGTGGCGGGCCTTGGCTCGGGTGCCGTCTCCGCCGGAAGCGGGGCCAGGGCGTCCAGCCGTGTCTTGATCGCGTCGAGGCGGGCCACAAGGTTTGCCTCGATGCGGGCAAGGTATTCGAAGAGGGCGGCGAAGGAATGGTCGGCCCGCGGGACACTGGCGGGCGGCGTGGCGCTCCGGGCTGGCTGCGCCTCAGCGCCGGCCGGCGATGTCGGGGCGGCCTCGGGGAGCGCGGCACAGGCCTCCTCCCCGGCGGCGGTGAGCGCCAGGATGAGCGTCCGACCCTTGGTGGTGGCGGCGAGAAGCCCCTCGCCCACCAGCTCAGCGATCGCGGCGGTGCGCTCTGCCGCCTTCAGCTTGGCGTGCTTGATATCGGCGGCCTTGGTGGCACCCTTTTGCACGGCGGCCAACACGAACTGCCGCGCCTTTAACCTCTCGTCAGACATGTGCCTCCTCTAACACAACCGCGTGCTCAGCGTAACTGAATTGCGACGGCCCCGATACGGTGCGGGCCGATCGCCTAGCGGTATATCCAGCTTGGAGCGATGAAGCGCGTCGCCATCCTCCTCGCCGTGGCCATGGTGGTGACTGGCCTGCAACGGGAACAGGCCGCCAAAGGCCGCCGGGGCGGCATGTGACGATCAGAGGGTTTCGAGGTAGGCGACGAGGTCGTCGAGCTGGCTGGCGGCGAGTTGCTGGGTGTGACCGTGCTGCTCGCCACCGCCGCAGGTCCCGCTGAAGCGATCGCGCAGGCCGGTGGCGCAGCCGTCGTGCAAGTACGGCGCCCGGTGGCCCACGGCGAGCAGCGAGGGCACCTTGAAGGTGCCGCCGGTACCCACGTTGACCAGCGCAGACCGGCTGAGCTGCGGGCCCGAGTGGCACGAGACGCAGCCCACGCTCGAGTCCTGGAAGATCTGCCGGCCCCGGTCCGCTGCGTTGGCATCCGCGGGGATGGAGGGCCGCAGCGCAGGCTGGGCATTCAGCCAGTGGCCGATGCCTGCGATGGCCGGTGCGTCGAGCGGCCCGCCACCCATCCTGCCGACGAAGACGTCGTGCATGAGCTGGGTCATGTCAGAGATGTCGCCGCTCCAGTGGAAGGGCGCCCGGGACAGGACACCGCCCCGGAGGTTCTGCGTGCGGCGCGCGCCGATCCCGTCAAACTGCCACACCCGGCCGTCATCGCCGGCCTCAGGGTGGCACGAGACACAGGCGATGAAGCTCTGGGTCGGACGATGGAAGAGTTCATGACCGGCGCTGGCCACGCTGGCCCCGGGCAGGGAAATTGGCGAAGCATCGGGCAAGAAATAGAGCGCGGAGGGCTCCCGCGATTGGACCACGACGTGCCCGGACAGATCGTAGGCCACGGCGATCGGGGACGGGACGTTGGTCGACTGGCCTGAGAACGCGCAACTGCCGGGGCCGGCGCCGTCTCGATCGATATCGGTCATCGGGAACCTCACCACGCCACCGAAGACGCTGCCCGGGGTGGCCATGACCACTTGGGTCCCGTCCGGCGAGACGGCCAGGTCCACGGCCCCGGTGGTGGCCCCGAGCGCCGGTGCCACTCTGGGTGCCGCCGGTGGGCGGAGCACGGACACCGCGTCATGGACGATGCCGGCCCCCTTGCACATGCCGAAGGAGTTGTAGCCCCCGGGCTTGGTGGACACGGACTCCTTCTGGGCACGCTGGTGAAGCATTGCCATGCCCCCGCCAGGCAGCGCCAGCACCCTCCAGGCCACCGATGGGACCGCCGTGATCGGCGCCTTGATCCCGAGGCCCGTCGCCACCGGCAGTGTCAGGCGCGACTGCATGGACCCGTCCTCGGCGAGCTGCAAGAGTTCGGCGGAGCGGAAGCGGCTGACGTAGAGCAAGTTGCCCTGCACCACCACGTCGCGCAGGTCGCGATCCAGGTGGACCGTGCGGATGGCATCGCCGCCGCCGGACAGAAAGGAGACCAGCTCGCCCCCGGCGCACGCCACGTGGATCACGTCCCTGGCGCTGTCGTAGGCCAGGCCACGAGGCTCGGCGCACACCGGGCGGCGCGCGATGATGGCACCGCGGATGGGATCGATCGAGAGCAGGGCCCCGCCGCCGCGCAACACCACGTGGACCCAGCCAGCTTGGTCCTCGACCACTCGCCCCGGCTGATCTCCCGGCGAGAGCTTCACCTCGTGAAGCAGCTTGCGCGACGATAGGTCCACGATCCACACGCGGTCGCGATCGGGATCGGCGGCGATCGCCGTCACGCCGTCTTTCTGCACCAGCAGGGTACCCCCGCTGATCGGCGGCGGTTCAGACGATGGCGAGCCGGTGCCGTTGCCCTGGGGTCTGGTCGGGAGGTCCGGCCCCGGGTGGGTAACCTCCGGCGAGGGCCCCCCTTCGTCGGTGCGCCCGGCGCACCCGGCGGCGAGTAGGAGTTGCAGCGAAAACACAGCGGAAAGGACGCGACGAGTTTCCATGGCTACCCTCCGCCACGCATTATGCTCCTTGGACGCAGTGGGGGGGGATTTTTCTTGCTTCGAGGGAAAACGGAAGTCGGGGCCACGCCGGCACCAGGCGCAGAGATGTAGCAGGATGGACGTGCCATCGGTGGCGGTCTGCACGCTCTACTTTGAGCAGGCAAGGAACGCTCCTCGGTTGAACGATTGGTCTTCGGTTCCGGCGGTACAACGGGCTAGCATGGGCACATGGGCAAATTGACCCCTTCGCACATCCCGCCGGAAATCGTGGCCGTTTGCCGGCGCCTTCACGAAGCCGGGCACCAGGCGTATCTGGTCGGCGGGGCCGTGCGGGACCACCTGCGCCTGCCCGACGGCGAGGCCAACGCCAAGGACTTCGACATCGCCACCTCGGCCCGCCCCGAGGCGGTCATCGCGCTCTTCGGCAAGCGCAACACCGTCCCGACGGGCTTGCAACATGGCACGGTAACGGTGCTGGTCGCGCGGTCCTCGGCCGCCTTTTGGGCACAGCGGCCCAGGGGAGATCGGGAGCATGTCGAGGTCACCACCTTCCGCGGCGAAGGGGGCTACAGCGATGGCCGGCGCCCGGATCAGGTGTTCTACATCGACGACCTGACCGAAGACCTGCGGCGCCGGGATTTCACCATCAACGCCATCGCCTACGACCCGATCCGCGACCAGCTCTTCGACCCCTATCACGGGCAGGAGGACCTGCGTGAGCGCCTGATCCGGGCGGTGGGCCATGCGGAGGCCCGCTTCGCCGAGGACGGGCTGCGTACCATGCGGGCGGTGCGCTTCGCCGCGCAGCTCGGCTTCCGCATCGATGACCAGACGCTGGCGGCAATCCCATCGGCGCTCTTGACGTTCCGCAAGGTCAGCGGGGAACGGGTGCGCGACGAGCTGCTGAAGCTGCTGGAAGGAAAGGAGACGGCGCGAGGGCTGGAGCTGATGCTGCAGGGGGGCCTCCTGAAGGAGGTGCTGCCGGAGCTGTGCGCCGCGGCGCCGGATGCGCTGGCCTCGGGCGGGCTCTTCCGCATGGTCGAGGGAATGCCGCGCGAGGGGATGCTTCGCCTGCTGGCGCTGCTCTCACCGTTGCGGGGGGCGGAGCCGGCGATGCCGGGCGCGGTCGAGCAGATGCTG
>JBBRLA010000379.1:0-8188 GCA_038231615.1 Polyangia bacterium | reverse complement strand
GGCGACATCGAGAACATCGCCGCCGGGTGCGACGACATCGCGGTCATCGTCAACAACTTCAACAACGAGCCCGGTGCCAGGCCGGTGCCGCTTTCGTGCTGGTTGCAACCCAACGACGAGGCCGAGAGCGTGGAGACCCTGCGCAACGAGTACCGGGCCCGGCCGCGGGGCATGAAACCCAAACGCATCTTTGTGTTCACCACCGCCCGCACCGACGAGGAGCTGGAAGGGGTCGAAGCCGAATACCCGCAGGCCACGGTAAAACGGGCCGGCTTCCACTTCAAGACCCTGGGGGCCGCCGGCATCCACATGTTCATGGCGTCGGCCAAGAACTCGGCCCTTTACATGCGGCGCATCGACACTCTTCTGGCGCGGCTTTCGCCCTTCACCCTGGAGCAGTTCCTCGATGAGATCCACGAAACCAAGTGGACCCAGCAGCAGTACGCTCTGGTGATGGCCCGGCTGGAGCAGATGCTGCTCTTCGTGTCGGACGAGGAGCCGGAGCAGTGGGACCTTTTGCCCGGGGATCTGGTGATCGTGGATTCCCGTTCGCCGCAGATCGGGCCCAGCCTGGCGATGATCGTGTTCGTGAACCTGATGCGTTCCTACTCGCTGGCCAAGGTGACGGGGGTGGACAAGGACGGGAAGCAGACCAGCCGGCTGTTCAAGAAAATCGTCATCTTCGACGAAGGACACCGCTACATCGGGGTGGACAGCGGCTGCGAGGAGGAGATTGAAAAATCCTTCGCGGACATGCGGCACCGCCTGAGTTCGATCGTCCTTTCGACCCAGGACCCCGAGTCGCTGCCCAAAAAGACCGTGCGGCTCTCGACGGTGGCGATGCTGATGCGGACCAAGGCCGTGGGCACCGTGCGGTTCATGGGCCAAAACTACGCGGGGTTTGACACCGACGACCCCAAGGCGTTCACGCGTGAACTTGCGACGCTGGACCAGGGCGAGTCCCGGGTGATGTCGAGCGAATGCACGAATATCATGTACCGGACCATCCCGCAGGTACTGAAGGCCCGGCCCACCCTGAGCAAGCCCGGCGGAACGACCCAGCTCAGCGTCGTGGAGGAGCCATCGCGGGAGACGGAAGATAACGGGGAGGAGTGAGAGCAAATATGTTCACGCGTGAACATTGGGGGTGATGTTCACGCGTGAACAGGGGAGATGATGTTCACGCGCGAACAACCTGCATCGGTCAGTGGGGCGGCAGTGGGACTGATCAGAGGCGGCCGCGTCTCGACAATGCGCCGAAGCCTGTTAGGGCCGAGATGAAAAGCCGTGGGCGCTGGCGCTTTGGGTGTCTCTCCTAATATAGGAGAATCATGATGACAAGGTTAGCACTCGATCGAAAGCCCCACGGGGTCCGCCCCTTCGGGCCCAGGCTGGCACTGGCCCGGTTCCTTGGCGCTGCCCTGGTCTTCACCGCGGCGCAGCTCTTCACCACCGTGGCCCTTTCGGCCCCTGCGCCGAAAGTGGTCACCGTCCCGGAGATCCACATCGGGGGTCCCGCACGCCCGCGCCCCCCCCGGGGAGGTCCCGCCGCCACCGCCGCGCCGGGGCCCAAGCTGGTGGTCCTCTTCGTCGTCGATCAGCTTCGGGCACCCCCGCCCTGATGTCGGAGGTGGCTCGGCAAGGTGCTGACCATCTACATCCTTGATGCCGACAAGCGGATTGAGGAGACCCTGTTTTACGTCCACGTTGCGGATGCGCATCGCCGAACGATCCCCCAGCACGTCTTGGATGAGAGTGCAGTCCACCAGGGTCCAGACCGTCGGGTGCTCTCCATGCTCGCGGCGCGTGGGCATCTAAATAGGCACCAATGAAAGAGAAAGGAGTGCTTCACCGACAGCAGATCGAGCGGGAATGCACGGGAATCGAACCCGCCGATGCCAGTGTTCACTGCCATCCACCGATTTTGAAGACCGGGCCGGGCACCAGTCCCGGACGCACTCCCATTCCGTTCATACCCCGAAGGAGGAACGGACGCCAGCGATTTCACGATCACCCCGGGTCAGTCACCCCTCCGGGGCGGGCGGCCCGGCGCTGTCGGTTGGCTCTGGACGGCAAGGCGCTGGGCGTCCGCCGGCAGCAACGCGGTGATTCGTTCGGCCAGGGCTTCGACCTCGGCCAGTGTCTCGCCCGTGCACGTTCGGGAGGAATAATACGCGTCTTCGACCAGCTCGGTCAGTCGTTGCAACGGCACGAGCGCCATCGGGAACGCCGGGCCTCCCTTGCGGCCCTCTACGTGACCGCAGACCTCCCGGGGAGTCCACGTCAAAAGGTCCCGTTCGGGCCCGCCGCCAGGGAAGAGCGGCATGGTGACCTGTCGCCAGCGCAGGAGGATGCGCCCGCGGATCGGGGCCAGGGCCACCTGCACTCCGCGCAACTCACCCCGATGGGGCAGGACGGCAGGGAAGTACTCGGCCAGGTAGCCGGGCGCCCCTATGAGGACCAGGTAGACCCCCGCGGCGAGGTCAGGAAGGACGAACCGACCGTGCCCGTCCGCCGCGGCGGTTGCCGCCGGGTCGGCGGCAATGGCGCCCTCGGCAATAGCGGACACCCAGGCGTTCGAGACCCCCTTTTCGAAGGCGGCGTCCAGGATGACCCCATCCACCGTCAAGTCCACCTGCCTGCGAGATAGGAGCGTGGACACAAGGCTCTTGTGGGCCAGCTGGACGCCAGGCCCAAGCTGGGTCTTGCCGGCAGGCCCGGGGAGAGCCGAGGCGATCGATGCAGGGCGCAGGCAAGCGAGGGCGCGCAGGAGGAAGTGGCGTCGACGCCAGCCCGACACACCGATCAGGCCGCCGAGGGTGAGACCCAGGGGCACCACGAAGTAAAGCACCGAAACCGGCTCCGGTGGCAGCACCGCGAGGATCGCCGGCGTCGAGGTCCCAGGCTGCCGGTAACTGCGCCCCGGCACCGAGCGAGCAACGATCTGCGCCGTGCCCGATGGCAGAGACAGATGCTCGACAACCAGGCGGAAGCGACCCGCGGCATCGGTGGTGGTGCTGCCGAGGAGGCGCGCGCGCGGATCCTCGGGAGGCGTGGTGTCTTCCTGGGTGGCGAGGATCTCGATCTGTTCTCCGCTCAGGGGCCCATCCTCATCGCGCGCGGAGCCGCTGAGCAGGAGCCGACCGGAGCGCGCCACCTCGTCCGGAGGCGGGTCCAGGGTAAGCTGGGTCTCGGTGGTCAGCAGCACCAGGGCACGGGCCTGCGCTGGCGCGTGGAGGCTGTCGCCCGCGTAGGCGGCAAAAAGGGCGACGCGATCGCCCCCATGCAGTGCGCTCTGCGACAGTGGCTGGGGTCCTGGTGGCAGGGGCACGGTCAGCGCACCGTGCCCATCGCGAATCGCCAGCGGGACAGGCACGCCCGAGACAAACAGGTCGATGTGGATGGGCTCGTCGCCGACTCCGATCGGGGCCCCCTCGGCGTCGAGGTCCAAAAGGAGGGGCAGCGGGCCGTGGACTGGGGCCTTCTGCAGCGCATCGAGGCGCAGCCGCGCAGGCCTGCGATCGAGGTCCACTATGAGGTCGGGGGCCACGGCGAGGTCGTGGAGATCGTCCCCCTCGTAGCGGGCGGTGGCCAGGTAGCGCCCTGGCAAGAGGCCGTTGAACACGGCGGTAGCGTGGCCATCCCGGCCGGTGTTGAGGCGCTGGGAAAGGATCGAGGCGGCATGGTGTCTGGGCGATGTGACGTTCTGGGGCCTGAGGCGCAGCACCAGTTCCTGCCCGGCGAGGGGCTCCTGGCTGGGGGCGTCCCGCAGGATCACCCCCAGTCTGACGCCGATGACCCCGTGGGACTGCGCCGCCCTGCCGATCTCGGCGACGCGCAACTCGCTGCGAGCGCGGATGCGCACCACCGCCTCGTCCTGTGCCGCCGCCAGGACGGGCAAGAGGAGCAACAACACCAGCGTGGGGACAGCCTGGAGCATCGGCGTACATGAGCATTATACTCATTGTTCAGCGAGAGCCCTGGAATCACGATGCGCTCTTCTGGACGTCGATGAGGGTGCGCGGGGCGGGCTGGGCATGGAGCAACTGCTGGGCCAGGTACGCCGCAGGCGCGACAATGCGGCGCAGTACATCGAGAAGGGACTCGGGGGCGTGCCACGAGGGCGGCGAGGGCAAAAGAGACGACCCCTCTGCCTGGACCTGGGTCCATTCTCGAAGCTCGGCGGCGAAAGACGCGGAACAGGGACCCGAGGCGAAGACGGGGTGGAGGTCACAGAGCGCATGAACCAGGCGCTGTTCCCACGCATCCGCCGGCCATCCCGCGAGGCGCACCACCGCCCCGCGCCACGCCGCCTCACGCACCAGCACATCAGCGCAGGCATCGAGCACCCGACGCAGGAGCCGACCCGCCTGGTGCTCGGCGAGTTGCCGCACCGACACCAGCCGCCCAAGGACCACCGCCACCTCGGTACCTCCCGATCGGCCGATCCCATGCGCCAGCGCCCAGAGCGGATCGTCCCGCATGGGTCCGGAAAGGGCCTCCCAGCGGGCTTCCCAGCCAGAAGGGCGGGCATCGCGGTCTCCTGGGCGCGCCCGCAGGATGGGCAAGAGGCGCCTCTCGCCCACCAGTTCCAGCCCTCGACGCAGCAGTCCGCTGTACAGAAGCATGGACGGTGGCAGGTCCAGGTCCGCCTGGGTCGATGCACCCGTCGGCCCGCTGGCGAGAATCGGCAGGGCATCGATCATCTCGATCAGCGTGCCCTCCAGGTGACGCCCCCCATCGGGGCCCCCGACCATGCGGGCGGCGGACGGCCACCCCGCCCTGGTGAGCCGTTCCGCCACCTCGGAGCGCTGAGCCCCGGGAATGGCATCGTCTGCCCAGAGGAAGAATTCGTTGCCGGCGGGAACAAAAGTGAGGTGATCCATGTCTGAATGAATTTCATAACGCGAATTCATCGATTCGCAAAGGCAGAGGCAGGAAGCAAGGTACGGATGACTCCGCTCAAAAATCCGCGACAGCCAGCTCAGGATGAGTCCGTTATTCCAGCGTCTCGCTTCTTTTCCATATATCTGGAACGTCGATCTATCTGGGTACGGGGAGGGGCTCGGAATCGATGCTACGCAGGCAGTGTCGAGCGACGGTGCCGATGAGCCGGTCGCGTCCAACCGGCTTGCGCAGGTAGCTGGCGACGTCAAGCGCCTGGGCCTCCTCCTGCCCGTCCATACTCCCGGAGAGGATAACCACGGGAATGGTCGAGAGCACCGGGACTTGCCGCTGGACCCGGCGGAACGCCCTGCCATCCATTCCGGGCATGTCCAGGTCCAGCAAGATGAGCTGCGGCAGGGGCCCGCTGCGCAGTCTCTCCAGGGCTTCTCTGCCGTCAGCCGCTCCAAGAACGATGAACCCGGCCTCCTGCAGCAGACAAGCCATCACCTCCCGGCAGCTCGGGTCGTCATCGACAAGAAGCACGGTCTTCATATCAGCACCCCCCTTTAAGAAAATTTTCATTATCGCAGAAAACAAAGGATTTGTTACGTCGTTGGGCAGCCATAACAGAACCAGCACCTGGTACTACTGTAAGGAATCGGAATCGGTTGCGCTACCCTCTTTTTCGGTTCTTGTGCTGTCATTTGATTCGTAGCGCCGATCACAAGGCGAGCCATATGGTAAGCAGTCTCTGAACAGGGTCGAGATGAGGGGACGCTTACGCAAAAGCTATAGATGTGTGCGGCAACACTTTGCACTTCAGGCATTAGAGCGCCGAACGGTTTGCCCGCCTACTGCGGCCGCCGTCGGCGGTCGGATCGTCGCGTACGTCCTGCCTCCCTGCGACGGGCCTCGGCTCGTCTCAGTCGGCGCTCCGGGCGTGCGCGCCGATCCGCCTCGCCGTCAGCGGTCCTCGCTACGGCGTTCAAACCGTTCGGCGCTCTAGGCGCGCCCATCCGGGCCGTCAATGCGTGTAAAGTCTGCGCCATGCTCGATCACACGAACCTCTCTTGTTTGTCGGCCATCGTCGGCTATCGCCGACGTGCAGCAAGCTCGGAAAACAACGCCAACGTGCAGCCAGCTCGGAACCCAGGGTGGCAGTCGGCCCCGGTCCTGCTCATGCCCTCGGGAGGGGGGGGCGGCCTCTTTGGCCAAAGGGGCGATCTGATCTACGCGATCTTCGTCGGGGTCATCGTCGTCCTGAGCGTAGTGGCAGCGATCGTGTTCTACCGTCGGTCACCGCCCGACGATCAACCCCATTAGGCGTTCGCGGCGTGCTTCCGCCGGTCCCGATTGCAGTGGTATAGAGGTCTGATGAAAACCCGTGGCGTCGCTTTTTTCCCCTTTCTTTTCGGCATCCTCGGGGTCGCCGTGTCTGCCTGGCCGGCGGTCGCGGCCGCCGGGGAACTGACCCAGGCACAGGCCGCCGCGGCAATCACCGAAAGCGGCCTGCGGGCCCAGGTGCGCTTCCTCTCCGATGATCAGCTCGGCGGAAGGCAACCGGGTTCTGCAGGAGACAAGCTGGCCCGGACCTATCTGGCCGCCCAGTTCGAGGGGCTGGGCCTCTTGCCGGCAGGGGATCCGCCCGAGGCAGACAAGGCAGGAAAACCAAGCTATTTCCAGTGGGTGCAACTGGTCGGGCTGCGTTCGCGGGTCCTTTCGCCTCCTACATTCAAGGCGGGGGCCGGGACGCTGCCGGTGCGCGTCACCATCCCACCCAAGGACATGGTGCTGGTCACCGGCGAGCAGGCCGCCTCGTCGGAGATCCGCGACGGGGAGTTGGTCTTTGTCGGCTACGGCATCACCGCCCCGGAGTACCAGTGGGACGATTACAAGGGGACCGACCTGCGGGGGAAGGTGCTTCTCATGATGAACAATGATCCGGAGTCGGACCCGGCTCTTTTTGAAGGTAAGACGCGGCTTTACTACGGTCGCTGGGACTACAAGTATCTGGAAGCGGCGCGACACGGGGCGGCCGGGGCGATCATCATTCATACGACGCCCTCGGCAGGCTATCCGTGGTCGGTGGTGGTCTCGTCGTGGGACGGGGAGAACTTCGAGGCGCCGGAGCGGGCGGAAGACAAGCTGCAGCGGCTGAAGGTGCGAGGTTGGCTGACGGAGGAGGCGAGCCGGCGGCTGGTGCAGGCGGGGGGGCACGATCTGGATGAACTGCGCCGGGCGGCGGAGAAACGAGATTTTCATCCGGTGTCGCTGAACGTGCGGGCGGGGATGAAGCTGGCGACGGAGATGCGGCGGCTGACCAGCGCCAATGTGCTGGCGATGCTGCCCGGGAGTGACGGGAAGCTGCGGGGGGAGACGGTGGTGTATAGCGCCCACCTGGACCACCTGGGGACGCACCCGGAGGCCACGGGGGCGGACAAGATCTTCAACGGGGCGCTGGACAATGCGACGGGGCTGGCGAGCGTGCTGTCCCTGGCGCGGGCGGCCGTGCTGGGGCCGGCGCCCAGGCGATCTCTGCTCTTCGCGGCGGTGACCGGGGAGGAGGATGGTCTGATCGGGTCGGAATTCCTGGTGAAGCATCCGCCGGAGGGGGTGGGGCGGTTCGTGCTGGACATCAACATCGACGGGATCAATGTGTTCGGGCCCAGCGCCCAGGTGGTGCAGATCGGTCGGGGGAAGTCATCGGTGGATGGCGTGGTGGACGAGATCGCGGCCTCGCAGCACCGAAAGGTGTTGCCGGACCAGATGCCCGACCGGGGGAGTTTCTACCGGAGCGATCAGCTAAACTTCGCCCGGGTCGGGGTGCCGTCAATCTACCTGGGAATGCCGGTGGACCTGCTGGATGGGGCGGGAAAGGTGCAGGTTGGGGCGGGGAAGGCGAAGGTGGAACGGTATGTAGCGGAAAATTACCACCAGCCTAGCGATGAGTTGCGGGAGGACTGGAACTGGGTGGGAGCTGTGAAGGATGTGCAGCTTCTGTACTTTGCCGGGATGCGCCTGGCGAATCAGGCGACCCGGCCGACGTTCAAGAAAGCGGACGAGTTCGGCAGGAAATAGCACTCGCCCGGAAGCTGGCCGGCGTTCGTCTACTTGGTCCGGATGCGGATCTGATTGAAGGGCGTCGAGAATGGCTTGGCCCCGCCTGCTGCCGCCCCCCCGTCCTTGTCCCGGGGGCGATCGTTGGACCGCGGCGCCTGCGGCGCTTCGCGATCGTTGGACCGCGGCGCCTGCGGCGCTTCGCGATCGTTGGACCGCGGCGCCTGCGGCGCTTCGCGATCGT
>JBBRLA010000378.1:0-8198 GCA_038231615.1 Polyangia bacterium | reverse complement strand
TCCATCGCGAAGCGCCGCAGGCGCCGCGGTTCATCGATCGCGAAGCGCCGCAGGCGCCGCGGTTCATCCATCGCGAAGCGCCGCAGGCGCCGCGGTCCATCGATCGCGAAGCGCCGCAGGCGCCGCGGTCCATAGACAAACGCAATTCACCTGCCGGCTTCATCGTCTCCACCCTCCCCTGCCTCTTCTGATGCGTCTCTTGCCTCCTTCGCCCCGGGCCCTTCCCGCTCCTTGGGCTCCCCTCCGCGCTCCGCCGCGGCCCGCCGCGCCGCGGGCAACCGCGGGATCGGCGCCATGTTCTCGCCGGCCCCACCGGCAGCGCCCCGCCCCTCTGCCCGCCGCTCCTCCTGCGCCAGGCCCTCCTCCTCCAGCTTCCGGTACAGCGTCTTTCGGTCCAGCCCCAACCGCTGCGCCGCCCGCGTCTTGTTGCCCCCTTCGGCCTGCATCACCCTGCCGATGTACTCCCGCTCCAGGTCCGACAGGGTCATCCCGCGCAAAAGCGCCGCGCTCAGCAGGTCCACCGGCTTCTTCTCCCGCACCGATTGAGGCAGGTCTTCCGGCGAGATGTGGGGGGTTTCGGCCAGCGCCACCGCTCGCTCGATCACGTTCTCCAGCTCGCGCACGTTCCCCGGCCAGGGGTGCGAAAGAATGATCTTCGCCGCCGCCTGACCGATGGTGCCAATGCGCTTTCCGCTGCGCTCCGCCGCCTGCCGCAGGAAATGCTCCGCCAGGGGCAAGATGTCTTCCTGCCGGTCGCGCAGCGGCGGCAGGTGAATCTGGATCACGTTCAGCCGGTAAAACAGGTCCTCGCGAAACGTCCCCTCCCGCATCCGCTGCAAAAGGTCCCGGTGCGTCGCCGAGAGCACCCGCACATCGACCTTCTCCGGCCGCGCCGCCCCCAGCGGCCGGATCTCCCGCTCGGCCAGCGCCCGCAGGAGCTTGGCCTGCAACGTCGGCGACAGGTCCCCGATCTCGTCCAAAAAGAGCGTCCCTCCGTCGGCCTCGACGAACATCCCCATGCGGTCGCTGCGCGCATCGGTGAACGCGCCCCGCTTGTAGCCGAAAAGTTCCGACTCCAGCAGCGCATCCGGGATGGCCGCGCAATTCACCGCCACGAAGGGCCGCTTGCTCCGCGGCGAGTGGAAATGCATCGCCCGCGCCACCAGCTCCTTGCCCGTGCCCGACTCTCCGGTGATCAGCACGTTGGCGGCAGACGCGGCCAGCCGCCGGATCAGGTCAAAAACCTCGTGCATCTGCGGCGAGCGCCCGATGATGTTGTCGAACTGGTAGGGCCGCGCCACCTCTCGCCGCAGCCGCACCACTTCTTCCCGCAGGCCGCGTTCTTCCAGCGCCTTCTCCACCGCCAGCAGCAACGCATCCATGGTGAAGGGCTTGGTGATGTAATCATGGGCCCCCAGCTTCACCGCCTTGATCGCCGTGTCGATCGACCCGAAGGCGGTGACCACGATGACATGCGGGGCCGGCGCCGCCTGCTCCGGGTCCACCGCGCTCTTGATCTCCCGCAGCATGTCCAGCCCGTCCAGGTCCGGCATGCGCACGTCGGTGATCACCAGATCGATGCCGCCGCGCTGCACCCGCTCGACCCCGCCCCTGCCGCCGCCCACCGTCTCGACCCGGTAGCCCTCCTCGGCCAGCGTGTCCTGCAAGAGTTCGCGCATGGCGGCGTCGTCCTCCACCACCAGAAGCGTGTGGCTGCGGCGCGCAGCCTCAGGAGCCAAGGTCTTGCCCGCTGGGGACGCCGAGCTTTTGGGCAGCGTGGCCCGGTTCGGGGTTCGGGAAGGCTGCGCCATGTTCGTTCCATTCCTCTTCGTAGGGATCGGGGGCGGGCAGGAAAATGCGAAAGGTTGTGCCGCCCCCTTGGTTGCCGTCGCCGCCCTCTTCAAGCCGCGCCCGCGGCTCGATCTCGATCCAGCCGTCGTGGTCCTTGACGATGCCCGCCGACACCGCCAGCCCCAGGCCGCTGCCGCCCGCCCTGCCGCCGTCGGACCGCAGGCTGTCCAGGCTGCCCAGCTTGGTCGAGTAGAAGGGCTCGAAGATGCGCTCGCGATCCGCCTCGGGAATGCCGACCCCGGTGTCGGACACCGAGAGCATCACGTAGGCCCCCGGCGGCGATCGATCGAGCCCCGGCTTGCGTCGGCACAACCCCCACAGGGCAATCTCCAAAGACCCGCCCCCATGCATCGCCTGCATCGCATTCATGCACAGGTTCAGGCACACCTGCTGAAGCTGGTCCGCGTCGCCGATGACCACCGGCACCGTCGGCGGCGGCAGCGCCACCTCGCCCGTCGCTTCGCGCGGCACCGTCCGCTCCCCCGACGCGCCTGGTACCGGCCCTCCGCCCGCGGCTTTCCCGCTCCGTCGCGTGGGAAGCGGCCCCGGCGCGGCCACCGTGAACGGCCGCAGCACGGCCGAGACCCCCCCGGTGGTGAGCTGGTGCTCCAGGAAATCCAGCGTCGTCACCGCCACCCGCTGCAAGTCCACCTTGGCCTTGGCCGGCGCCTTCCTGCGGGCATAGTCCAGAAGCTGTTGGATGATCTTGGTGATGCGCTCGGCCTGCGCCGCGATGATCTCGGCGTTCTTTTGCACCGCCGCCGGATCGTCGCCGCGCCGGGCCATGGCCCGGGCCCTGCCGCCGATGACGTTGAGCGGCGTGCCCACCTCATGGGCGATCCCCGCGGCGAGCTGCCCGATGGTGGCCAGCTTGTCCGAGTGCCGCAGCCGCATCTCCAGTTGCAGCTTGGCGTCCACCCCGGCCAGGATCTCCTCCCGCGCCTGACGCAGCGAGCGGGTCATCTCGTTGAAGCGGTCGGCCAAAAGGCCCACCTCGTCCTCGCCTTCCCGGAGGATCGCGCCGGTGTAGTCCCCCCGGGTGACCTCGTCGATGCCCCCGACCAGGCGCAGGAGCGGCCCGGAGAACGCCTTCTGCACCGTCAGGCCGAGCAGCACCGCCAAAAGGATCGACAAAAGCGTCACCGACACCGCCACCCCCTGCTGCGAGCGCAAGAGCGCCTGCTGAGCGTCCCCCGCGTCGCGGATGAGGTCCAGAAGCGCCACCACCCGGCGCTGGCTGTCGCGCAGCGGCACCATGTACGCATACACCGGGCGCCCCGGGGCCTCGATGTGCTCTCCATAGGGCAGGCCGCTGATCTGCACCCGCCGCTGCCTGCCGTCGCGGGTCGGGTCCGCCGGGGGCGGCTGATAAGCCGGCGCGTCCTTCTGCGTCGCCTGGGACGTGTCCTTCCCCTTGGCGAAGGCGGCGCTGTCGTCGGGGTGGACCAGGTCCAGATAGACCACCTTTATGGGCTGATCGGTTTTCTGCATGCGGTCCACCAGTTGCCGCACGTCCTCGAAGAGCCCGTCCTGGAGCGCCGCCTCCAGTGCCACCCGCAAGGACGACCCCAGAAGCTGCGTCTGGCGCTCCAGATCGTCGGTCAGCTCGGCACGGCGGGCGCGGACGCTGAGCAGGCCGTACAGGCTCAAGGTGAGCACGACCAAGAGCACCGTCAGCAGCGTAACCCGCGTTCCGATCTTCACGTCTTCATCACCGGCGAGAAAGTCTAGCCCGGATCCGCCCCAGAGGCTACTGGACAGGCCGGCGCCAAAGCCCCCCTTGCTTCTCGCCTGAGATCTGCGTTCACTCCAGCCGGTGTGACGATGTTCAGCCCCCTCGCAGCACGCTTCTGCGGTGGATCTCTTTCAGGACCTCGTTGCGCTGTGGGCCCGCCTCGACCAGGCGTTGTAGTTCCGGGGCCTGCACCGTGGCAATGGCGATCGGCTGCATGCGCGACGCGGCGAGGGTCGTCTCAACGCCCGCGGTGAACCCCTTGAGCGCTACGAAGAACCCGAGTTGGCAGCGGCCATGCCGCCGGGACATTTTTTGCTGCAAGCGATCGATCTCCTGCGGATCGACGGGCGCGGACCAGTGCTTGCACTCCACCAGGAAGTACTGGGACTCCCTTTGCCAGAAGGGATCGGGCGACTCGTTCGGGATCAGCAGATCGAACTCCTCATCCACGCTTCGCTCATTCGTCTCCGCTCGCTCGAACCCGGGGATCGACTTGAACAAGACCAAAAGCAAGTCTTCCAGCAGGCGGCCCTTGCGCTTGCGGCTCTTCTCGGTCTTTACCTCCTGCCACAACGTCTTGATGACTTCCTCCCGCTTGCCATTCGCCAGCGCAGCGAAGCGCCTCTCGCGCACGGCCTCCAGCGCATTGCGGACCTTGATCAGCAGGATCGCCTCGAAGTACCCGGTCTTTTCCAGGTATTCATAGACCCCTTCCTCGAAGGCCCGCTTCACCGAAGCCGCATCCGCATACGCCGTGATGAGGATGATCTTGGCCGCAGGGGCCAGGTTGCGGATCTGTCCGATCACGTCGATCCCGGTGTCCAGCTTCTCGAATCGGCGGTCGAGGAGCACCAGATCGAAGGGCCGTTCATCGAGCCGCTTGAGTGCGTCCTGCGTGGTAAGCGCCGATTCCACCGCATAGCCCTCCTCGGTCAATCGGTCGGAGAAGGTCTGGTTGAAAGGTTGGTCGTCGTCGACAAACAAAATTCGGAGGGAAGATGTCATGAAGAGGCTCCTGTAGAAACTCGGATGCGGAACCTCGCACCGCCCAGCGGGGATGGATCGCAAACCACGATTCCTCTGAATTCCTGCTCAAATACCTCGCGGACCAACGCCAGGCCGAGGCCGGTCCCGTTAGGAGAAAGCGAGACTCCCTCGGTGAAGATCTCCTCGCGCAGGTCCCCTGGTACACCCTGCCCATCGTCTTCGACCGTGATGAGAATCGCCCGCGTGTTGTCCGTGGGCTCTGCATGGACTCGAATGGCTGTCAGCTTTTCACCACCGTGCTGGAATGCGTTGCGCAGGAGGTTTACCAGGGCCATGACGAACCTGCCACGATTCCCCTGTAGCGATGGCAGCCCGGACGAGGGGACCTTGAGATCCAATCGTGCCGCGGCCCGGGTTTGTACTCCAGAGACTGCGTCGCGGATCGCGGGGCCCGGATCGAAGAGTTCAGAGGACGTTCCTGCCAGGTTAGCGGTGCGGTTCAGTTGATCGATGAACTCGAAGATGCGGGTGAGGCCCTGATCGATGAGCGGGCGGCGCTTGTTGAGGGCGTCCACGGGCGAGTCGACCAGGATCTCTCGGTACAGCGAATCCAGAGAAGAGCGCACCGGCAGCAGGGTGTTGCGGATTTCATGGACCACGAGGCGGGCCGTGCGGGCCGTGGCTTCGGCGGCGAACATGGAGGTGGCGGTCTCGCCTCTGGAGGCGGTGGTCTCTTTGCCTGAAGCTGCCTTCACCGCGGAGGCCATGAGATCCTCATTGAGCGTGCTCGCCAGGAGCGCCAGCGGGGAGCCCTCGGGTTTCTCCAACTCGGCAAGCAGTTCCCGGCCGACCGGGAGCACCGTCACTGTGCGGGCCTTGGATTTGTCCCTCCCGGTGATACTCACGAGGCCCATGCTGGCGAGGCGCTCGACGATAGGCCAAGAGAATTGCAACTTGGTCTTTGCATTCATCCACCAATACAATTTTTCGCACAGGTCGCCTGCCATCTCGCGGCTGAGGCGAGCCGGGTCCTGGGGGCCGATCGACTGCGTGACCTCGACGTGAAGGAGCCAGCGAACCGCGTCTTTTCCCACAAGATCGAGGAAGACGCGGCCGATCGGGGTGATCTCCACGCCCCCGGCCTTGGGCGTGACAGCCCGGATGGCGGCGGCGTAACTGGCGACGCTCTCCATCTGGATCCCGGCCTGCCCCTTGGCGTAGTGTACCGCCTCATCGACGAGGTGTTCCAGTTCCAGCGTACGGACTGTGGATTCCAGCTTGTCATCGATCTCGAACCAGCGGCAAAGCCCGATCTCGATGAGGTGCCTCCGCCCTTCGGGCGTGGTCTCCCGCGCCAGGCCGGCCCTGAGCAGGGCATCCAGCCGCCAGACGAAGCGAACAATACGGTCCTCGGTGCGCCAGAACTTCAGCCATTCGGTCACGTCGGGTTTATTGGCCTGGCTCTCCCCATGTTCCACTCTCTGCAGTGCTCGTAGAAGCAGATCCCGCGCCCATGACGCCGTCGGGGGCCCGGTCTCTCCCGGTCGCATGGCCAGCCCGCGCAAATATTCATCTAGTTCTGCGAGGAACAAAGAGGACTGCATGAACGGCACCCTATCGTAGATCAAGTCTGCTGCAAAACTCGCGCTCCCCGGAGCGAAGCCGGGACAGGTAACCTTGCGAAATACCCAGCAACGACTCCAGCCGTTTCTGGGAGATATGCTTGGCGATCACGTCGATGGCCTTTTTCACCCGCTCCCGAAGGATGCGCCGGTACTCTTTCTCCAGGATCTCGTCCAGCGCTTCCGCCGCGTTTTACGCTGGGCGAGGCGGGGCTGGTCTACAAGAACCGGCATGGCAAGTACTCGTTTGCCGTGCCACTCCTGGGGCAATTCATTCTGCGGCAGCGCCGAGAAGAGCAAAGATAGCGGACGGGAGACGGCCAGATGAAAGCGAATCACCGGAAGGGGTTGCGGGCGCTGGTGCTGGAACGACGTACGTTATCTGGATGAAGAAGCTCTGGGTCGAGATCTGGTCCGATGTCGCGTGCCCCTGGTGCTATGTAGGCAAGCGCCGGTTTGAGGCGGCCGTGGCGCTCTTTCCCCATCCCGAGGCGGTCGAGGTCCGCTGGCGTGCCTTCGAGCTGGACCGGAGCGCGCCGCGGACCCTTTATGGGTCGATGTCCTATGCAACGCGGCTGGCGAAGAAGTACGACGTCCCGGTCCCCAGGGCCGAACAGATGATCCGCACGATGACCGAGACGGCGGCGCAGGACGGGCTGGAGTTCCACTTCGAGAACATTCGTCCCGGCAACACCTTCGACGCCCACCGGGTGCTGCACCTGGCCGCCGCCCGCGGAAAGGGCGGGGCGGTCAAGGAGCGCTTCCTCCGCGCCTACCTGACCCAGGGGGAGCCCATCGGCGAACCCGAGGTCCTTTGCCGGCTGGCCGGCGAAGTCGGGCTGGACCCCGACGAGGTGCGCGCCACCCTGGCCGGGGACGGGTACGCGAGCCAGGTCCGTGCCGATGAGGCGGAGGCGGAGGCGGCCGGCATCCGCGGCGTGCCGTTCTTCGTGATCGGGAGACGATACGGCCTCTCCGGGGCACAGCCGGCGGAGGCGCTCCTGGAAGTCATGATGCATGCCTTTGACCCCCCTGCCGAGGAGGCGAACCCTGCCGAGGGGGCGGTCTGCGGACCCGAGGGCTGCGCCTGAGGCCCGCGGCAAGGCGGAATCGCCGATGACCCGTTCCGCCCTTGGCGGCATGGCCTCCTGGCCGGTTAGGCGAGCACCCGGTTGAGCCAGCCACTGTGCCACTGTACGACCGCTCGCGGCCCGGATAGGATGTCCGGGCATGCTAACGCTTTATGATGATCCCTGGTCGCCGAACTGCGTGAAGGTGCGGCTGATCCTGCGCGAGATCGAGGCGGTGGCGCCGGTGAAATGGCGCTCCGTGCGGGTCGATCTGGACCGCGGCGAGCAACACGAGCGGCGCTTCCTGCGCCTGAATCCCGTGGGCCGGGTGCCGGTCCTGGTGGATGGCGGGATGCAGCTTTCCGAGTCGGGGCCCATCGTCACCTATCTGGCCGATCGCTTCTCAAGTGCGCGCCTTCTGCCCCACTCGACCCGGGGGCGGGCCGAGGCCATGCAGTGGCTCTTCTTCCAGGGGACCGAACTGTCCCGGGTGATTTCCGACCTCTACGAGGAGCTTTGCTTCACTGAGGAGGAGCAGCGGCACCCGGACCTGATCAAGCACCACCGCGAGGACCTGCGCCACCTGCTGGCGCTGCTGGACGAGCACTTTCGGCGGGGCCGCCCCCGGTTTCTCCTCGGCGCGCAGCCCTGCGTCTCGGACTTCGCGATGATCAGCTCCCTGGACCTGCTGGCCGACGTGAAGGTGGACCTGTCCGAGTGGCGGCTCCTGCAATCCTTCATCGAGCGAATGCACGCCCGACCCAGCTGGCGGGGCGTGTGGCCGGACGTGCCGGAAACGTGACAGAGACGTGCCGGAAACGTGCCGGAAACGTGCCGGAAACGTGCCGGAAACGACTTTTGGAGACCCAGATGCTTTCCCAACTGAAGGACCGCTACAAGGACACATTCCAGGGCTATTTCGAAGAGGGCAAG
>JBBRLA010000377.1:0-8215 GCA_038231615.1 Polyangia bacterium | reverse complement strand
CGTCGAAACCTCGACGGGAGCGAGCTTTGGCGGGTTAGCGCGAGGGCACTACGGCCAACTGTTCGTAGTTACTGAGCAAATTTCCGGGTCCCCGCGATCTGGCGCCGGCTGCACCCGATTCCCGCTCGCGGGTGTTGGTGCCGTGAAAGGTAGCACAGGGTGGGATGCCAGTGACGGCGTCGACGGTCTCTTTCAGGCGGCGCAGCTCACTTCCAGTACCTGTCCGGCATCACGCCGGCACAGCACCACGAAGTCGTCGGCATAGGAGACCAGCACCGCGCCGTATTTCTCGCCGAGGCCGTGCTTACGGAACGCCTTGATGTACCGGTGCATGTAGATGTTTGCCAGCAAAGGCGAAACCACTCCGCCTTGCGGGGTTCCCTGAGTCTTGTTCTTTCCGCCGAGCATCCTCCGCTTCCCTCGCTCGTCTCGCTCCTGCACCGGGACCTTCAACCATCCCTTGATGAGGTGCAGTACCTTCCCGTCGCTAATCCGACGGCTCAGGCTCTTCATTAGCGAGGCGTGCGGGATCGTGTCGAAGTACTGCGACACGATCGGCATCTACCACCTCGGTGCGCCCTTGATCGATCGCCTGGTGCACCGCCCGGAGTGCCGCGGGCTCTCCCCCCTTGAGACTCGGCCCCGTGAGCCCGGTGTGCCCCTGAGCAAGAACCCCGAAGTACCTGATGGTCTGGCGTCTCAGCCCACGCTGTCCCGGATGGTCCGGACCCCAGGCGCAGCAGGTGCGCGGCATGGTTGGCAAGCTGGAGGCACACCTGGCCTCCGGCCCTGGCTTCTGATCTGACGAAGCGATGTCACAGGCCGGTATCGAGATCCGCCGGCGACCTCTTCGGGCGCCGTTCCCGGCGCCCCCTGTACCAAAGGGTACGCCGGCCTGTCCGCTTTGGTCCTCCGGCTGGGCCGGGGAGCTACAAAGCCGGGCCGCAAACCACCAGCAAGCGCGGGAAATGGTGTACAATTTCCTATTGTGGCCTCTGTTGTCGCCAGCTCCAGGTCTGCTCCACCGGACCTTCGGTCCTGCTTGCGGGCACTTGCCGGTTTCCATACACACCAGGGCCGCCCGGCGCCCTTTGCCGACCGGGGTGGCACAGCGATTGCTTCGATCAAGGGCAGGAAGTAGCCATCATGCCCGATCCAAGAGCACCTGTTTTCCGCGCGTGGCCCCTGTTCGCGTTTCTTCTCTCGCAGCTCCCGCGGCCGGCGAGCGCACAAGAGCACGCGACACCGCTCTCGCAGATGCGCCAGGCCGCCGAGCAGGCCGCCGAGACGGAGCCTCCGCGGCTTCGCCTGCCCGGGCCGTCCGAGAAGGCCGTTGTCCACCCCGACGAGAGGTCGCGGCGCCAGGCGGTCCATGACGCGGTGACCCGCGAACTCCATCGGGAGAGCATCGGACGTCACCGGCAGCCGCCCGCCGTGCCCGGCGGGTCGGAGGAGGCGTCCCGCGGCCAGGGCCAGAGCGCGCAGTCCCGCGCCGAGGCCGCCCAAGCCCAGACCGCGAAGCATGGCGCCGATGTGGAGGACCAGCGGGGCAAGGGCAAGGGCAAAGGAAACGGCAACGGCAACATGAACAACGGGGCGCAGCAAGTCCAGAAGGCCGATGTCGCCGCCGCCAGGGACAAGGGTCCGCAAAAAGGACCGGGAGGCGCGAAATAGTGCACAGATCCCCCGGCGGCGCTGTCCGCCCGGTACCCGATGAGTCGAGCGACTCTGTCCCGAGCCACGGAATCCACCGGGGCGGAGGAGTTCGCAGCGCCCATCCACGTCGGCCGCTCCGGTGGGAACTCTCGTGCCTCGTCTCGCTGCTCTCGCTCCTCTTCCTGCGGCCCGTCCTTGCTGGCGAGGACGCCCTTCAGCGCGAGCTGCTCTCCGGCGTGCGCCAGTTCCGCGCCGAGCGTTACGACGAGGCGCTGGCCACCTTCCGTCATCTCCGGACGACCCGGCACGTCCGCGAGATCGACTTCTATCTGGGCCTGACCCTGCACAAGCTGGAGCGTCATGAGGAGGCCCTGCTCGCCTTCCGCGCCGCCCGCGCCGCCGGCCTGACCGAGCCGCTGACCGACTACTACGAGGCGGTCAGTTGCTACC
Source organism: Polyangia bacterium (assembly GCA_038231615.1). Taxonomy (GTDB): domain Bacteria; phylum Myxococcota_A; class Polyangia; order Palsa-1104; family JAEUJZ01; genus JBBRLA01. The sequence goes on along the minus strand of JBBRLA010000377.1, from coordinate 6,109 downwards.
GGCTGGGGATGGTTCTGCGTGCCCGGCAGCGCTTCGCCGCCCTGCTCGTAGAGTCGCCCGCGGACGCCGCCAGCAGGCGCCCGCCTCCTCTGGGGCCGCGGTTGCGCGAGGGGGCGCAGCGCTTCCTCCAGGCCATCGACGAGGCGCCGTCCCCGACAGCGGCGCAGGCCGAGACCGTCCTTTTGCGGGCCGAGGCGTTGCTCCCAGTCTCCCCGCAGCAGGCACAGGAGTGGCTAGACGAGGCGGTGCTCCTCTCCGACCGCCTGAGCGCTGCCGGCGACCGCTATCTCGCGGTACGCACCAGGGCCCTGCTTCAGCGCGTCGGCGGCCCGCCGCTGACCAACTGATGACGAGCCGATGACCAGCCGATGACCAGAAAAACCGCCGCCGTGGTGCTCCTTGCCGTGCTGGGCCTGCTGCTCATCGGCACCGGTCTGAGCCTGCGCCTGCTCCGCGCCGGCCTGCGCACCGCGCGCGTCGCCACCGAGGAGCGACTCCAGGCCATCGGGCAAACCGCAGCGCTGTCGTTGGAGCACGGACCGGACGACCCCGACGAGCTGGCCGACCTGCTCGGGGCGCTCTGCCGCGACAATCAGATCGAGGACGCGTACCTGCTCTCGCCGATGTTGCGCCCGGTGGCGGTCGGCCGCCCCGCGCAGGGCCCCGAGCCCTTCGTCGACCTTCTGCGCATCGACCCCGATCGGGCCATGCAGGCGGTCTCGGGCAAGCCGCAAGTGGGCTTCGCCTACCGCCTGGACTCTCTCGGGAGAGCGGCCGCCGAGGTGCTGGCGGGCTATTTTCCGGTGCGGGGAAAGAAAGGGCAGATCGGCTCCCATCACCTCGCCGACGAAAACGGCACCCGCATCCTGGTGCTGGAGGCCGGCCCGGCGTTCTCGGTGGCGCCCGCCCGGCTCTTGGCGGCGGCCTTCGGGGCCATCTTCGTGGCCGCGGCCCTGGCCGTGCTCTGCATCGGGACTCTCCTTTTCGGCCTGCGCGTCGCGGAGCGCGAACGCCTCCTCTATGGGAGGGCCGAGCGCGGCGCCGCGATCAGCCAGATGGCGGCCATGCTGGCCCACGAGATCAGGAACCCGCTCGGTACCATCCGCGCTGGCGCCGAGCTGCTCCGCGAGGGCCGCCCCGGCCAGAGCAATCAGAACGGCCGCCCAGGCCAACATGGCCAAGACGACCAGGACGGCGAGATTCTGGCCGACATCCTATCCGAGGTCGGGCGCCTGACCGCCCTGTGCGGCGAGTTCCTCACCCTCTCCCGCGACCCGCCCCTGTGTCTGTCCGAGGTCGACGTGGCCGCCCTGTGCGACGACCTGTGCGAGCAGGTGCGCCGTCGCGTGCGCGAGAAAGCGGGGCTCGCACCGCGGCCGGACGACGCCCCGGTCACGCGGGTCCAGCGAGACGGCGCCCCGACCGCCACGATCACCGCCGACGCTGGCAAGCTGCACCAGGCGCTGCTCAACCTGGCGCTGAACGCGATAGAGGCCCAGGGCGGCGTGGGCCTCTTGCGGCTCAGCGTCCGGTCCGTCCACCGGGGCGGCGTCGAGGTGTTGATCCGCGACGATGGGCCAGGCGTGGACGAAGGGCTGAGCCGGCGCCTCTTCGAGCCCTTCGCCACCGGCAAGTCCGGGGGCACCGGCCTGGGCCTAGTGATCTCGCGCCGCATCGCCGAGCGCCACGGCGGCTCGCTGGCCCTTTTGCCCACGCCCGCCGGCGAGCGTGGGGCCTGCTTCTCCTTGACGCTTCCGCGGCGCCCGCCCGGGTCCGGCATCGAGCAGACCGAACGACAGGAGTGACCTCGACATGGGACGGATCCTGCTCTGCGACGACGAGATCAAGCTGACCCGGATGCTGGCCACGGCGCTCTCAGGCGCCGGCCACGAGAGCGAGCGGGCGGCGACGGGTCAGGAGGCGCTCGATCTGTGCCAGCGCGAGCGGTTCGACGTGCTGGTGACCGACCTGCACCTGCCCGACACCAACGGCATCGAGGTGCTGCGCCGGGCGCGCGAGCTACGGCCCGACATGGACGTCATCGTCATCACCGCCCACGCCTCCACCGAAAGCGCGGTCGAGGCCATGCGGTTGGGGGCGCACGACTACCTGGTCAAGCCCTTCTCGCTGGACGAGTTCCGCATGCGCATCGCCCGGCTGCTCTCGCGGCGTACGTTGGCGCAGAAGAACGAGCAGCTTCAGGAACAACTCGAAACACTGCAGGGCATGGACCACCTCATCGGGGTATCGCCCCGCATGCGCGAGGTCTTCGACCAGTTGCGCCAGGTGGCGCGTACCGATGCCACCGTGCTCCTCCTCGGCGAGAGCGGCACCGGCAAGACGGCGCTGGCGCGCGCGGCCCATCAGCAGTCGGCGCGCAAGGCCGGGCCCCTGTGCGAGGTGCACTGCGCGGCGCTGCCCGAGGCCCTTCTGGAGAGCGAGCTTTTCGGCCACGAGCGCGGCGCCTTCACCGGGGCCGCGATGCAGCGCACCGGTCACGTCGAGCGTGCTGACAAGGGGACGCTCTTCCTGGACGAGATCGGCGAGATCAGCCCCGCGATCCAGATCAAGCTCCTGCGCTTCCTTCAGGATCGGCAGTTCTTCCGCGTGGGCAGCACGCAGCTGCGCACCGTGGACGTGCGCTTCGTGCTGGCCACCAACCGTGACCTCGCGCATGCGGTGCGCGAGCGGGTGTTCCGCGAGGACCTCTATTATCGCATCAACGTCTTCCCGATCCACGTGCCGCCCCTGCGCGAGCGGCCCGACGACGTGCCGCTTTTGGCCGCTGCGATCCTGCGCCGGCACGGCGCGGCCATCCGCATCTCCAACGAGGCCCTGGAGCTGCTCGCGCGCTATCCCTTCCCGGGAAACGTACGCGAGCTGGAGAACGTGCTGGAGCGCGCCATCATCCTCGCGGGCGCCGGCGCCGGCAATCGAGAGGCGTCGATCGAGGCGTACCACCTGCCGCGGGACATCCTCGCGGCCCCGCCGCGCGTGACGCCGGCCCTGGTGCTGGCGCCGGGCTTCTCGATCGACCGTTTCGAGCGCGAGGTCATCCGCGAGGCGTTGGCTCGCACCGCGGGCAACAAGAGCGAGGCCGCCCGGTTGCTGGGGATCACCAGACGACGACTCTACTCGCGGCTCAAGAGCATCGAGGCCGGGGAGGCTGGCGAGGCCGGAATCGAGATCCCCGGTGAGGCGGAGTAGGTCGACAGCCTGTACCAGACCGGACAGCCCCTGTACCATTCGGTGCGCTTTCGGCCCCTCCTTGCCATGCGCCACGACGAGCATCCAAGTCAGAGGCTCACCCGGTTTGATTGAGGAGTAACTGGACCACCCCCATGAGCTCCGTGAACTGGAAGGGCTTGTCGACGTAGGCGTCTGCCTGCATCGCCATGCCCAGCTTGTGGTCCATCTCCCGGCCCTTAGCGGAGAGCAATACAACCGGCACGCCTGCCAGCTCTTTTGTGGACTTGATCTCCCAGCACAGCTTGTACCCGCTCTTGCCCGGCAGCTCCACGTCCAGAAGGACCAGGTCCGGCTGAAAGCGGCGCACCGCATCTATCACCAGGTTGCCGTCGTGGATCATGTGACAGTGGAAGCCCTCGTGCTCCAGCATCGAGCACACCGTTCCCGCCAGGTCGGGCTCGTCATCCACCACCAGGATCCGCACCTGCTCCTCACCCCTGGACGTGGACAGCGCCTGGTCCGTGGGCGAGGTCGCCAGGCTGTCAAGTAGCACGGTCGGGGCTGGCTCCGCGCGGGGGACCAGGCGGACCGACTCCATCGAGGGGGTCGCCCCCAGCCGCTCCAGCTCCGACACCACTTGCCGCATCGCCGGCCGCGTCGCCGGGTCCTTGGACAGCATCGCCTGCACCAGCGACGCGAGGGATTCGGGACATTCCCTGGGAAGCGGCGGCGGCGGCTGACGTACGTGCATCGCCATCACGTCGAAGGTCAGGATTGCCGAGAAAGGCAGCCGCCCCGAGAGGATCTCGTAGAGCATCACCCCGAGCGCATAGACGTCCGACTTGCCGTCCACGTTCAGCGCGCCGATGCACTGCTCCGGCGACATGTACTCCGGGGTGCCAAGGGTCACGCCGCTCTTGGTGCGGAAAGCCACCTTCTCGTCGCTCCGTGAGGCCATCTTGGCGACGCCGAAGTCGAGGACCTTGCAGCGCCTCCCGTTTGGACGCTCCGGATCGGCCACCAGTATCACGTTGTCGGGCTTGAGGTCCCGGTGCACGATGTCCTTCTCGTGCGCCGCCGACAGGGCCGCCGCCATCTGCCTGGCGATGTCCAGGGCCTCGGCGTCGGGCAGGCGATGCCCGGGGGACTTGTCGAGACGCGCGGTCAGCGTCTCACCCTCCAGGAACTCCATGATGATGTAGGCGACGTCCTCGGGAAGTACGTCGAAGTCGAAGATCTGCACCAGCCCCGGGTGCTGGATCAGGTTGACCGCTCGCGCCTCGTTGAGGAAGCGCGAAGCGAAGTGCGGGTTCTGCGAAAGTTCGGGGTAAAGGACCTTGATGGCCGCGCGGCGCTCGATCTGCTGGTGGACCGCTTCAAAGACCGCCCCCATGCCTCCGCAGCCGATCTGCCGCATCACCCGATAGCCGCCGATTGTCCGGCCGATCAGGTGGGCGAGCCTTGCGACTCCGCTCGCATACCCTATGAGAGTGCCAGTACCCTGTCGCAGGGAATCTGACCGGTTCACGCGGCACCCTTCATCGGGATGCTATCGGTAGGAAGAAACAGTCAAGACGCCTGGTTACTCGCATGGGGACAGTATCATGCAAGACCGATGCCTGGCACTGCGAACCGCGGAATATCCTTCCGCTCCGCCGGGACGCACCTGACACCGGGTCCTGAGGTGGCCCGGATCGTACATGCGGGTGAACCAATTGGTACGCCAACCGTGGCCCTATGGCAGCCCCGGGGATCTTCCCGTCCCGATGAAAGCAGCGCTCAAGGGTGCCAGCCACTACCCCGAGCTTGCCGACCACCCGCCTGCCCCCGACGCCACCGACCATGCCGAGTCGCCCTGATCCCTACTTCGCCCAGCACGGCACCGGTGCCGCCGCCCTGGTCTTTGTCGTGTCGATGGTGGTCGGAATAGATGTAATCAGGAGGGCGCCTGCCTAGCGAAACGGATCGCGCAGACCGTCGCCCTCCTCGGGTGGCTTCCGCGACGTCCCATCTGAAGTCTTTCTGGCACTTCGGTGATGATGCGCAGAGGGAGTCGGCGGAATCTTCGTGGAAGCGACTGGGCGCGGCGGTTCCGGCGCTGGCGGTTCCGGCGCTGGCGACTTCTGTGGCGCCTGGATGGGTGGAGAAATGGGCAGCGCCTCGACTCGGGCCTGCCGATCTGCCGATACCGGTGACGAAGGCGGGCGCGCGAAGTGCAGCAGCGCCAGCACCACGATGCCCGTCAAGACCGCCCCCCCGCAGGCGCCCAGAACGTAGGACAGTATCCGCCGCGCCGAGGGAGACCGGGCGGGATCGGGCGACGAAGGCGGCGAAACCGGCATGGGCCCCCTTGGGCCTGGCTGAGAGAGGGCCGGCGGAGGCAGCGCGACCCCTGCCGCCTGCCAGGAAGCCCGGCTTAGCTGGGGCAGCATGACGGTCGCCATCTGGCTGCTCGGTGGAGTCACCCTGCCAACCGGCGCGGGCGGCGCCGCGCTCCGCCCATCGGTCGGGGGCGGCGGGGGCGATGGATCCTCCAGCGCCTCCAGGTCCACGATGCACAATGCCTGGGTGGCCCGGTGCACGTGTGAGGCGTGCGTCGCCCGCTCTGCTTCCGCCGCCTTCGCTATCTCTCCGGCCTGCTGCGCCTGCCGCCGCCTCTCTTTCTGGTAGGCCCTCGCAGCGTCGGCGACCTGGATCGCCTCCATGTGCTGCGTCTTCCGCTTGACCTTGGCGACCTCCGCTTCCTTTGCCACGCCCTGGGTCCGCTGCACCTCGCGAGCCCGTCGCGCTTCCTCAACGCGAGCCAGCTCCGCCTCGAACTCCGCCTCCCGGGCGCGGGCCTGCGCTTCTTCTGCGGCCCTTCTCGCCAGTTCGGCCTCCTGCGACCTCCGCTCCTCCTCCGCCCAGGCCGCCGCTGCCT
>JBBRLA010000376.1:0-8266 GCA_038231615.1 Polyangia bacterium | reverse complement strand
CTTGCACACGGTGGACCGCGAATACCCGCCCGACCTGTGCTCCGGCGCCGCCGACGGGAAATGGATCGTCGAGAGCCTGCCGGAGCTACCCGACCTGCACGGCCCGGCGTTCATCGGCATCGGCCTCTCGGACCCGAGCAGCGGGGCCCGGCTGTGGGTGACGGAGAACGACTCGGGGCACGTGTACCAGCGGGACGCCGAGCCGCAGACGGCGCTGATCTCATCGCCGGTGCGCTATACCCCGATGGTGCGCCTGGTCCTCTCGCCCAAATAATTTGTTTATGCTTGAGCCCGGCCAAAGGTCGGGCCATCCCCTCGGCAGAAAAAATAATGCGGTGCTGTCTGGACCGGCTGCTATGCTTTGAACATGCAGCCCGCCAGGACAATTGGGTCCCGACGCGAATGGCTGCATCCTAGCAAACCGGATCCGGATCGGGTCCGCCACACGAACGCCCGCAATATACCGCGGGACGCGGTCGCGTGGGCGCCGGCTGCGAGCCGGGGGAGGTGACTGTTCATGAAATATGATTTGTGCCTTGGTCTTCTGGAGGTGCCTTGCTAGGTCTGTTTCACGTGTTGTGAAGGCCCCAAGGTAATCCTCTAAGGCCTTGAGCCCGGTCACCCGACCGGGCTCTTTTGTTTCATGGCTTCTTTTTCGTCTTGCCTTGCAATGCCCTCTGCCGCGCTTAGGTCTTCCTCATGGATCATCAACCAGACAAGCGCACCAAGAACAGCCGACCCGACCACAACCCCAACGCTAAGCACGATTCGAACGAGGAGCTGAAGACCGCGGCGGAACGGACGTTGATCACCACCAAGGACTATGTCGACTACTATCTGAGCGAGGGAGAGCGGCTGATGCGGCAGGGGGTTGAACCGCTCCAGCCGGCGTCGGCGTATGTGAAGGCGTTCCCGGGGTTGCAGGTGTTTCTGCGGCAGCACGGGGAGGTGCTGGCGGAGCGCGGGGTGGTCTCGACGGAGATCGAGGCGGGGGACGTGCTGGTGGGGCGGCTGGCCGAGGTCGAGCGGGCCGAGAACCGGAGCATCGGCGGTGTGGCCGGGCGCGGCGAGGCGATCTCGCAGGCCTCGGGGAAGCTTTCGCAGGTGCGCGACAGCGTGCGGCGGCTGACGCGAGGGGCGGAGGGGGCGGAGGTGCGGCGGGCGTTCGGGCTGGACCACAAGGTGGATTCGGCCTCGGTGGCATCTTTGCTCCATGGGATCGAACTCTTTCTGGACGGGGGGCAGCGGCTGGCGAGAAAGCTACGCACCTTCCGGCTGATCCCGGCGGACCTTGTGCACCTGGAGGAGCACCGGCAGACGCTGCTGAAGCTGCGCACGCCGACGCCGGAGCGGGTGGCGGAGCGGCTTCCGGTGGAGGCCTACGGCACGCTCCTGGCGGTGGACAATTACTTCGCCAGCCTGGCGGCGGCGATCACCACGGCTTTCGCCGAAGGCGACCCCCGGCGCATCGCCGGGCTGAAGCTGATTCCGCGCCACGAGGAACGACGGCAGCGGGTGCAGACGATCCGGCCCCTGCCTCGGCTGTGGCGTCCGCTGATGCCGACCCCGGACGAATAAAACCAGGGCCCAGGGTCCACGGCTGGCTGACCCTTGACCGGCCGAAAGCAGGCCGCATGTTATGCAAGTGCAATGGCGCAAGGCCGGTTGGCGCGGAATTCCGCGCCAGCGGCCACCGCCGACGTATGACACTCGGAACAACGCGCGGAGGTATGGCATGGCGTCGGTGATGAAGCAGGTCTTGCAGGGGTTTTCGCAGACCTTCAGCCCGGCTGGCAGGCTCAGCGGGATGCTGGCCCGAAGAAGGGCCTTTACCCGGGGGAAGGTCGTGGGTGCCATGTCGGCGAAGAAGGCGGCGTTGCGCCACGTGAAACTGCAACAGTTCGGCAAGTCGGCCAAGAAGGTCGGCGGGTGGGCAGCGGTGCTGGCGGCCCTTGGGGCGCTGGTGCTGACGACCACCAGGGGCGATCAGATCAGCGAGTTTTTGACCGGGCACAAGTCAGACGGCTGACCCATGGATATAACTTCAACCGGGCCGCCCCTTTATAGCGGCCCCCAGCGTCCGGCTGCGCTTTCGGGCCAGCCAGCCCATCATAGAGAGGACAGCATGACGACGGAATGCCCTCAGTGCCATCATCAGTTCGATGCCAGCGAGCAGAACCTGGGCGAACGCGTCGGAATGAAACTCGGCGGCGCCCTCTTTGGCTCGGTCTTCGGCGGGATCACCAAGCGCACCTGGGGCGTGCTGCTCGGCGTGGCCGTCGGGGCCGCCCTGGGACAATTCCTGGAACGCAAAGTGGTGCCCTTCTCTCCGACGGCACAGTCGGCCCTCAAGCTCCTCGGCTCGGTGGTGTGAGCGCAGACCAGGCTACGCCGGGCCGCGCAATAGGGCTTCCAGACCCGCTTCGTCGAGCATCGAGACGTTGTTCTTCAGCGCCGACTTGCGCTTGTCCTCGCCGGGGGCCTCCCCCAGCACCAGATAACTGGTCTTGCCTGTCACCGCGGAGACGAACTTGCCGCCCGCCGCCTCGATGCGCTTCTTGATGTCGCCTCGGGGCACGCTCAGCGTGCCGGTCACGCACACCGTCTTGCCCAGTAGGGGCCCCGCTTCGCCCTTTTGCTCCGGCTCGGTCGGGACGATCCCCCGGGAGATAAACTTGTGCAGGAGCTGAATGTTTCTTGGCTCGGCCAGGAAGCCCGATACCGACCGGGCCCGCTCCTCGCCAAATCCATGCAGCGCCGAGAGAGTGGTGAAGATCTCCTCGGGCGGTGTGTCTAGCAGAGTTGAAAGGGCCCGGTAGCGATCGGCGACCTTCTGCGCCCAGACCCAGCCGATGGACGGGATGCCCAGCGCGGTGATGAAGCACGAGAGCGTCGCTGTCTGCTTGCTCCGCTGGATGGCGCCGATCACGTTGGTGGCGCTTTTCTCCGCCATGCGCGGCAGGAGCAAGAGCTGCGCTACGGTCAGGTCGTACAGGTCCGCCAGGTCCTTCACCAGCTCCCGGGCGACGAGCTGCTCGATCAGTTTCTGCCCCACGTTCTCGATGTTCATCGCGTCGCGGTGGCAGAAGAAGTCGATGGCCTCGCGAAGCTGCGCCGGGCATGGCCGGGTGTCGGGGCAGCGCAGCGCCACCTCCCCGGCGCGACGCACCAGCTCGTCCCCGCATACCGGACACACCGTCGGAGTCATGATCTCCGTGAGTTCGCTTTCGCGGCCCTCGCGCTGCTCGCTGATCACCGCTACGATCTGCGGGATGATCTCACCGGCCTTCTCGACCAGGACGAAGTCGCCGATCTGCACCCCCAGGCGCTTCACCTGATCCCAGTTGTGCATCGAGGCCCGCGACACCGTGGTGCCGGCCAGTTCCACCGGCTCCAGCAGGGCCACCGGGGTCACCGCCCCGGTGCGCCCGACGTTGATCTCCACGGAAAGGACCTTGGTGGTGGCCTGCTGCGCCGGGTACTTGTAGGCGATGGCCCAGCGCGGCGCCCGAGCGGTGAACCCCAGCGCCTCTCGCTGGGCAAAGGAATTCACTTTCAGCACCATGCCGTCCACGTCGAAGGGTAGGTTCTTGCGGCGCTCGCCGAAGGCACGGATGGCCCCGAGCAGCCCGTCCAGCGAGGTCACCTGGGCCACTTCATGGGTCACCGGCAGCCCCAGCTGCCGCAGCCAGGCCAACACCTCGAAGTGCGATGCCAGCCCCACCTTTTCCACCACCTCGTAGAGCAGGATCTTCAGCGGCCGTTGGGCCACGATGCGCGGGTCGAGCTGCTTCAGCGTCCCGCCGGTGGCGTTGCGCGGGTTCTTGAAGGGCTCCTCGCCCCCGGCCAGGCGCTCGGCGTTCAGGCGGGCGAAGTCGGCCCGCTCCATGTAGACCTCGCCGCGGACCAAAAGGTCCACCGGCTCCCGCAGGAGCAGCGGCAGGCCCTTGATGGTCCGCAGGTTCTGCGTCACGTCCTCGCCCATCAGGCCGTCGCCCCGGGTGGCGCCCAGGACGAAGCGCCCGGCCTGGAAGCGCAGCTCGATGCCGATGCCGTCGATTTTGGGCTCGACCACGTAGACCGGCGGCTCCGGGTCGCCGACCACCTGCAGGCCGCGGCCGACCCGTTCGTGGAACTCGCGGACGTCAGCCTCGTCGTAGGTGTTGTCCAGGGAGAGCATCGGCACCGCCCGCACCACCTTCTGGAAGGCGGACAGGGGCGCGTGTCCCACGCGCTGGGACGGGGACCACGGCACCATCCAGTCGGGGTGGGCGGCCTCGGCGAAAAGCAGCGCCTTGCGCAGGCGGTCGTACTCGCCGTCGGCGACGGTGAGGTTGTCATCGACGTAGTAGCGCCGGTCATGTTCGAGGATCTCCCGGGCGACCTCTTCGTACTCGGTCTTGCTCTGAAGGATGCGATCGCTCTGCACGGGGCGTTACTTCTCCTGCAAAAAGCCGACGTTGTTCACCGAGCTTGCTGCACGTCGGTCATAACCGACGATGTCCACCTCTCCGGTGTGCAGCTCGACCTCGTCGGCCTCCTCGGCGGCGGCCCGAAACTGGGTGGACTTGCGCCCCGAAAGGCAGGCCGCGCGCACCGTCAAGGCGAAAGGCCGCGGCCAGCCGCGCAGCACCGCCGGCAAGCTTTCGTCGTCATAGGATGAGGGCTGGCAGTGCCGGTCGATCTCCTCTTTCAGGCGGCGGAAGATCGCCTGCATACCCGGCCCGGACTCGCCGACGATTTCCTTCCAGGCGGGCAGAAGGACATATTCGATGACCGGGGCAAAGAAGAAGTCGCGGCCCCCGGCGAAGAGCAGCGTGAAGTGCTCGACGTCGACGCGGGTCTCGCGCAGGCTAGCCTCCGCCAGCCAGCTCCGGGCCTCGCCGGGGCTGGGCAGCACGTTGGCCTGGTGATCCGAAAGGCGCAAAAGGGCGTCCTTGTGGCCCAGGTCGATCAACGCGCGTGCGAAAAGATCGTGAAACTCGGCGAAGCTGGTGCGCAAGGGCAGGGTGGCGGCGACGCGGGCGCCGGGCCGGGCCACGCGGACCATCTCGGAAAGAAGCCGTCGCGGCTCCCGGGCCTTCAGCAGCCCGAGGTTCGAGACCACTAGATCGTAGACCCCGGCATCGAAAAGGAGCCGGGGCTCCGCCGGTTCGGAGCGGAAGAAGACCCGGCGCCCGGCCAGCGTCCCCGCCTTCTTGCGGGCCACGTCGAGAAGGGGCGCCGAGGGGTCGATGGCGATGATACGCATCCCCTCGCCGCGACCGCGCATCAACGACGACGACCCGGCGCCAGCGCCGATGATCGCAAGGGTCAGCGAGCCGGTGCCGCACATCACGTCGAGAGCGGTGGACTTTTGCGGTGGGGGCTGCCCGGCCTCCTGCCCGAGGTCTTCCCCCAGGCCTTCATGAACCACCCGCAGGAGCAGCCTGGCGAAGCGATCGGTCCACAGGGGGCCGATCTCCGGGTCGTGAATGTTGGCCACCTTTCCATCGCTGGCCTGGCCCATGCTCGCCAGACCCCGGCCCAAACTGGCGCCAGCGCCAACCCCCCCGACCCGCGCCGCCTCCCGCCGGGCCGCCTGTGGGGACTCCACGGGGCTGGCATCGGGCCTCTCGGGATCCACGTTTTTTTTCAGTGGCGTCATGGTTGGGCAGGTCATCATAGCCAGGGCGCCCGCGTTGTGCCATGATCAGAAGAAGGTCCGGTGCGCAACTCCAGGCTCCCAGGTAAGGTCAGCGTCGCCTGTCTGCGACATGCAGCAAGCTCAGCCAGCATTGCCGGCTCTTTCGCGCTCGCATACTTTTTTTCTGGACCCGCGGTCGCGGACCCGGCCCTGACCTCCCAGGGGGCGCCCTCGCTGACCGACGTCGCGGCCGGCCGCCCGGTGGGGCTCTTCCCCGAGCGTACCGGCGAGCGAGCGGACAAAGGGGCGGAGAAGGGGGACCGCCACCGCCCGTCGCACCCGCGCCTGGCCTCGAACGCCCCGGTGACAATGCAGTCTTTTTCGCGGCTGGCCAAGGCGCTGACCCCGGCGGTGGCTGACATCACCGTGATCCAGCAGACCCCCGGCATGGAAGGCGGCTTGCCCCACCGGGTGCGTGAGCAGGGGACGGGGTTCCTCATCAACGCCGAGGGCTATGTCCTTACCAACAACCACGTAGTGCAGCACGCCGAGGAGATCCGGGTACGCCTGCAGGACGATCGCGAATTCTTCGGGCGGGTGGTGGGCAGCGACGAGCACACCGACATCGCCCTGGTGAAGATCGACCGCGGCGACACCGGTGAGTTCACCTGGGCCCCCCTGGGCGACTCCGAGGACCTGGAGATCGGCGAGTGGGTGATGGCCATCGGCAACCCCTTCGGCCTGGACCACTCGGTGACGGTGGGGATCGTGTCGGCCAAGGGGCGGCGGGACGTGCAGCCCGGCGGACAGCGGGGCTTCTTCGACTTCATCCAGACGGACGCGTCGATTAACCCGGGGAACTCCGGGGGCCCCCTCATCAACACCCGGGGCGAGGTCATCGGCATCAACACGGCGATCAACGTGGCGGGGGCGGGCATCGGCTTCGCCATCCCCAGCAACATCGCCCGGGTGATCGCCGAGCAACTCTACCGCCGCGGCCGGGTGTCCCGGGCGTGGCTTGGCGTGTTCCCGCAGCCGGTGACGGAGACCCTGCGACGGGCCTTCGGGCTGCCCGACCGCAAGGGGGCGCTCATCTCCGAGGTGATCGGCGGCTCGCCGGCGGCGGCTGCGGGAATCCGCGCCGGGGACGTGATCCTGGCGTTCGACGGCAAGCAGGTGCGCCGGGCCGACGACCTGAACTGGCTGGTCGGGGTGAGCGAGGCGCGCAAGGAACCGGTGCCGGTGCAGATCGTGCGCGAGGGGCGGCGGATTCAGGTGCTGGCGGCGCTCAAGGAGCCGGCGGTGGAGGAGGCGCCGGCGCCGATGGCGGCCCCGCGAGAGCGGCCCTCGGCGCTGGGGATCACCGTGTCGCAGATGACGCCGGTGCTGGCGCAGCAGCTCAACTATCAAGCGTCCTTTCAGGATTCCCGAAAGGACGCCCGGGGCCTGCTGGTGATGCTGGTGGAGTCGGGGAGCCCGGCAATGGAGTCGGGGGTCGAGCGGGGCGACGTGGTGCTGCTGGTGAACGACCGGCCGGTGCGGACGCTTGTGGATTATGCCACGGCGATGCACGAGGTCCACGGCGGCGAGATGATCCGCTTGCTGGTTCGGCGGGAGGAGCGGAAGGCGTGGCGCAACCTGTGGCTGGCCTTCCCCAGACGTTGAGCGGCCGGCTTACCCGGGCAGAGCGATGCATGATAGAGTGGCCCGACCATGAAGAGCTGGCGCTCGATCGTGTCCGTTTCCGGCTGGCCGATCGCGGCCAAGCTCTCGGTGGCGCTAGTTCTTTTGACGCTGGTACCGATGCTCGGCACGGCGTTGCTCAACCTGCGCATGAGCCTATCGGTGGTGGGCGAGGCCGAATACCGCAACCTGGAGCTTCTGGCGGTCAGCACCGCCAACCGCCTGGATCAGCTCATCACCGATACCCAGCGGGTGGTCATCCAGGCCAGCGGCGACACCGAGGTGGTGGCCTTCCTGGCCCGGCCCAGGCGGCAGGCCGAGGTGCGGGAGTCGGTGCAGGGCACGCTGGACAACATCCTGCGCTCGAACCCCAACTACGAGGAGATCTTCCTCCTCGATCGAGAGGGGAACTGCACCATCGGGACCGAGCCGCGGATGATCGGCAAGCCCTTCGGCTACCGGCCCTACTTCAAGGGCGCCATCGCCGGCCGGAATTACCTGTCCGACATCCTGGTGGGCACGGTGACCGGCACCCCCGGGATGTTCTTCGCCAGCCCCATCCTCGGCGATGGCGGGCAGCCGGTCGGGGTGGTGACCATCAAGCTGCGGGGCGCGACCATCGCCGCGGTCATCAAGACCCTGCGGGTGGGACAGGGGGGCTACGCGTTCCTCCTGGACGAGGACGGCATCATCATCAGCCACCCCGACCCAGAGTACCTGTACCACAGCCTGACGCCGCTGCCGACCGAGACCCTGCAGCGCATCACCGCCGAGCGGCGCTTCGCCAGCGGGACCATCGAGAGCCTGGACCTGCCCGACCTCTTCCGGGTCATGGTGGGCGCCACCGAACCGGGTCACGCCCGCTATTATTTCTCCCAGCAGCACGCAGACAAGATCGCCGGCTTCGCCCCCTTGAGCCAGCGGCGCTGGGTGGTGGTGGTCAGCGAGCCGGAGTCG
>JBBRLA010000375.1:0-8272 GCA_038231615.1 Polyangia bacterium | reverse complement strand
GGATAACCTCGTCAGATACGGGGATAACCTTACCTCGTACGGGGATAACCTCGTCAGATACGGGGATAACCTTACCTCGTACGGGGATAACCTCGTCAGATACGGGGATAACCTTGCCCCGCACGGGGCTTGCCTTGCCCCGCACGGGGCTTGCCTTGCCCCGCACGGGGCTTGCCTTGCCCCGCACGGGATTCACCTTGCCCCGCACGGGATTCACCTTGCCCCGCACGGGGATAGCGGGGTCTGGGGGTTGCCCCACCGGGGTCCCGACCCTGCTTTTCCTACCTGCGGACCCAGGTATTCCAGGGATGGCACCCTCAATCTCCTGCCTCTTCAGGTTCCTTCCCCTGCCTTACACGGTACCTTGTGACGATTGCCGACGCGGCCGGGACGTATTTCGTAAGGCGAAGAAGCATCTTCTGCAGGATGACCCCGTCCCTGTAATGGCCCGGGACGGTTGCCGACGCGGCCTGGACGTACTTCGGCAGGCAAAACCGCACTTTCCTCAGGCCGAGCCCGTGAACCTTAGGGCCCCTGTAGTTCTGGAGGGTGATTGTGCTAGGCTGGCCCGAAAGAGCGAGGTACTGATGCGCATCCTTTATGGAGTGGTGGGCGAGGGGATGGGACATGCGACGCGCTCCAAGGTGATCCTGGATCATCTGGTGCGGACGCTCGGCCACGAGGTCGAGGTGGTGGTGTCGGGCCGGGCCCACGCCTTCCTGCGCAAGTCCTTCCCCGAACTGAAGGTCCACGAGATCGCCGGCCTTACGATGATCTACAAGGACAACCAGGTAAAGCGCGCGCGGACGGCGCTCACGTTTCTGCGCCACCTGCCGGCCTTCGCGCAGAACTTCGACACCTTCATCGGCATTCAGCAGGACTTCCGCCCCGAACTGTGCATCGCCGACTTCGAGACCTTCGCCTATCTGTACGCCAAGCACAACGACCTGCCGGTGCTCTCGATCGACAACATGCAGATCATCAACCGCGCGGCGATCCGCAAGGACATCCAGCTTCCCCGGGAGCTGCGCCGGAGCTTCGAGTTGACCAAGGCCATCGTCAAGGCCAAGCTGCCTCGCTGCGACCACTATCTGATCACCACGTTCTTCTTCCCGCCGGTGCGCAAGAAACGCACGTCTTTGTATCCACCGATCCTGCGGCCGGAGGTGCTGGGGGCGCGGGCCACCGCGGCGGCGGGGGAACATGTGCTGGTGTACCAGACCTCGGACAGCTACGGGGGGCTTTTGCCGATGCTGGAGGCGGTGCCGGAGCAGCGCTTCGTGGTGTATGGGCTGAAGCGCGATGTTGCTTTCCAAGCGGGCTGCACGCCGACGACGACTGCCAACCAGGAGCGCGGCAACGTCACGCTGAAGGACTTCAGCGAGACTGGCTTCGTCGATGACCTGAAGTCCGCGCGGGCGGTGATCGCCGGGGGTGGGTTCTCCCTGATGGGCGAGGCGGTGTACCTGGGCAAGCCGCTTCTGGCGCTGCCGCTGAAGAACCAGTTCGAGCAGACGCTGAACGCGCTGTACCTGGCGAAGCTGGGCTATGGGGAGTACTGCGACGCGCTGTCCCCGGAAGTGATTCGCGGGTTTTTGCAGAAGGTGCCGGGATATGCCCAAAAAGTGGCCGAGCACCGGCA
The DNA here is from genome assembly GCA_038231615.1 of Polyangia bacterium. Classification (GTDB taxonomy): domain Bacteria; phylum Myxococcota_A; class Polyangia; order Palsa-1104; family JAEUJZ01; genus JBBRLA01. Next base: position 6,630 of record JBBRLA010000375.1, on the reverse strand, counting down.
GGATGGCAACCAGCACATTCTTCAGTCCATCGAGAAGCTGATCCAGGAAATCGGCAAGAAGGGGCGGCTGCGCTGAAGGCCGCGTCGGCTGTGTCCCCCGTCAAACCCACGATGAAATGGATGAAAGAGGCCCCGGCTACCGCTTGCGCAGGTCGGCCAGGTCGCCCTCGGTCTGCGCCAGCTTGATCCGCGCCTTCTCCAGTTCGTCCTGGAGCTGGGCGATGCGCATCAGCGCCGGCTTCATCGCCTTTTGCAGGTCCGCCTCTCGCTGTTGCAGCTTCTGGGCCATCTCTCCCAGGCGCTCGACCTCCTTCTTCAGCGCCTGCTCCCGCAGGGCCCACTGCCCTTGCTGCTGCTCCAGTTCTACCGCCCGTTCCCGCAGCCGCTCGATCTGGCGCTGGGCCTCCTTTTGCGCCGCCTTTTCCGCGGCCTCTTCGCCCTCGACGGCCTGCCGGGCACTGGCACTTCCGCGGGCGTTGCGCAGCTCCTGCCCCAAGGTCTCGATGCGCGCCTTGGCTTCGTCGCCCTCCCGGCGCAGCTCGGCGACCACCTCCCGCAGGCGGGCCGCCTCGTCGTGGGCTTCCTCGTGGCGGCGCTCCGAAAGGGTCTGTGCCTCCCGTGCCTTGCCCAGATCCCCCCGCACGGCGGCGTTTTCCTCGATGAGCTTGTGGATTTGCGCGCGCAGTTCGCTGGCGTGCTGCGACAAGTCCTCAGCGGCCCCCTCCGGCATGGGCACTTCGGGGTCCAGGTAGAACTGCGCCCGCAGGCCGCCGCAGCCGATCAGGTCCAGGTGGTTCAGCCGCTCCCGGGTGATCGCCCGGCCGTTGAGGGTCGTCCCGTAGGACGATCCCAGGTCCTCGATCTCGTAGCCGCCGTCGGAAAGCCGGCGGACCTCCACATGGCGCCGCGAGGTCCGGCGATCGTCGCTGCGTATAGTCGAGTCCGGGGCGCGGCCGATGCTGATCGGCTCGCCGCTGACGCGGACTTCCAGGGTGGCCCCGTCTTCGGTAGTGATAACCAGATGTCCCGGCATGGCCCCGGTACTATAGCAGGCCGACCCCGAAGATGGCACGGGTGCTGTCGTAGTTGAGGCCGCAGTATCGTAAGTTACATCGAAGCCCTCGAAGCACTATCCCAACACTTCCCCGGCACGCCGTAGCCACATCCGAAGAGATGCAGCATCGTCTGGCAGTGCATTTAGATCCGCCTCCTTGACAGCAAGCACCTTCTGCTCACAGCCGGAAAGCGAGTGCGTCTGCTCCAGGTGCTTCTTGGCGTCGGCATGCTCCTCCGAGCGGCGGTCCCCAAGAAGAGCGAGGATCCAGGCTTCCGACTCCTCAATGGCCACGCCACCGATGACGCGCAGGTCGGAGAACGTGGCTTGTGCATCTTCGATCCCGGCTCCGATGTCCTCTTCTCGCCGGGTATCCCGGTCCCGATCCCGGGCAAAGCAGATCACATGACAGCCCGCCTCGCGAGCAGCGAGGGCCAGGCCGAGTACGTTTCGCCGTTCGGGACTGCGATGATCCTGGGCCCTATATTTCCTGATCTTTTTCCAGATCAGGCCCCCCTTCGATCCGCCAGCCATCGCTGCGCACACGGTGCAAGAGCGCCTCGATAAGGCCCAGCCGCCCGGTTCGGTAGGAGGGGTGGTAGAAGAAATCGCCCAGTTCGTCCGGCCCTTCTCCCCCGAGAAAGATCTTCAGCTCGCTCATGATGTAGGTCCGACCAGATCCGACTCATCCATGCCATTTGCGTAACTCAGCCACAACTCCCCCAGGCCGTACACCTTGGCCCTGTCGGCGAAGTTCCGGGTGTCCACCATGGGGGTGAGCTTGGTTCCATGTTCCGGATCGCGCGTCACCAGCGTTACCTCTTCGGGTCGAAGCTCATTGATGACCAACGGGCTATGGGTGGCCATCAGGATTTGAGTCTTCCCCTCTTCGGTGACTTTGCGCAGCATGCGCACGACCTCGGCGATTCTGGCAGGATGAAGGCCATTCTCGGGCTCTTCAATAAGAAGGACCGAAATTGGATTGAGGAAGGGAATCGCCGCGAAGGCCAGAAAATACAGGAGCCCTTCGCTAAACTGGGCAGCAGGAATGAGAACCCCGGTCGTCAGCTCAGTCTCCAAGCTCTTTTCCCTATCGGACACCGCCTTCAGCCGCAGCTTCCTGATAGAAGGAAAAAGCCGCGTCACCTGAGTAGAGATGTTCATGAAAGCATCGTCCCCTCGGCTAAGAATCGCATCGTAGATCCCGGGGAGCCCCGTCCCTCGCTCATTAAAAAATGCCATCTGCTGGCCTTCGGGAATAAGGCCGCTGATGGCGCGAAGGTTGTCAGGGTCGAAGCGGACCAGGGCGGCGCCCTGACCTGGGTTGGGGCAAGGGGTGCCTCTCAGAAGGGGGGCAAATTTGGCCGGGCCCTGACTGACAATTTCATAGAGGCTATCGAATCTATTGTTATTCGTCAGGGGGTCCTTCATATACTCGTTGATCGCCCTCAACGTGGTGCTCTTCCCGCTGTCATTGGGACCAATGAATGCGTGTAGCGGCGTCAGGTGAACGGATACGTTTTTCAGACATTGAAAGTTAAAGACTTGAAATTGGTTCAGCACGGAAGGTCTCCTTCAGGCGGGCCGCCGCGGGATGATCTCGGCAGGATAACATGGCACCGCCTGGCATGCCGTAGTCAGGGCCAGCCAGGAAGATGACCTCCTGGACGTCCGAACGAGGGGCCAGCTTACGTTTTCCGTCGAGTGGCTCAAGTCCCCGATAGAAGTGGCTCACTTGCGACGGGTTCGACTCATGTCGTATTCTTGACAGCCGACGCGGTTCGGAAGTACAAGAAGCGCCTTCGCAAGATCAGGTCCCTTTCGTCATTGAGGACATCATGGCCAATGCATACGACACGTCAGATCTCCGCAAGGGACTGAAGATCATGATTGACAACTCGCCCTACATCGTAGTGGAGGCGCAGTTTGTCAAGCCGGGGAAGGGCGCGGCGTTCACCCGTACCAAGATGAAGAACCTGCTGACCGGCGGGGTCATCGAGCGCAACATCCGCTCCGGCGAGAAGATGGACGCCGCGGACGTCGAGGATCGGGAGGTCACCTTCCTTTACAAGGAGGGCGATCACGCCTTCGTCTTCATGGACAGGTCCTCCTACGAGCAGACCAGCGTGCCGTCGGAGATTGTGGATGACTCCTGGATGTTCCTGAAAGAGAACCTGGACTGCCAGCTCACCTTCTACAACAGCCGGCCGATCTCGGTGACACTGCCGAACTTTGTCGAGCTGCGGGTCCTCAGCACCGAGCCGGGGATGCGCGGCGATACCGCCACCGGCGCCAGCAAGCCGGCCAAGCTGGAGACCGGCGCCAGCATCAACGTGCCGCTCTTCATAAACGAGAACGAGGTGTTGCGCATTGATACCCGCAGCGGCAGCTACATGGAGCGCGTCCGGGGGTAAAAGAAGCACCTGGCCGGGCAGCTTTTGGCGTACCGCCTCACTCCCTTCGGTCACGTACAGTAGTACGCTCCCTCGGTCGCTGCGGGGGTGCGCCAAAATCTGCTCCGGCCATGCGCTTCTTTGTGAAATGACTCCGCACTGGCCAACCCATCGTCTGGTCGATCTGAGCCAGACCTCGGAACGGGATGCTGTGGCGGCGTCTCCCGTGACGGTGGTTTGCGGGCGGGTGGTGCAGGTCGGGCCGCAGGGGGTGCTCATCGACGATGGGTCGGCGGCGGGGGTGTTCTCGCTGCCTGGGCTCGGGTGCGACGGGGGGGCCCCCAGGGCGGGGGACTTCATCGCGCTGGAGCTGGCCTTTCCTGCGTGGTCGGTGGCGCCGCTGCGGCTGCACCTCCTCTCGCGCCCAGGGCTGGCGGGGCGGCCAGGGCCAGGGCCAGGGCCAGGGCCAGGGCCAGGGCCAGGGATGGACGCCGAGTTGCGCGAGTTCCCCCCCGCCGACGGGGAGTGGTACCGGCTGCACCAGCGGGGCGGGCTGCGGCTGAAAAACCTCCGCGCCCGAGCGGGCTTTTTGGCGGAGATCCGCCGCTTCTTCGCGGGCCGGGATTTTCTGGAGATCGAAGCGCCGCTGCGGGTGCCCTCGCCGGGGCTGGAACTGCATCTGTCGGCGTTCCCGGCGGGAGACGGATTTTACCTGATCACCTCGCCGGAGTACCAGATGAAGCGGCTGCTCTGCGCGGGGCTTTCGCGGATCTACAGCCTGGGCAAGGTGTTCCGCCGAGGCGAGGCCGGGCGCTACCACAACCCCGAATTCACCATGCTGGAGTGGTACCGCGCCTACGAGGGCTGGGAAGCGGTGGCCACGGACGTGGAGCTGCTCTGCGCGCGCCTGGCCGAGAGGGCCGGCGGATCGCCTCGGGTGCGCTACCAGGGGGTGACGCTGGACCTGTCGCCGCCGTGGCCGCGGATGACGGTGGCCGAGGCGATGTGGCGCCACGCCGGGGTGCGCCTGCGCGGCGACGAGAGCGAAGACGAGCTTTTGCGAAACCTGCTGGCGGCGGGACACCGGGTGCCGCAGGGGTCGTCGCCCGGGCGTTGGGACGATCTGTTCTTCTCGGTGTTCCTTTGACCACGTCGAGCCGCACCTGGGTCGCCCAGAGGACAACCAGTCCGGAGTGGCGCGTCCGGTGGTGCTTTATGACTGGCCGCGGCCCCTGTGCGCCCTGGCGCGGAGCAAGCCCGGGGCCCCAGAGGTGGTCGAGCGCTTCGAGGCCTACGCCGCCGGGCTGGAACTGTGCAACGGCTTCGGCGAGCTGTGCGACCCGGAGGAGCAGCGGCGGCGCTGCGCGCAGGACCAGGAAGACCGAAGGCGGCTGGGGCTCCCCGAATACCCCAAGGACGAACGTTTCTTGCGGGCGCTGGAAGAGGGCATGCCCCCGGCGGGAGGGGTGGCGCTGGGGATCGATCGGCTGGTGATGCTGCTGCTGGACGCCGCCGAGATCTCCGAAGTGCTGCCTTTCGCCGTCAGCGAGCTTTGAGCATCAGGGCCAGGATCGGTGGGCTTTCAGCGCCGCGCGAATGGCATTCAGCGACTGAAGGTCGGCCTGCTTCACCGTGTTCCGACGCTCCTGCGTGATCTCGACCCCATAGGCCTCTGCCAGGTCCAGCACCGCCTCGCGGGCCTGCGCCTCGCGGGCCTTGGCCTCGGCCTCGTGGGCCTTGGCCTCCGCCTGCTGGGCTCGGGACTCGATGTTGCTCACCATCTGGGTCAACTGTTCGATGAACTCCTCGGAGTTGGGCAGTTCGGCCAGACCGCTGAAGAAGCGCAGCCGCCGGTCCACCAGCGCCAGGTCCAGGCCCAGCACCTCGGACTTCAGCCGTCCCAGGCGGGGACGCAGTTCCTGATAGGCGGCGCCGGGCCGCGGCAGACGGTATCCATGGAGCTTGAAGCGGAGGCGATCGTAGACGAAGTACTCGCGGACGCCCACGCGGGCATAGTCGGCGACGTGCCGGACCAGGTCCTTGTCGCGGCTGCCCTTGTGCAGCACTTCCAGGAGCAGGTCCGGCCCCTTGCCCTCGTCGGCGACAACCCAGGCCATGCGTTCGTCCTCGTCTGGATCGGGTTGCGGCACGTCCAGCACCGCCAGCAGATCGGGGTTGAAGATGGATTCGTCGGGATAGATCACAGCCAGTTCGTCGGCCACGTAGATCATCCGGCCGGTGGTCTTGAAGTGCAGGATCAGGGCGTCGAACGCGGTGCTCTTGGCGCGCTGATGGGGACGGCCCTCCGACATCGCATCGGTTGCGGCCTCGAGGCTGGCGAAGACCTCGTCGAAGAAGCAGTTGCGCTCCTCGGCGCTCATGGCATGCCAGCGTTCAACCGAAGGGCCGACCGGCACGGTGACCGGTTCGGTGGTCTGTATCGAAGGCTTGCGCGGAGGGCTGGTTTCGATGGCGGCGCTCATGAGTCCAGTCTACCGCGCCTGGCCGGGGGGGACATTTCTTTCCTGGTCACGAGTAGCAGGGGCCCAGGAGCAGGTCGCGATAGAAGCGGACCAGCTCGCCGATGGACTCGGGGAGCTTCTTGCTCTGGCTCAGGTTCCACAAGCGGTTGCGGCAGCCGGGCAGCCTGGCGGCGACGATGCAGTGGAGGGCGAAGCGCCTGCCGTCCAGGGCCTTGCCCGGGTCCTCATCGCGCAAGAGCTTAGCGAGCTTGGCCAGCTCCTTTTTCATCGGATGGCCCGCGTGCAGGAAGGGCCCCAGGTTCCGATGGAGGTCACGGATGCAGAAGCGCGGGTCGACGCCGTGGACCACATTGGTCAGCATGGATTGCACATGGTCCATTCCATTGGGGGTCAACCCCTCATGGCAGAAGCGGAAGAAGGGTCGGAAGGCCAGCACATCGGGAGGGATCTGCAAGGAGATGGCGGTGGTAGCCCGAGCGTCAGGGGTGGGTGAGGCGGTGGCTGGTGAGGCGGGGGCCGGTGAGGCGGGGGATGGTGAGGCGGGGGCGGCCGGTGAGGCGGTGGTGGCCGGTGAAGAAGCGGTGGCTGAGGAGGCGGTGGCTGGGGAGGCGGTGGCTGGGGAGGCGGTGGGGGCCGGTGAAGAAGCGGGGGATGGTGAGGCGGGGGATGGTGAGGCGGGGGCTGGGGAGGCGGGGGCCGG
>JBBRLA010000374.1:0-8352 GCA_038231615.1 Polyangia bacterium | reverse complement strand
GGAACTGGCGAGGTCAGCCCCTGAGCAGCTATGAGGCAGTGGTCAACCTGATCGGGAACACCCGGACCACAAAAGGTCTGCGTGTCAAAGCGCGCTTGGACAAGAAGCAGTATCCGATTGGGGTAAAGATCAAGAAGGCCGAAATGAAGAGTCTCGATTTGCAATGCGATGATTTTCACGGAAACTGGAATTATCAACTGAAACCGCGCCGAAGTTGATCAGTTTATTTTGTTCCAGCGCCTAAGCGGGCGGGGACTTGAAGACGCGGTACAGGTAAAGGAACGATGGCAAGAGCAGCACCGCGCCTACCGACAGGGCCAGAAGGAGCAGATGCAGGGAGCGGGCCGGGGCGGCGGCGTTGTAAATGGTGATGTCGGGTTCGACCAGGACCGGGAACTGCGCCAGCGCCCAGCCCCACAGGACCAGGGTCACCTGCGCCGCCGCGCACACGCGCGCCAGCCGGTAGCGCCGCCGCCACAGGGCGCCCGCCGCCACCAGGGATGAGGCAGCCGCGAGCCCATACAGGGGCCACATCGCCGGCAGGACCAGCCGCTGCCACAGGGCGGGCGCCCCGTGCCGGGCCAGAAGCAGGGCGACAACACCCGTTGCGGCGCCGGCCCCTGCCGCCACCAGCGCGCGGGCGCGGAAGTCATCTTGCAACGCCGGGTCCGCCGCCTCGACGCAAAGGTACACCGCGGCCAGCAAAGCAAAGAGGCACAGAGCGAAGGCCCCCACCGCGAAGGGGAAGGGAAAAAGCCACGGCCGCAGGAAGCCCCCGGCCGCCGTGCCGTCTTGCAGGGCTACCCGCCCCGAAGCGACGGCCCCGATGGTGACACCGAGCAGCACCGGGGTGACCAGGCTGGCCACGGCGAACACCGCCCCAAAGGGCCGCTGCGCGTCTTCGCCATTCGCGCCAGCCACCGGTCGGCGAGGGCCGGCGTCATGGGCCGGGTCATGTCCCAGGAAAGCGAAGGCCGAGCCGCGGAGCACCACGCCGATGAGCATCAATGTCAGCGGGATGTGCAGCGAGATGGACAACGCCACGAAGGCCGGCGGGAAGGCGCTGAACAGCACCACCAGCACCAGGATCAGCCACACATGGTTGGCCTCCCAGATGGGGCTGATGGCCTGGGCGATGAGGCGACGCTGTGCCGCCGCCCGTGGGCCGAAGGCGAAAAGGTCCCACACCCCGCCGCCGTAGTCGGCGCCGCCGCTCAAGGCATAGAGGGTCAGGGCGGCCAGGATCACCCCGGCCAGGGCCGCCTCAGGGGTGGGCATGGGGGCCTCCGTCCAGGCCGTCCGGGACCTGCGGGCTCTGGGACACCTTTTGCAGCATCAGCCAGATGACGATCACCGCCAGGAAAAGGTAGAGCAGGCTAAAGCTCAACAGGGTCACGGTCAGGCCATGCATCGGGGTCAGCGCCTCGGCGGTGCGCATGATGCCGTAGATGATGAAGGGCTGGCGGCCGACCTCGGTGACGGTCCAGCCGGCCTCGATGGCGACGAAGCCCAGGGGCGCGGCGGCCACCACCAGGCGCAGGAACCACCGCGAATCGGGCAGGGCGCGGGTCCGCCACGCCAGCCAGGCGAAGAGCAATCCGACACCCATCATGGCGAAGCCGGCGGCCACCATGATCTGGAAGGCGATGTGGACCGGGGCAATGGGGGGCCAGGTGTCCCGGGGGAAGTCGAGGAGGCCGCGGACCACGGCATCCGGATCGTGGAAGGCCAGCAGGCTCAGGCCATGAGGGATGGCGATGGCATAGGGCGTGGTGGCCGTGGCCTCGTCGGGAAGGCCGCCCAGGTGCAAGGGGGCGCCGCGTTCGGTATGGAAGTGGCCCTCCAGGGCGGCCAGCTTGATGGGCTGGCTGCGGGCCACGCGCTGCGCCAGGAGGTCGCCGCTTACGGGCTGCAGGACGGCGAAGAGGGCCCCGACCGAGAGGGCGATGGACAGGGCGCGGCGGTGGAAGAGGTTGTGGCGGTCGCGCAGAAGGCAGGCTGCGTGGATGCCGGCGACGGCGAAGGCGGTCGCGGCGTAGGCCGCCAGGATCATGTGGAGGGTCTGGGTGAAGGCCGCGGGGTTGGCCATGGCCAAAAGGGGATCGACGTCGGTGACACCGGCGCGCAGGTTGTGGGGATCGACCAGGCGGAAGCCGGTGGGGGCGTTCATCCAAGCGTTGGCAATGACCACGAAGACGCCCGATGCAGCGCCGGAGACGGCGACGATGATGCCGGCGGCCAGGTGGGCGCGGCGGGGGACGCGGTCCCAGCCGTAAAGGTAGATGCCGAGGAAGATGGCCTCGGTGAAGAAGGCAAACCCTTCCAGGGAAAAAGGCATGCCGATGATGGAGCCGGAGAAGCCCATGAAGGTCGGCCACAGAAGACCCAGCTCGAAGGACAGGACCGTGCCCGACACGGCGCCAACGGCGAACAGGATCGCGGTGCCCTTGGCCCAGCGCCGGGCCAGGGTCAGGCACACCGGGTCACCCGTGCTTAGCCAGCGCCACTCGGCGATGACCATCAGCAGGGGCATGGCGATGCCGACGGAGGCGAAGAGGATGTGGAATGCCAGCGAGATGCCCATCTGGGAACGGGCCGCGAGAAGATCGCTCATGTCGCACCTTTCGGGGTGAGTGTGACACGTTGGGGGCCGGGGACGCACATGGCGTGGTAACCTGCCGTCTATGAAGCGTGTGCTGAAGATCGTCTGTCTGGTGGTGCTGGTCCCGGTTCTGGCCATCGTGGGACTGTTGGTGGCGACCTTCGCCGGCACCCCGCCCATCCCGGACGGCATGGATCTGCCCGGCGGGGCGCGGGTGGTGAAGGATGGGTATGTCAGCGTGTTCGTGCTGCCCGCGGGACCGGATGCCGTGGCCCTCATCGACGCTGGCAATGACCGTCAGGGCGGGTCCATCCGGCGTGAACTCTCACGGCGAGGCCTGGGTCCCGAAGCCGTCAAGGCGATCTTTTTGACCCATGGCCATCCGGATCATGTCTCCGCCTGCCACCTGTTTCCGCAGGCGGCGGTGTTGGCGCTGCCCGGCGACATCGACCTGGCCGAGGGGCGTAGCGCGGCGGCGAGCCTTATCGGGAACATCATGGGCCGACAGGATCGGCAGGTCCACGTCACCCGCCCGCTGCGAGACGGCGAGACGGTGACCGTGGGCGACTTGGCCGTGGAGGTGTTCGCCGTGCCCGGCCACACCGCTGGCAGCGCCGCGTACCTGACCCGGGGGGTTTTGTTCCTGGGCGACAGCGCGGATGCCAGGCGGGACGGGTCGATGGCCGGCTCGAAGCGCATCGTCAGTGACGATCGGGACCAGAACCGCGCGTCGCTGCAATCGCTGGCGCAGAAGCTCAAAGGGCGGGCCGCGGAGATCCAGGTCCTGGCCTTCGCCCACAGCGGGGTACTCACCGGGTTCAGCCCGCTGGGCCGGTTCGCCGGGCTCTAAGATGACCAAGCGAGTACAATCATGGGACCCGTCTGTTGCATGCATTAGGAGCGGATGCTTCCATGAAAGTGATCCTGTTTTTCGCGATTCTGGCATGCGCCTCTTGTTACAACCCGAACTATGTCGGTGCCGGCTTCGTCTGTAGGATCGATAGCGACTGTCCCGACCGGCTGACCTGCAATGCCAGCACCTGCGGCGGACCCGGCGCAGCGGGCGACCTGTCCTTCTCCGACCCAGATATGAAGGGAGACACGGGGCCGGACCTGCTGCCGGCCAGGGACCTTTCGCGCCCTTCCGACCTGACCCTGGCAGATGCCGCCAGCCCCGCCGTCTGCCCGGGTGCGGGGGTCATGGTCCGGGGCGACGGAAAGGTCTGGGCCTGCGACGCCATGTTCAATATGAAGGTCGCAGACTTCCCCTGTGGGGGCGGCTCCCACGTCTGCGGATCCGGCGATGAGGGCGAACTGACCGGACTGAATTGCCCGGGAGGGGACACGTTCTATGCCTCAAAGTTCTTCGGGAAGAAGGCAGACATGTGCATGGACGGAGGCAGCTTCCTGCTCGGCTGCGGAGGCTCTTCGATGCTCGTGACCGTGGCCACGTGCCACAACCTGAAGCAGGCGATCCAGTGCGACTCTCCGCCCACCAACTGGACCTGCGGCGGCATGGACGCCTCCCACAGCAAGCCTGATCACGGGGGCGTGCTCTGCTGCTTGTGAGCAGGGTGTGCAAGAGGCAGGCTACCGTCTGGGCGCTGATCGCAAAGCGATTCTCAGAGTTGCCGTGGCAGGTATCGTTCCATCTCCATGGCGCCGTGAAAGACACCGAGGATGTCAATCTCTGATTCCGCGCGAATCAGATCTCTACCATGATGGTTTTTGCCGATATCACCGTGTGCTCCTCGCTCACCTGAAAGCGGAGCGCCGTTCTTCTATAGCGCCCAGCGAAGCGGAGTGCCGTTCATCGATAGCGCCCAGCGAAGCGGAGCGCCGTTCATCGAGGGTCGGCTCGGTGGTCATGCACTCCCCTCCCCTCGCCCGAGGAGCCCGGCCAGCACATCGATCCCACGCCGGACGATCTCCGGGGCGGCCGAGGTGAAGCATACCCGGATATGGGTCGGATAGGGCCCGAAGCTGGGTCCCGGGGCGACGAAGAGCCCGCGATCGACGCAGTCCGACAAAAAACCCCCGAGCCCGCGCTCGTCCAGGCGGGACGCCACGTCGAGAAACAAGAACGTGCTGCCCTGTGGCGCCGGCAGCCCGAGGCGAGCGGCGGCGTCGCGGCCCAGGTCCCGGTATAGCCCGCGGGCCCGCTCGATCCACGCGTCCCCTGCCCCGCCCAGCGCCTTGCAGGCGGCGATCTGCGCCGCGGTTGGGGTGCTGTAGAAGGTGTGCGTGGCCACCTTGCGCAGTTCCCCCATGACCGGGGCCGGGCCGACGACGTAGCCGCAGCGGTTGCCGGCCATGCCGTAGGCCTTGGAAAACGAATGGATCGAAAACGTCCGCTCCGGCGCCAGGGGACGGGTGTAGGTGTGCGTCCCCTCGTAAAGGTAGTCCTCATAAACCTCGTCGGCGTAGATCCACAGGTTCTCGGCGGCGGCCCAGGCGACCAGCGCTTCGATCCACGGCCCGGGGAGGGTCCTGCCGGTGGGGTTGTTGGGCGTGCTCAGGTACAAGGCCACGGTGCGCGCGGTCTTCTTCGTCCGCACCGCCTCCACCGCCGACTCCGGGGAATCCACCGTCCCGATGAAGGGCACCGCGATGGGCACGCCGTGGAAGGAACGCACGATGCCCTCGATCAGCGGCCAGTGGGGCGCCAGGATCAGTACCTCGTCGCCCGGCTCCACCGTGGCGCCGACCGCCGCGCCCAGGGCGCCGGTGCCCCCCGCGGCGACCAGCACGTCCTCGCGTTCGGTGGGCACGCCGGTACGGGCGCGGGTGCGCTCGACGATGGCATCCAACAGCGCGGGCAGGCCGTGGGGCGAGGTGTAGCGGTGCATCCCGGGGTGATCGGCCACCCGCAGGTCCTCCATGCGGCAGCCCTCGGCCGGCTCCATCCACGTGTCCCCGACGTGGAGAGGATAGGTTTCCCCGGCAAAGCGGTCCAGGCGGTGGGCCTGCGCGCTGTACACCGAGCCACGGATGGCCTGGACGGAACGGGAGATCTTCGGCATCGGCATTTTGGCTACTTTCTCACACTCCCGGGTCGCTGGCGAGAGTCGCCGGGTCCGGCAGCGTGCGCCAACCCACCGCCCAGATGCCGGCGCCCACCGCCAGGCTGACCGGGATGAGGAGCAGGCCGCTCCACAGGTTGCCGCACAGATCGGCCACCTTCCCCACGATGGGCGGGCTGATGGCGTCCCCGCCCAGGTGGATGGCCAGGATCGACAGGCTGACGGCCCGTGAGCGAAAGCGCCCGGAGACGGCATTGACAAGGGTGGCGTTGATCGGGCCGTTGTAAAACCACAGGAAGAACTGCGAGAGAAACATGCACGCCGCCAGCACCGCATGGGCGCGGGCAAAGAGCGCCAGGCAAGTGCAGACAGTGGCCGCAACCATCGACAGGCTGGACAGCGCCAGATAAGGCTTGCGCGTGCGCAGGCGATCGCCCAGCAGACCCCCCACCAGAGTACCGAAAAGACCGCCGGTGACCGTCATCGCCCCGGTGAGGGTGCCCGCGGCGGCCAGGCTGAAGCCCCGCAGGCGAAAAAGGTAGGTCGGGAACCAGTCGGCCATGGCGCCCGAGGCAAAGGTCACGGCGGTATACCCGGCGACGGCGATCAGGTACTCGCGGTTGCCGGCGAGCAGCCGCAAGGTCTCGGGCCACCCGGGCGGCGAGGCAGCCGAAGTCGGCGCCCCGCCCTGCCCTGCCCCCTCGGTGAACGGCCGTGTGCTCTCGTAGCGTCCCCGGGTCGGCTCCCGAAGCAGAAGGACCAGGCCGGCGACCACCAGCCCCGGCAGGCCGCACAGGAAGAAGGCATAGCGCCAGCCCAGGCGGGCCCCGAAAAAACCCCCGAGACCGAAGCCCAGGGCCGCGCCCACCGGGATGGCCATGTTGAAGAGCGTCAGCACGCCGTTGCGCCGATCCGGCGGGTAGTAATCCGAGAGCAGCGCCGGGCTGAGGGTGGCATACGCCGCCTCGCCCACCCCGACCAGGGAACGCAGCACAAGGAAACTGGCAAAGCCCGTGGCCAGCCCCGCGGCCCCCGTCGCCAGGGACCACAGGGCCACCCCGGCGGCGATCAGCACCTTGCGCGGTACCCGCCCATCGAGCGCCCCGAAGACCGGGCTGGCCAGCATGTAGACGATGACGAAGGAGGTCAGGGGCAAGCTGGTCTGAAAGTCGCTGAGGTGCAGGTCCCGCTTGAACAGGTCCTTCACCGCGCTGGGAACGTAGCGGTCGATGTAGTTGAGCAGGTTGATCGCGGTGAGCACGCCGACCGCCATCGCGGCATCCCGACCGGGCGCGGGGGTCCCAAGGGGCAAGGGCAAGGACGATGCGGGTTGCGGCATGCTGGCGACCGACTGAATTGTAGGCGCGGCATGGCGGATGTGCCAGCCGGCTACTTCACGACCTTCTTGCGCGCCGCGGTGACGATGTGCGGCGGCGTGTTGACGCCCTTGGCCATCTGCCGCAGGTCGGCCGGGGCCACGTACGCAAGCGCGCGCAGCCCGGCGCCCGATGGGGTCTTCGGGTTGCGGCAGAGCGCCAGGGCCAGCGCCGGCTTCTGGCACCACTCCTTGCGCTCGGCGATCTGCACCAGCAGTTCCGGGGTGCTCAGGGGGTTCTTGGCGACGGCCAGCACCTCCTCGAAGGTGATCTGGGGATTCCGCAGCACGTAGGCGTGCAGCATCCGGTGCCGGTCGCGAAGGATCGCCGTGCGCTCGTCCTTGGTCCCATGCAAGGCGAGATGAATCTTGTCGGCGCTGGTCAGCGTCTCCCCGCGCTGGTCGCCGGGAGGGGCCGCGTCATTTTCGCTCGCGTCATTCTCGGCCGCTGGGGGCGTTGGCGCAGAGGGCCGTGGCGCCGGCACCTCCAGCGCGGGCCCGGCGGCGACCCGCTCGTGACGCGCCGTGGGGGCCCCGGGCGGATCCGCCGGCAGCCCCGCGGCGATCGCCCGCAGCGCCGCCAGGCTCTCCGCCGGAAAGCTCACCGCCACCCCCTGCCCTGGCTGCACATGCAGGATGGCCCCCTCCCCTCGCACGCACCTGCCGTCGGGAGCGACGATCTCCAGCAGTGCCGGCTGATGCAGCGTCAGGTCCCCCGTGTCCCCAGCCCGCACCAGGATGCCGCCGTGGTCGAGCTGCCCCTCGATGTCCTGCCGCAGCTCGGAGGCCCGGCTATAGGTCACGCGCAGGGTTGCCATCCCCTCATTATAACCGCGATAACCGCGGCGCTTCGCGATTCATAACCACGACGCCTCGCGGTTCCTCTCAGCGGCCCTCGGGCGCCCACCACGGCGGCTTCCCGCCCCGGATGAGCTGTAGCGGCGGCTGCAACATGTGCGCCTCCTCGCAGACCAGGTGCACCGTGTCCAGGTGCACCGAGATCGACGTCCACGCGCTGGCCAGGTCGCCCGGGTCCATCATGCCCCGCCCGTCCAGCCGCGCCGACGCCCCCAGGAGTTTTCGCAGGGTATGCGCCAGCCGCATCCTCATGTCGTCCAGTTCGCAGGCATCCCGCTGTGGGGCGCTGAGCCGATCCGTATGCTTCCCCAGCACCTCCAGCACCTGCCCCATGAGCGCCCGCGCCTCCGGCGTCAGCGCGCCGATGCCGACGGAAGGAAAGCGGTCCTGCAGCCGGGCCACCAGCACCTTCAGCGCCCGCTCCCGCCGCCGCAGCTCCGGCGTCCCCGAGATCGGCGCCCCGCACGGGTCGTCCCCCAGCGCCGGGCGCAGCG
>JBBRLA010000373.1:0-8362 GCA_038231615.1 Polyangia bacterium | reverse complement strand
TGCTGATAAGGCGCGCACCTATGCGATTGCCCGGGGCTCTGCGATGGAGTGCCTGGCCATCCTCGATGTGTGCCGAGTTCTCCAGCTCATCGACGAACCAGCCTATCAGCGAGGCAATGAGCTGCTTGATCGGGTGATTGCTCAGCAAACTCTGCCGGTAATCGCTCACGCTCACGCTCACGCTCGCTCACGGACAGGGGGGGCCCCTGATTCAGGTAGGCACCCTCTGGGGAGCCCCTTTGGCAGGGAGGCCTCGTTGGCGGCGCGGTCGGCCTGTCCCGGAGCGATTCCATTGTCATACAGCTAGTTCTAAGCACCACAACCGCTGATCAAGGGCCCGCGAGCGATCGGCAGGTTTTTTATTCAGGAACCGAAAGCGGCCGTCATCGAGCCGTGGGACCCGATCGGCGCGATCGGCCCGGGCCCTGGCCCGCCGGATTTTACGCGAGTGCCGGCACCGAGCAAGGAAGAGCTGGCCGTCATCCTGCTGCGGGTCAAGAATCGGGTGCTGCGCCTGCTGCGGCGACAAGGGCTTTCTCCGGAAGACTCCGAGGAAGCGACTCTAGCCGATGGAGAGGAACAGGCGCTGCTGGCCGGCTGGCAGGCGGCCGGGCGACTCTGGAGAGGAAGGCCAATGGGACGCGGGGGAGTCCACCGGCCGAGGGTCGCCAGAAGGAGGGAGAAGGCGAGTACCATAGCACCCTGTTTAGTTCCGGTCGTCCTCGTCTTCGATCCGCCGGATCGTCACCCTACCGACGGCCCCGCTCCAGCCCCAGCCGGCCGGGACGTAGCTGGCGGCGTTGGGCAGAGCGCTGTGGTCGGGGATGACCCCGGACAAGGGCCCGATCGGATCATGGGTCGCTAGTGCCGCAACAGTCCCCGAGGGCGGCGAGTTCACGTTGCCATCCGTGACCGACACCTGCGGCACGCCGTTACTCCCACCCAGCGTGTAGGGCGCCATCAGGCCGCAGGGATCCACGATGTCCGGCGTGAAGTAGTCGTTCACCTCGACGCCCGCGTCGTAGGCAAACAGGTCGTAGACCTGAGGATGCCCCTCGCCCCGCGGCAGGGCCACGCCGTCGAGGCCCGTCAGCCCGTCATTGGTACACATCATCATGCCCAGAATCGAGAACACGTCATGCCTGCCCGCCGAGATGTCGAACTCGATGATGTCGCTCAGGTTGTTGTCCGCGGTGGTCGGCACCAGCCCCGTGCCGTTGAAGTAGGGCAGGCCCTTGTGCCAGAACGCCTTGGGGTTGCCCAAAGATGCGACCGGGAAGGGACTGGCGTACACGTCAGTGACGCCGGCCGCGCCGGAGAAGAGCTGAAACATCGGGACGGGGTTGCCGTTCTGGGCGACGGCCGCGGCCTGCATGCTGGCGAAGGCGCCGTGCTGGAACATGTGGACTGCCGGACTGTGAGTGGCCGCCACCGGGAAGGAGAAGCCCTGAAAGTCCGTGAGGTTCTCCAGCACCACGTGGTAACGCCGCGGCTTGTGGCTGTCGGCGAGCCCGGGCCGGACCAGAGGCGGAGAAACGCTCAGCCCGAGGAGCGAGACCGCGCCGATCAGCAGCGCGCGGCTATCGTAAATACGGAACCCTGTGCTCATATTAGTACTCCATATGCAGCGCCGAAATGGCGAACCCAGGGTGATAATAATTCAATTGATGATACGGTGCAAATATTACGTATCGTCTGGTTCGGGGAAACATGAAGCAAATCAAGACCACGACTTCGGTTTGTCCCCGGTGCCTTATCAAGGTGCCGGCGGCGGCGGTCTTCGAGCGCGAGGGACAGGTCTTCATGAAAAAGACCTGTCCCGAACACGGCGACGAGGAGGCATGGCTGGCCAGTGACGCGCGTCTCTACTTCTCCGCCGGAAACGGCGATGGCGCCTCCGGCTGCTGCGCCCTGGGCCATAGCTGCACGATGATCTTCGAGATCACCGAGCGTTGTAATTTGACGTGCCCGACCTGCTTCACCGCCTCGTCTCCGCAAGAGACGTGGCAGATGTCCTTCGACGAATTCGAGCGCAAGCTCGACCGCCAGCTCGCCGCCGGGCGGGGCGACGCCGACTTGGTGCAGATCTCCGGGGGCGAGCCGACCCTGCACCCGGACCTCCCGCGGATGATCGCCCTGTGCTTCGCCCGCGGAGTGCGCAAGGTCTACGTCAACACCAACGGCGTTCGCCTGGGCCGGGAGCCGGACTTCGCCCACTTTTTGGCCGAGGCCGCGGGCGATGCCGAGCGCCTTCAGTTCTACCTTCAATTCGACGGGTTCGAGGAGCGCACCCACAGTCTCATCCGCGGCGCCCGCGGGCTCTCTCCGCTCAAGCTCAAGGCGATCGACAACCTGCTCGCCGCCGGACTTTACCCGCTGCCGGTGATGACGGTGACCCGGGGCATCAACCTGGAGGAGATCGGCGCCGTGGTGCGGCTGGTGATCGATCGCCACCCCAGGATGAACACGGTCATCCTTCAGCCGGCCTTCTATTCGGGCCGATATGAAAACCCGCGTCTTTTCGAGCGGCTCACCTCCGCCGAGGTGGCCCACGAGGTGGCGCGACAGACCGGCCTGTTCGCGGTCGAGGATTTCGGGCCGATCCCGTGCGGCGACCCGAACTGCTTCACCCTGGCAGTGGGACTGATGAAGGACGGACGACTGATCCCGGTGTCGCGCTACTTCCCCCGCATCGAGACCTGGCAACGCCCCGAGGTGGCGCCGCTCATCCGGCGCTTCACCGACAAGATGCCTCAGACCATGCTCGACGTGCTCGGGGAGGATGAACTGGTTGACTCGCTACTCGACCTTCTGGCTGACGGCGACGGAGACATCGACTGGAGCGATCACCGCAACTTCGTGCTCATCGGAATCAAGCCGTTCATGGACGCCCATACCTACGACCAGGACCGGGTGAATCGCTGCTGCGTCCACGTCATCGACCGGGCCGGCAACCCGGTGTCGCTCTGCGAGTACAACGCGCTGCGCCGGCCGCGAGGGCTTCTGTGAAGGTGCAGGTGATCGGCGGCTTCCTCGGCGCCGGGAAGACCACGGCGATGCGGGCGCTGGCCCGGCATCTGACGGAGCGCGGCGAGCGGGTCCTGCTGGTGACCAACGACCAGGGCCGGGGGCTGGTGGACACCGCCCTGTGCGAGCGGACGGTCCCCGGAGGCGTGCGGGAGATCGTGGGGGGCTGCTTCTGCTGCCGCTACGACCAGTTGGAGGCCACTGTGGTCCGCGCCGCGGAGGCCGGCGCCACCGTGGCCCTTTTGGAGGCGGTCGGCAGTTGCACCGACCTGGTCGCCACGGTGCTCGCGCCGCTCGCCGACCGGCATCCGGGCCGGCTTTCGGTCCTGCCGCTGGCCGTGGTGGTCGACCCTTTCCGCGTCGCCGAGGTGGCGGCGGGGAGCGTCCCCTCCGAGGTGGCCTATCTGTTCTACAAACAGATCGAGGAAGCGGACGTGGTCCTACTCAGCCGCGCCGATCTGTCACCCCCGGATGTGAGCGCCGCCATCCGCGCCATTCGTCCCGACTTGGCGGTGGTGCCGGTCTCCGGGCTGACCGGGGCCGGGATCGACCGCTGGCTTTCGGCCCGGCCGGCCCGGCCGGCGCCGCCGCTCCTCATCGACTACGACCGCTACGCCGCCGCCGAGGCGCTTCTCGGCTGGCTCAACGCCCGGGTCACGCTGCGCGCCGAGACGCCCTTCATGCCGGCCCGCGTGATGGAGGATTTCCTGCGCATTTTGTCCAGCGAGCCCGTGGCCCATGTCAAGCTCACCGGCAGCGGGCCCGACGGCGGCGGCGCTGCCTTGCTGCGGCGCGGTGGGGAGCCGATGCTCGACGAGTCGCCCCATGCGGCCCCGGTCTGCGAGGCGCAGTGGATCGTCAACGCCCGCGTCGCCCTGCCCCCGGCCGAGCTGGAGGCCCGCCTGCGCGACGCTCTCGGCCGCGCCGCGCATCCGGCGCGGGTCGAGTGGGATGAGCTGTCCTGCTTCCAACCCGCACGCCCAGTGCCGACCCATCGCTATGCCTTCCGCTGTGGCAGCGGAGATGACGCCTCCTGCTGCGCCGCCTTCTATGAGCGCCCCGACGTCCGCTACCTGCTCGGCGAGTCGTTGCATCCCGGCGGCGTGGAATTGACGCTGCAAATGGCCGGACGCCTCGCCCTTCACGAGGGCCGCCGCGTCCTCGACGTGGCCTGCGGCAATGGCAGGAGTCTGCGGGCGATCCTGTCGCGCTGGCCCGTGCGTGGGGTGGGCCTGGACGCTTCGGCCCGCCCCCTTCACGAGGATCGCCTCACGCTCTGCCAGGGCGACGCCCACGCCGTGCCCTTCGAGGAGGCCGACTTCGACGCCGTGTTATGCGAGTGCGCCCTGTCGACCTTTTTCGATCAGCCGGGGGCATTGGCCGAGATGCGCCGGGTGCTGCGTCCGGGCGGTCGTCTGGCGGTGAGCGACATGGTGGTAGAGGGACCGATCCCCGAGGCCTTGCGCGACTATGTCCACGCCGGCACCTGCCTTCAGCGGGCCCTGTCCGCCGACGGTTATCGCCGCGCCCTCAGGGACGCGGGGCTTCCGGTGACCGAGGAGTGGGACGCAACGGACGCCCTGCATGAACTGATCGGTCGCATCAAGCGCAACCTGGTCGGTGCCGCTCTGGCCGCGGCGTCCGGGGGGCAGCCGCTTGGGGGCAAGTTCGACGTGAAGGCCGCGCGCGATCTGCTGCGCGAGGCGGAGCGGGCGGTCCGGGCCGGAGCGGTGCAATATCGAGTGCTCATCGCGGAGCGCCCGGCCTGAGCGATCAGATTGGCGCAATCAGATCGGGCTTCGCTTTAGAGCATCGCGCACCCGGCGCTCGAGTTCCATGACGCTCCCTCGGCACCGGGCGATCTCGTCGCGGCTCACGAGGAGGGAGGGGGCCCCGCCTTCGACCCGCCGGAGGACGCACGGCAGTTGGGCGCGGGCGATCCCCCATGCCCCGGGGAGCTTTTCGCGATGGAGTTCCTCGACCGGAACGCCGAGGCGCGCCTCGCACGCCGCCCACGAGCGTCGCTTGCCGATGGGGCTGTAGGCGATCTCGCACAGGGCGCACTCCTCTCGGCCGGTGACCTTCTTGAGAACATCGAGGAGCATGGCACGCAGGCCGCTGTCGGCGTCGTAGACCAGGATGATTCTCTCGGGGTGGGCTGTCACGGAAGTCTCCCGGTCCATGAGTGCGCTGTCTTCATGAATCCGCTCCTCGAATCTTTATCATGGTGGGCATGGTTCATGATCCTCTTCGCCATCGGCGGCAAGCAGGCCGTCCCTGACCCAGCGCGAGAGCAGCCCGAATACCTGACGCTGCGTCTCTGCCTCTCCGTAGTAGTGTGAGCACAAGCGCTCGCACACCGCGGCCAGGGACAGGCCCACCCGCAGCGCCTCCAGGGCCAATAATGGAGGAGCGGGAGACGTGTGATCGATCTACGGCGATGAGGCGCAAAAGGCATGTGGCAATGTAGGTAAATGTCGCCGATAACTTGCATTATGTAAACTGAAAATTGGCCGGACCTGTGTGGCCGGTTCGTGGCCGAGGGTCGAGAGGTGGGTTATTCGCCCTAACCTTCTAACCTCCGCCTCCTCACGTCGGCGAGAGGGTAGAACTCGATTGCCCTGCCTGTCCTATCCTCTCATCTATCGCAAAGCGCCTCCTGGTACTAAACTATAGACGAGGAGTATGCATGCTCGGCTCCCCGGAGTGGATTGTGGCCGGTGATCCCGACGGCTGGTCAGGGAACCTGCGGGACCTGCAGGGCTACCTCGCTCTCCTTGATGGAGAGGCCCAAGAGCAGGTGTTCTTCGATGGCACCGCCGACGTGCATGGCACCGACAAGCGCCAGGGAGATTGCCGTCTTCCGCTCCGCGCCGGGCAGGCCCCGCCGGATCACCCGTCCTACTGCGCGGGTCCGCGGACCCTGAAGGCGGGCTCGGAAGAGTACGTCTGCGGCCTAGCGGACTACCTTGCCGCTGGCATCCCGGTGCTGACGGTGTACTATGCCCTGAAGAAGGAGAACGCAGCCTACGCCTACGCGCAGCACGCGCTTCCGCTTCATCGGCCTGGTCACCATGCGCTCGCTGGAGGATCTGAGCGCCACCCCGCCCCCATCCCCTTGAGGAAAGCGTGAAGGAGGAGGCAATGCGCCGTACCCTGCTCACCTGGCTCTGTCTCGCGTGCCTTGGCGCCTGCTCCCCGGCCGCGGCGCCGGCCAGCTGCCGCGAGGACGGATCATGCCTGGTCTACTCCCCTACCGGAGCGACGAGCGCGCAGAACCCCTGCTACTCGCCCGACAGCAACGAGATCCTGTTCACCCTCTGGCATCGAGGCTACAACGCCGGGCCCGCAGGGCTCTACGTGGCGCGAGCGACACCAGGTGGGTCCTCCCATCCTGTCCTCGACGACGGCGCCAGCAACGTGAACCTGCCGGGATCGTGCTGGAACGCAGCGACCTCTCGCATCACCTTCGCCTCCGACCGCGCCGGCGGCAAGGAGGAGATCTTCACCAGCAAGGCGGACGGAGGCGACATCATGCAGATCACCCGCCTTGCTGGCACGGACTTCATCGAGCCCAGCTTCTCCCCCGACGGCAACGAAATCGTCTTCGAGGCAGGCGCCGGCGCGGGCTCGGTCGAGATCTGGAAGGCGCGGGCGGACGGCAGCGGGCTGGTCCGCCTGACCAGCGGGGGCGTTGACCGGGAGCCCAACTGGTCGCCGGCAGGCGATCAGATCCTGTTCCAACGCCTTGCGGGCGGGTGGGCGATCTACACCATGCGGCCTGATGGAAGCAATCTCATGCGCGTGACCTCGCCGCAGCAGTCCAGCACCGACGCGTCTTTTTCGCCCGACGGCAAAAGGATCGTCTACTCCAGCAGCGGGGGCAGGCCGGGGGGCGACAGCCTCTTTGTCATCGCAGCCGGCGGAGGCAGCCCCCAGCGCATCACCGATCAGCAGGGCTACGACGGCGCCCCCACCTGGTCGCCCGACGGCCTTTGGCTGGCGTTCGAGTCGTCGCCCGATCCCGCAGGCGTGGCCCCGACCAGCCTGTGGCGCATCCTCGCCCCTCGCTAAGGACGGGGGACGGGGACGGACGGGGAAGGTAGTCCAAGGAGGGCGCACCTCAGGCCGCGTCTCGAACTTCCACGATGATGCGTTTGCCCAGCAGTGCCAGGGCCCGTTCCAACTGGTCCAGGTCGCTACGGTGCGCTGGATCGAGCAGCCGGCGTACGTGCTTTTCATCGCATCTCAGCGCAGACGCGAGTTGCACACGGTTGACACCCGCGTGACGCATGGTCAGGTGTAGCGCCGCTTTGGCCGCTGTGCGCGAGGGCAGCACAACCAGATACTGCCCTTCCAGCGGATCGGATGGAAGCGGCACGTCCTCACCGTCCATGATCCGTGCCGCCACCGCCTCATCCAGGCAGTCCACCGCCTGGACCAGCGCGTCGGCGATCGTTTCGCCCTGGGTATGGGCCTCTGGAAAGTCCCGAAACGAAACTGCAACCGCTCCTTCATCGGGCTGCAAGTCGACCGGGTAAGCGAACCTCATGATGCTACTCCTCGATGTCCTTGTGGGTAAGACCCAAGCCCGTGATCATACTGTGCAAGGTCTTGGGCTTGAGTTCGCTGCCAGCGTGCATTGCAACGATTGTCTTTCTGCTGCCGAGATAAAGGGTCTGGTGACTGCCCTTGCCGCGGCGCTTCTCGACTCGATAAGGCAGGCCCTTCTGATCGGCGTACCGCTTGACCCTGCGGAGAAGCTCGGCGGCAGTCATGGAAATATGATCGGACTTTCATGTCCGACTGTCAAGGCGATTCGGACTTGTATGTCCGACCCATAGCAGCGCTTTCGTTGTGGCCGCCGAAGTGGGGTTCACCGGGTTCACCCCATGGGGACTTGTCGATGAGGAACTCGTCCTCGGTGGTGATCTCCTTGATGAATTTCATCTGCCACTGGAAGCCGGCCTCGCCGATGATCTTGGCCTTCTTCATCTCGTTCAAAACCCGCTCGGGGGTGCGGCCCATGCCCAGGTGGCCGATGATGGAATCGATGATGGTGCGCGCCTGGGTGCGCGGCTTGTGCCCGGCGCCCACGTTGGTGTGGGCATGCACGTTGAAGCCGTCGGAGTCGGCGCACAGATAGCGATCCCCCGGGGGCAGAAGCACCCAATGACCACCCAGCCGCCGGACTCGCCAGCCGGCCTTGGGCCCGGTGGCGATGCGGCCCTGGATCGAGGCGGCGCACAGCTTGTCCCACAGGCTCTGCTCCTGGGCCTCGGGGTCGGCGCCTTCCTGGGGCATCTGTCCCCGTCGCCGCAGCAGCTTCTCGACG
>JBBRLA010000372.1:0-8370 GCA_038231615.1 Polyangia bacterium | reverse complement strand
GGCGGCGGCCCGGCGCAGGCGGTCGCAGATCGCCAGCCAGGTCTCGCCGCGATCCGGCAGGTGCACCACGATGGTCTCGACGCCCGCATCGTCCAGCCGGTGCAGCGCGGCGTAGAGGTCGGCGCCGTAGCCCTGGGGATCGTCGGGCATGGACTCGACCACCAGCCGGTCGCCCCCATCCCGAGCCGCGTTTGCGGTCCACCCGCGACCTTCAATCATCAGTACCCCCAGCTTGCCCGCCCCGCCAAGCCGCGTCGGGTCGCTGCCCTCCGGCGTTAGCACGAGTCGCGCCCGGGGCGCATAGTGCCGGGTCCTCATCCCCGGCGACCGGGCCGGTCCCTCCGCCATCGGAGGACCGGGCAGCGCAACTTCCCCCAGCACCGACCGCAGCGCCGACAAGGGCAACGCCCCCGGCCGCAGGAGCCGCGCCGGTTCCCGGGTCAAATCCACCACTGTCGACTCGATCCCCAGCCGGCAGGGCCCGCCGTCCAGGACCAGCACCCCGGGCAGGCCCCGGCGCACATGCTCCGCCGTGGTGGGGGAAAGCTGCTCCGATCGGTTGGCGCTGGGCGCCGCCACCGGCAGCCCGCAGGCGCGCAGGAGACGTGCCGCCACCGGGTGGGCCGGCACCCTCAGGGCCACCGTCTCGGACCCCGCGCTGACCAGGGCCGGGATCGCCGCCCCGCGCCGGACCACCAGGGTCAGCGGCCCGGGCCAGAACCGCGCCGCCAGGATCTCCGCCGCCCGCGGCCATTCCCCCGCCACTGCCCGCGCTGCCGCCTCGTCGGCCACGTGGACGATCAACGGGTTGTCCGCCGGCCGCCCCTTGGCCGCGTAGATCCGCCGCACCGCCTGTTCGGAGAGCGCATTGCCCCCCAGGCCGTAGACCGTTTCGGTCGGGAAGGCGCAGAGCTGACCCGCCACGAGAAGCGCCGCCGCCTCGGCCACCGACTCGTCGGTCACGTTGTGCACCGGATACGGCCCGTTCATCGCCATCCGAAGCGGCCCTCCGGCTACTGCGCCGCCTGCGGGCACGCCCGCGGCGAGCAGTAGGGCAGGCTCAGCGTCACCACCGTCTCGCAGGGGATCGGCGTCACCCCGCACACCCCGGTGGGCATCGTGTCCTGGCTGCGGAAAAGGACCAGGTACTCGCGATCCCCTGCCGCATGCCCCTCATAGTGCTGCGACCGCTGGGCCTGGCACATGCCATCGAAGGCCGTGATCGGCGTGTTGTACGAGTCGGTGCGGAAGATGTCCATCTGGTGGGTTGGGGCAGAAAGGGAGGGCAGGCGCGACCCCGGGACCGAGACCTGCACCCCGGCTTCATCCCCTGGCCCCGGCGGCACCCCGATCAGCAGGCCCAGGGTGTGCCCTTCCATCAGTTCGGGCCGCTGCAGCGCGCAGCGGTCGTCCGCACTCCGCACGGTCGCGTTGATCGCCCCCCGCGGAATAAACCCGTCGCCCACCGGCACATCCGGGGCCGGCGCGGGCGCGCAGCAGGGCACAAGCACGGTCATTGCCAGGAGCATCGCAGATCGCATGAGTCTCACGACCTAAATCTACTACGGGAGATCGGGTTGCGCCGGTCCTCCTTGATCTGTAAGCTGCCGGTCATTCTTCGTCGTCGATAACCGCTCAAGAGCAGCGGCCCGCCCAAAACGATCCTTTCATGGACCGCGATCGCGGCCCCTGCGGCGTTTCACGATCGAAGAGGTGGACGGACAAAGTCAAGACGCAGCCATGGAGCACCTAGTCATCGGCGCCGCCAACGCCGCGCACATCCACGAATACGCCCGCTCCTGGGAGCAGGCGACCTCGACCCGCCCTCGCATCCTCGGCTGGGAGCAGCTTTGCGCTCGGCCGCTCTTGCCCATGGCCATCGGGGGCGTGCGTCCGGGACCGCTTTTGGTGCGCTTCGGGGCCCCTTCGGAAGACGAGATCGCCGCGTTGATTCGCTGGGCCGGCGGGGATGCGCTTTCCGCCGCGGGTGACGTGGAGCGCCTGCCTCTGTCGCTGGCCGGTATGGACCAGGCGATGGCCGCCCTTGACGAGATGCTCGTCGCCGAGGGGGCACAGCCGCGGTATGCGACCCATCCCAAGACGCTGTCCCTGCTTCTGCGCCGCGACGTGCAGCGCCGCTACCTGGAGCGGGACGGAATCCCGCGGTCGCCGGGCTGGTCGATCGGCATGGCCGGGACGGGGGGCGTGGGGGCCAGCGATTCTCCGAACGCCCCGGCGATCGCCGGCGCTCATGACGCCTACGAGGCCCTGCGCGAGGGGCTGCGCCAGCGTCCGGGCAAGCGGGCGGTGGTGCGCCTGAGCCGCAGCCTGGGGGAGACCCCAACGGTGGTGGTGTGGATGGGGGGTCGTGGCATCCGGGCCCAGGCCAACTGCCGCTTCACCGCCGCCGGTGCCACCCGGGAGGGCGTGCACCCCATCGAGGAGGAGGCCGCCCTGCGCCCGCTGCTGGGTCGCCTTTTCGAGATGGGCGCCACGGTGGAAGAAGAATGGCAGGGTGCTGAGATCGAAGGGCGCACCTTCACCCTCTCGCTGATGGCGGTGGGCAACCGCGTGGTGCTGGGCGACGTGGGCCCCGGCGGGCCCTTTCGTCAGCGAGGGCAGGCCCCGGAGCATGGTGTCCCCCGAGACGTGCAGGCCATCCGCCGGCAGGTCCCGGGCGATCTATATGAAAAGATCGAGGAGACCTGCGTGCGCGTGGGGCAACTGCACCGCCTGGCCGCCGTGGTGGTGGACATCGGCCTGTCGCGGCGCTTCGATCGCTTCGTAGTGCTGGAGGTGGACCCTTTCGCCGAGTTTTCATCCGGCCGCCGCGACGCCGTCGGCTGGAGCGCCAGCGATCATCTGGTGCGCCGCCTGCGCCGGCTGATGGACGAGCCCGAGGCCCCGCCGCCACAATAAGCAACAATGGGCGTGCGGCGCGGGCGCGGGCGGGTAAAATTGCGTCGTGCTCGGGATTGTCTTTCTTCTCACCTGGATGGCGGTCATCGCCGCGTTGACCGGTGCCGAGCGTCAACGCCGCCGGTCTCGCCTACTCTTGCCGGGTCAGGTCGACGAGGAGTTCCGCGCCGCCCTGGCCAGAAACGACCACGCCGCCCTGTGCCGTTCTTACCGCCAGGCCCTGTCCTTAGAACTCCCCCCCAGGGACGAGCAGCTCATCCGCATCAACCTGGCCTGCGCGCTGAACGGGATGAAGCGCTACGCCCAGTCCCTGGATGAGCTGGACCGGGTGGATTTGAAGCACCTGTCCTCCTCGCAGGCGGCGCTTTGGCTGAACAACCGCGCCTACACGTTGACCCTGCTCGGCAAGCCCGAGGACGCCCTTTCTCATCTCGGCGACGCCGAAGACCTGTTGATTGGCGAGGACGGCAAGGACCCGATGCTGGCGGCGTGCATTGCCGGCACCCGGGGCATCGCCCTGTACCACAAGGGCGACTTCGACGACGCCGAGCAGGCGCTGCAACTGGCCTTGCGTCTGGAAGAGGACCTTGTGGCCCACCCGCCGGGCATCGACGCCGACCTTTTGGCCAACCCGGCGCGCACCGCCGAGCGCTGGTGGTGGCTGAGCCAGATCGCCGAGGCCCGGGGCGACCCGCTGGAGAGCCGGGTGCGCCTGCAGCGGGCGGCCGTTCACCCGATGACCGAGTTCGGCTCACGTGCGCTTTCCGTCCTGCGGGGCGACGCCGCGCCCCCGGCTTCCTGACAAAATGCCAGAGGCCGCCTGGGGGATCTCTTGACTGTCCGTCGAGACTGAAGAACACTGTTCTACGTGTCCCTGTATGTGGTCTTCGCGGTGATGTGTTGCGTCGTCAGCTTCCTGACGATGCGGGCCCTGCTGACCGCCAGGAAGCATCGGCTGTCCCATGAGGCCACCTTTGAGGCGCTACAGATCGTCCAGCACTCGCGGGACGAGGCCGCTACGCTGCTCAAAGGCGCCGAGACCGCCGCCGCCGAGGTGCGCCGGAAGCGAAAAGAGCAGCTTGGCGCCGAGATCGCCTCGCGCAAGGAGCTTCTGCACAAGGCCGCCGACCGCCACGAGCGGCGGCAGCAGTCCCTTTTGCGCAGCGAGGAGCTGATCAAGGCCCGCAACGAGGCGCTCACCGCCCGGGACAAGGTCCTTTGCGGCCTGCGCGAGCGGCAGGCGGCGGCGGAGGTGGGGCGCAAGGAGCTGCTGGTCGAGTCGCAGCGGACGCTGGCCGACCGCGCCGAGGAGTCCCGCGAACAGTCCCGCGACCGCCTGATCGCCGAGGCGGTGGAGCAGGTGCGCTCGGAATTCAAGGACAGCCTGCGCCAGCTTGAACAGAATGCCGGCGACCCGGAGTATACCCGCCTGGCCAAGCGCACTCTGGACATCGCCATCCAGCGCTACCAGGGGCACTACCTGACCGAGCGGCTGCTCTCGAACCTGCCGGTGGTGCCGGGGTCGGTGGGAAAGGCGCTGGCCGGGGACCTTTCGGGTCTTGCCGTCATCGGCGAGGTGGCCAACGTCAAGCTGACCCTCTCGGACGACGAGCAGTCGATTCGTCTGGAGGGACAGGACAGCTTTGGGCGGGAGATCGCCCGGCGGGCCATCGCGCGCTTCCTGCGCAACCCTCCCGGCGGGCCGCGCCCCGAGGAGACCATCCGGCGGGCGGTCACCGCCATCGCCGAGGAGCTGGATCGGGAGACGGTGGATCTGGGCAAGCGCGCCTTCAAGGAACTGGAGATTCCCCGGGCTCACCCGGACATCGTGCGCCTGGTGGGGCGCCTGAACTACCGCACCAGCTATACGCAGAACCAGTGGAAGCACGCCATCGAGTCGGCGTTCCTGTGCGGGATGATGGCCTCCGAACTGCGGCTGGACGTGAAGATCGCCCGGCGGGCGGCGCTGATGCATGACATCGGCAAGGCCCTGACCCACGAGATCGATGGTTCTCACGCGGTCATCGGGGCGGACTACGCCAGGCGCCTGGGCGAAAGCGAGATCGTCGCCAACGCCATCGGTGCTCACCACACCGACGAGCCGTTCAATTCGCCCTACGCCATGATCGTGGCCGCCTCGGATGCCCTGTCCGGCGGCAGGCCCGGCGCCCGCCACGAGCAGGCCGACAACTACGTGCAGCGCATCGACGACCTGGAGCGCCTGGCCGCCAGCCTGCCCGGCATCGACCGGGTGTTTGCGGTGCAAGCCGGGCGGGAGGTCCGCGTGCATGTGAAGCAGGACCTGATCAGCGACGAACGCGCCTCCGAGATGTCCAGCGAAATCGCCGAGAAGATCAGCGCCAACATGGTCTTCCCCGGGCAAATCAAGGTCACCGTGATTCGCGAGGTGATGGCGATGGCCGTCGCCAGTTAGACAGAAGCACCTGGCCGGGCATCTTTTGGCGTACCTCTCCCCCATGTTCCTCGCATTCGCGAGGCCATGGGTGGTGCCCCCACTCTCCCTCGGTCACGTACAGTAGTACGCTCCCTCAGTCGTTGCGGGATGGGCCCACGCGGACTCGCGAATGCGAGTCCGTGGGGAGCGCCAAAATCTGCTCCGGCTATGTGCTTCTTGCTGAAATGACTCTTTATCAACGTGACCCTATATAGACTCAGACACGTTTCAAATCAGGAGTTCGCTTCGCCGGAAGTCGGCAGTTTGGCTGAACTTATATAAAGATTGGGGGAAGCTGGCGGTTGTGGGCTGCCGGCCGGGTGGGGATCGAAAGAAGAGTCTCTGGTAGGATGCGGCGCATGCGGTTGGCTCCCGGTGCAGTGCGTGTGGTGACGCTGGTCTCGCTCTTGGTTGGGGGTGCGCCGTGGGCCCGGGCAACTGTGCCCGGCGAGGACGCGGAACTGCCGGCGCCCGCGGTGGTGGTCATGCAGCCGAGCGACTCCCTGGCCAGCGGTCCCCTGTCCCGGGGCGTCGCCGGGGACTACCGCCTGGAATATGGCACCGTGGCCTTCGTGGTGGCCCAGCCCGACTCGGTGGCACAGGGGGGCGCGGGGCGGCGGGCGCCCGAGGCCGGCGGTGCAGTCATCGACGTGGTGCAGCTTTTCCCCTCGCAACGGCACCTGGGTCTTTCGCGCATCGCCACCCAGCTTGGCGGCGCTCCCGGCAGGCAGGCGGTCTACACCCGGGCCGGCGTCTCCCGTGAGACCGACCTGGGCACGGTCCGCGTCGAAGGGTACGACAGCGCCGACCCGGCAGTGGGCATCACCACCGAATATCAGGTCGGCCCGCGCCTGAGGATCGGGGACGGCATGCGCATTGTCACCACCGTGCGCAACCAGGGGCAGCGCCCGGTCCGCCCCTACGCCCTCGGGGACGACATCCGCTGGGGGGAACTGGACCGCTTCGCCCCCGGCGGCGGGTTCCTGACCCCGGGTCCGCGGACGCTCCTGCCCTTTCTGGAGGGCCTCGGCCCCGTCGGCGGCCTGGTCTATCTGCCCTCGGCGCCCCCCGGCGTTCTTGGCACCCACGACCCGCGATCGTCGCAGGTCGCCCAGGGCGGCGCGGCGGACATAGAGCCCGGCACAAGCGTCAGCTACGTCCGCACCCTTCTGGTCAGCACGGATCCGGCCCGGGGCCTGTGTTCCGGCCGCAGCCCCATCGCCGGCAGCAGCAAGCTCACCGGCACCGTGAAGGAAGACGGCACCGGCGCCAGGCTGCGCGCCCGGGTGGTCCTTCTCCGCGACGGCGGGGACGCACTGATCGCCGGCACCACCGACGTCGAGGGCCGCTTCTTTCTGTGCGCTCCGGGCCCCGGCGACTATCGCCTGCTGGCGGAGGCCCCGGGTCGCGCCCAGCTTCGTGGCCCGAAGGACCCCCGTTCCGGCGTGGCCCTGCACCTCGGCGCTGCCGCGCCCGATGTGTCTCTGACCCTGAGCAAGCCGTCCCGTCTCTCGATCACCCTTCGCGACGCCGCGACTCGACATGGGGGGCGCCCCGGTCCCGGGCGCGTTACCGTGCTGGCCCTCGACGATCGCGGCAGTGCCAGGCGGGGCATCGCCCTTTTGCCGGGCAGCGCCGCCGCGGTCTACGGCCGCCCCGACGGCGTGGATGCCGTTACCGGCAGCGGCGAGATCGACCTGGCCGTGCCCCCCGGGCGTTATCGGGTGGTCGCCTCCCATGGGCTGCTCTACGATCTGACTTCGCAGGAGGTCGCCGTGCGCCCCGGTGAGACGCGCAAGATCGCCCTTTCGCTGCGCCGGGCGGTGCCGTCCTCCGAGGTACAGGGCACGCGCTGCGCCGTGTTGCGCGCCTCCCCTTCCACCGAGGAGTCCGCCGCCGCCGCCCGCGCCGAGGGGCTGGATGTCCTTCTCAGCGGAGACGGCCCGGCCCAGCGGGGGCTGGGCACCGGCCTTTACTCCGTCCCCGCCGTCGAGGCCAGGAGCCCCGGCCGCGACCGCTACCAGCTTTACCCGGTCCCACCCGCAACTGTCGTCCCCGATCCCCGGCGTGCTCCTTCGGCAGTGGCTCTTTTTGGCGCCCTGCGCGGCGTCACGATCGACGGCCAGGCCCCCGACCGGGTCGGCGACCTCCCGATCCTCCAGGTCCGCCCCGTTGCGGGAGTCCCCTTGGGCACCGGCTATGACGCCTGGGAAGTGTGGACCGGCAGCGACACCGTCGCCGCCCTCCATGATCTGCGCGCCTACCTGACCTACATCGATCGCGAAGCGCCACAGGCGCCGCGGTCCATTGCTCGCGAAGCGCCACAGGCGCCGCGGTCCATTGCTCGCGAAGCGCCACAGGCGCCGCGGTCCATGGCTCGCGAAGCGCCACAGGCGCCGAGGTCCATCGCACCGGCCCAGGGCGTGCCCGCGGCCGTCGGCGGGGCTGACCCCCGAGATGAGTCCCTGCTGACCGCGCCGCGCACCTGTTACGGCGAGATCCAGACCGTGCGCGCCCTCTCTCCCGGGATGGAACTGGCCGCCGCCGTGCGCCGGGGGGACCTTTTCGTGACCAATGGGCCGATCCTGCGGGTCACCGCCAATGGCGCCGCTCAGGGTGAGATCGCCGCCGCCCCGGATGGCCGCGTGCTCCTGGGCATCACCGCCCTGGCCGCCCCCTGGGTGGACCTGCGGGAACTCCTGGTCTACGTTGGCAGCAAGCAGGCCGCCCGCATCCCGGTGCCGGCCTCCACCGCACCCCTGCGCTACCAGGGCACCGTGCCTGTGTCCATCGACCGCGACGCCGCCATCGTCGTCGTGGCCACCGGCGAACGGCCCCTTTTCCCGCTCCTTCCCGGTGCGCGCCCGCTGGCCTTCACCAGCCCGCTCCTGGTGGATCGCGACGGCGACGGCCGCTACGGTGCCGCCCCGCCAAGGATGCCACCCGCCCAGGGGCACAAGAGGTAGCCCCGGCATCGCGATCGGCCGGGCGGGGAT
>JBBRLA010000371.1:0-8393 GCA_038231615.1 Polyangia bacterium | reverse complement strand
GGTGCACCGTCCCGGGCACCGCGGCGGGGAGCCAGCCGCCGGCGTCGTCGCCGCCGCTTTCAGGCGACGCGAAGTCTTCTTCCAGGCCC
Source organism: Polyangia bacterium (assembly GCA_038231615.1). Taxonomy (GTDB): domain Bacteria; phylum Myxococcota_A; class Polyangia; order Palsa-1104; family JAEUJZ01; genus JBBRLA01. The sequence goes on along the minus strand of JBBRLA010000371.1, from coordinate 8,304 downwards.
AGGGAGGGGCGGCGCTCCCGGAACTGCCAGCCATCGCGAAGGAGCACGTGCTTCATGGTGCTCCTTGATTTGTATCACAGTCAGAATTCGGTGGGCAGCGCCGCGAAGTTCCGGCTACATTGACAGCATGACGAAGCGGCCCGATGACAAGCGCAAGGCGATGACGCTGACCCAGAAGATCTTGGCGGCCCACGCCATCGGCCTGCGGCGCCCCTTCGTGCAGGCCGGCGACATGCTGCGCATCCGGGTGGACTGGACCATCGCCAGCGAACTGGCCTGGAACGGCATGGACCGCACCTACCAGGCCCTGGGGCGGCCGGCGCTGCACGACCGCGACCGCTTCTTCCTGGCGGTCGATCACACGGTGGACCCGGTGACGCTGGCGTCGGACGCGCGTACCCAGCGCCTGGTGCAGCTTTCGCGGCGCTTCGCCAAGGAGAGCGGCATCCGCCACTTCTACGACGCCAACCAGACCATCCTGCACACCAAGTTCTACCGCGATCTGGTGCTGCCGGGGCAGGTGGTGCTGGGCGCCGACAGCCACACGTCGTCTCACGGGGGGCTGGGGGCGCTCGCCATCGGCCTGGGCGGCGCGGACATCACCGCGGCCATGGTGCTGGGCGAGTCGTGGATCGAGGTGCCCGAGGCGATCGCCGTGGAGTACCAGGGGACTCTGCCCTTCGGCATCACCGGCAAGGACGTGATCTTGAAGACGCTGGGGGAACTGGGGCGCAACACGGTGGCGATGGAGCGCAGCGTCGAGTACCGGGGCCCGGCGTGCCGGACGTTCTCGACGGACGTGCGTTTCACCATCGCCAACATGACGGCGGAGTTTGGGGGGCTGAACGGCATCTTCGAGGCCGACGAGGAGGTGGCGGCGTGGATCGCCGGGCGCGACGCGTCGTACCAGGAGCCGCCGGGGATGTTCCACTACTACCGCGCCGACGAGGATGCGCCGTACCTTGCGCGCTACGCCATTGCCCTGTCGAGCCTGGAGCCGCTGGTGGCCCAGCCGTTCTCGCCGGACAACGTGGCCCCTGCTGCGGCCCACGCGGGGATGGCCCTTTCCGGGGTGTTCATCGGCGCCTGCACCACCACCGAGGAGGAACTGGCGCTGGGGGCACTGGTGCTGGAGGCGGCGCTGGCGGAAGGGCAGGTCCCGGTGCCGAGCGAAAAACGTCTGGTGGTGCCTGGGGACCTGTCGATCAAGGCGCGGCTGCAGGAGGGCGGGCTGTGGGCGATCTACGAGCGGGCGGGTTTCCGCATTGGGGAGCCCGGATGCTCGATGTGCCTGGGAGTGGCCAGCGAGAAGGCGGGGAAGGGCGAGGTGTGGCTCAGTTCGCAGAACCGCAACTATGAGAACCGCATGGGCGAGGGGTCCCTGGCATGGCTGGCGTCGGCCCCGACGGTGGCGGCGTCGGCGATGGGATTGGTGCTGAGCGATCCCAGGGCGCTTCTGGCCAAAGTGTCGCCGGAGCGGCTGGCCCGGGTGCTGCATCGGGACCACCGGCCGGTGGTGATGTCTTTGCGGGTAGAGGAGCCGATCATCGCGTACACCGACGCGGGGCCGGGCAGGGACGATGAGGGCGGGCGGCGGGCCCCGGCGGTGCTGCGGGGGGGCGTGCAGCGCTTCGGCGACCACGTGGACACCGATGCAATCATCCCGGGGCAGTTCTGCCACCTGACGGACCTCACGGAGCTGGGGGACCACTGCTTCGCGTTCGTACGCCCGGACTTCGCCGCGCGGGCCCGTGCCGGGCAGACCCTGGTGGTGGCGGGGGAGGGTTGGGGATCGGGGAGTTCCCGGGAGCAGGCGGTGTGGGCGCTGCAAGGGGCGGGGATCGTGGCGGTGGTGGCGCGGAGCTATGCATTTATCCACAAGCGGAACCTGGTGAACGAGGCGCTGCCCTATCTGGTGGTACGGGACCCGGCGTTCTACGAGCTGTGCGGGGAGGCGGATGAGCTGGAAGTGGACCTGTCGGGGTCGGTGCTGCACGTGAAGAGCGATCGGCGGTTCCCGGCGGAGGTGGCGACCCCGCTCTTGCAGGCGCTGCAACGGCAGGGCGGGCTGGTCAGCGCGATCAAGAAGCACGGCCGCGACGTGTTCACCGTACTGACCGCGGCGTAGATCCCCGCAATCCACACGTCAGTCTGAGAATTTGTCGAATTTGGCGGAATTCTCTTGCAGCAAAGGGAGCGCTTGGCTAGTGTCCGCGTAACCGATGTAAGTTTCTATACATCGCTAACTCGGGCAGAGGAGGAGCGCATGAATCCAATTCGCCGTCGAAGTCGGGAGCTGGGCAGCATTCGCGGGTTTGTTCTGGTGGGAGCCGGCGTCGTGGCTGGATGCGGAGGGTCCCCCGACGGGGCCATGCAAGAGCTGAACGTGGGGCAGGGGGTCCAGGCGGTCTCCGCTCCCAGCCTCAAGCCTGGGGACCCGCTGCCTGGGCTGACCCCCGAGCAGCAGGCCCTTTTTCAACTGGGCCGCGCCGACTTCGTCCACCGATTCCTCCCCCGAGAGGGCCTGGGCCCGGTGTACATTGAGGATTCCTGCGTGAACTGCCATGCCCTGGGCGGCGTCGGCGGCGCGGACTCCCTGGCCGACCCCAACCACCTGGTGGAGCGCTTCGCCACCCTTACCGCCGGCAAGTATGACCCGCTGGCCAGGCTGGGCGGCGACGTGCTACAGACCCGCTCCATCGCCGGGGAGCAGCCCTTCTGCAACGTGCCCCCCGAGACGGTCCCGCCCGAGGCGACCATCGTGGCCCTGCGCAATCCGTTGCAGATCTTCGGCGCCGGGCTGATCGACGCCATCACCGATGCCACCATCACCGGCGGCGCCGGGCCCAAGGGCGACGGTGTCAACGGCCGCCCCAACCTGGACGCCATGGGCCGCCCGGGGCGTTTTGGTTGGAAGGCGCAGGGCCGCACCCTGGAGGCGTTCACCGCCACTGCTGCCAACGGCACCATGGGCCTGACCACGCCGCTCTTGCCCAACGAGCCTTTGCCCCAGGGCAACCCCATCCCGCCCGGCTGCACCGCCGCGGACGTGGGCTATACCATGCCCAACGACGTGACCGGGGCCATCCTCAAGAACACCACCGCCTGGGAGGCGCTCCTTTCCCCCACTATAATGAAGAAGCGCAACCCGGAGGCCGAGCACGGAAAGCAAGTGTTTGGCGACCTCGGCTGCGACAAGTGCCACACCCCGGCACTGACCACGGGCAGCTACAGCCTGCAACTGCTCAATGGCACGCTGCTGCCGGTGGCGGCGCTGAGCCATCAGACCGCCGCGCTCTACAGCGACCTTTTGATCCACGACATGGGCCCCGACCTGGATGAGCAGGTGACCATGGGACAGGCCACGGGCACGGAGTTCCGCACCGCGCCGCTGTGGGGCCTGCACCTGCGCAAGAACTTCCTTCACGATGGCCGGGCCGACAACGTCAGCGATGCCATCGAGTGGCACGGCGGCCAGGCGCTGATCATCCGCCAGCGCTACCAGGCGCTGTCTGACGGGGACCGGCGGGACCTTTTGCGCTTCCTGCGGACCCTCTGACCGCCGCGGGCCCAGTTGCAGACGGCTACCCCGCCGATCGGCTGTAGAGCGTCAGACATGATGCCCTCCTGAAGTTCATACGCATACGTGCCCTCTTTGCTCGGCCGGGTCCAGGTGCCACCCTGTTCCCCGACGTCACCGCTCTTATTGGGCCCTCCGACTCTCCTGTTGCCTTCGGCTCGCAGCTCCGGTCCTCCCTTGCCAGTTTCATGAAGTCCGGGTAGCGGGCCAGCCGGACGGTCTCTTTTCTTGCACCGCGCTTCTGGCTAAAGTGTATGTTGCCTCCATGTTCCCTTCCCTCCGCCTGTGTGTCATCCTCGGGCTTCTCCTTGGCCCCATCGCCTGTGGTACCCAGGAACCGCCGCTGGCCCTGGCCTGTAATCCGCTGAGCGGAGGTCCCGGCGAGGACTGCCTGCTGCCCTTCCCCTCGTCGTATTATACTCGGCCCGACCCCGATAGCGTGACCGGCCTCCGCCTGGACCTGCCACGGTCGGCCTTGCCGGTGTCCGCCCAGGGGCAGCCCCTTTCCCCCACTCCTTACAATCGCCGCGACGGCTTCAGTCCGGTAGCGACCCTGCTGGTCTACTTCCCGGGTCCCGTTGATGGGAGTTCCCTGCCGCACCCTGACGACGTCACCCCGTCCCTGCGCGGAGACAGTCACGTGCAGCTGCTGCGCTATGACACCGGCGAGCGGATTCCCTTGTTCGCCGAGCTGGATCAGAACGTCGATCTCACGACCCAGGACCGGCAGGTGCTGGTCCTGCAGCCCATCGTCCGATTGCAGCCCGCAACCCGCTACGTCGCCCTGGTCCAGGGCCTCAGACGGCCCGATGGCAGCCCGGTCCCCCCGCTGGCCGGCTTCGTCGTCCTGCGCGACGGTCTTTTGGACGACGCTTCGCCCCGCGCCAGTGAGCGCGCCCGCTTCCAAGAGATCTTCGCGCTGCTCGACCGCATCGGCATCTCTCGGATGGATCTGCAGGCGGCCTGGGACTTCACCACAGCCAGCGAGGGGGAAGTGAGCGGGAGGCTGGTGCGCATGCGCGATGGCGCCTGGAGCTTCCCGCAGACCGGGGAAGCAGTGCACATCAACCAGGTCACCCAGCACCCGGCTGGCATGGAGGATTTGCTGCTCGATATCACCGGCACCTTCGCCGTGCCCTCCTTCCTGACCGAGGACCTGGCCGGCGGACTTACCCTCGACCCGGGCGGCGAGCCCGTCATCCGCGGCCTCGGCCAGTTCCCGCTCGCCATCCATGTGCCCGAGTGTGCTCGCACCGCCCGGTTGCCGCTGCCCATCCTCCTTTACGGTCACGGCACTTTCAATACCGCCGATGCGGAGATGAGCATCCCCTACCAGCGCCAGCTCATCAACCGGCTGTGCATGGTGCAGATCGGTACAGATTGGCTGGGCCGGGCCCAGTCAGATCTGCCCTACTTGCTGCAAAATGTCCTGACCAACTGGAACAACTTCAGCCGCGTCACCGACCGCCTTCAGCAGGCTCACATCAACCAGGTGACGCTGGCACATCTGATCAAGGCCGGCGGGTTGAACGCGCTGCCCTCCCTACAACTGGATGGCAAGCCGATCATCGATGGCAAGCAACTGTACTATCTTGGTATCTCCGAGGGTGGCTGCCAGGGCCCCACCTTGCTTTCCCTGAGCCCCGACATCGACCGTGCCGTCCTGAACGTGCCCTGCGGCTTCTGGAGCCTCTTTTTCTGGCGCAGTTCCGACTTTCACCGCCTTCTACCCGTGCTGCTGAACACCTACCGCGACGCACTGGAGCGGCAGGTGCTGATGGCGTTGTCCCAACTGCTGTGGGATTATACAGATCCGGCCAACTACGCCGCCCACGTACTGCGCGATCCTTTGCCTGGCGGCACACCCAAGCGCATCCTGTACCAGGAGGGAATCAACGATGCCTCCGTGCCCAACCTGACGACCCGCGCCATGGTGCGCGCGCTCGGCTTGGCCCTGCTCCAGCCCAGGATCGAGTCAGTGTACGAGGTGGCCGAGGTCGCCTCGCCCCAGGACTCGGCCTACGTCCAGTTCGACGTCGGGCAAGAGCCCCGCCTGGGCGGTGACAACATCCCCCCAGCGGAGACCCCGGTCCACGAGGCGATCCGACGCTTGGAGGCCGTGCAGCAGCAGATCCAGGATTTCCTGCGCGAAGGCGGACAGGTTGTGGACACCTGCCAGGGCCGTCCCTGCCGGTTTCCCTTGCCGCAGTGAACAAATATAGCGGTCGTTTCGTACGTTTTCATCTCGGATTGCGCCGGCTGCCAGGTCCAGCTCTCCGGGGGCTTCTTCCGTCCCGCTCACCTGTCCCACGAGATCGCCACCGTGGTCACGGCGACCTCCCCGATGCGCCGCTCCCCCGATAGTTTTCGCAACACTTCCTCGTCTGCCACTGGAACGAACACTGCCACCGTCGCCGCGCTCTGGCCCAGTTTGACCGCGTAGCGCGCGGCCTGCTCCTGCCCCTTCTTCAGCAGGGACTGGTTCACGAAGCTCTTGACCTCGATGATGCCGATGTGACCCTGTCGGCGCAGCACCAGGTCCACGGTGCCGTTGCCGGTCGGAAACTCTGGGCTCACCATGCATTCGTCGCCGATCGCCGTGCACAGCCAGCGGTACAAGTGGAAGTGCCCCACCGCTTCCGTGTGGTGCAGATCCTTGCGGCGCGGCTGCCGGCCCCAGGGGTCCTCGCCCCTTTTCCTGAGGCGCCCCAGGTAGGCCACATAGCGCCCGAGCAGCGCCGGTACGTCCAGCCCTGCCGAGCCGAATACGTCCGCCAGCGTATCCAGGGGATCGAGCGGCAGTTCGCGCAGTTCCGCGAAGGTGTCCTCGCTCAGGTTATTGAAGAGTCGCTGCTGCACGAAGGGCGATGAGAACCGGCACACGTGCAGCGGCGCCCCCTGCGAATCTACTATCTCCTCGCTATCGATGATCCCGTTGAGGAGCAGGTAATTGCACCAATCTTGTCCAAATGAGAAGGGCACATCGGTGTCGCTGAAAATCTTCAGCACCTGGCGCAGGTAGGGCCCCTTGGCCTTTTTCAGCAGGTTGAGCATCGTGTTGTTGGGCTCGACCTGGCACGCGGCGGCGTATACCCGGGTCCAGGTCTTCAGCGTGATGGACTCAGGGCGCGGGTTGTACTTTTCCGTCAGCAACTCCCCAAACCAGCCCACCAGCCCCGGCTGCCCGCGGGTCAACTCTTGCAGCCTGTCCACCACTGCCGCATCGATGGGCTGGCCGCTCTCCTGTTGATATTGACGGAACATCTCGGCGGTTTCTTCCTGGGTAAGGTTGGGTACGTGCAGCCCGCGCTGGACGTTGAAGGGCGATCCCTTGGGGCTGTCCACGCCCAACACCGCTCGTACCCCGATCAGCGCCAGGCCATGCAGCATGGAGGACTCGCGGTTGAGGTAGATGTCCCGAAAGAGCATGATGAGCTTGTCGATCACCGACTGCGGCAGATGATCAAACTCGTCGATGAACAGGAGCAGCGGGCGCGGAAAGGGGCTGGGGCCCTTGAGAAACAGGTCCGCCCAGGCTTCGAAGGATGCGGGCGCGGCGATCGAGAGCCCCAGGTGCTTGCGGAAAAGCTGCGGGACCTTGGACAGGAACGCCTCGGGCGGGTCGGTATCCTTGAACACCAGCCCCTGCATCGAGAGCGTACCGGCCAGGAAGCGGTCGCCGTGGTGGACACGGACCTCCTCCAGGGCGCGCTGCATGAGCCAGGTCTTGCCGGTCTGCCGTGCCGCCCAGATCGTGAAATAGTGGCCGCCCTCGTCGGAATTACCCAGAAGTTGCTCGACGCACCTTGCCACGAGTTGCTCGCGGGGGACACAGAAATTGCGCTTGAGGTTGACTGGACCATAGTATCGAAAGGTCGATATGATGGCTACTGATCCGCTGGACAAGACCCGCAAGGTCATCTCCAAGAAGGTGCGCCGGCTGCGCACGGACCGGCGCTTCACCCAGACCGAGCTGGCGAACATGCTCGGCATGTCTCAGAACCGCCTCTCCGAGGTGGAGTTGGGCAAGGGTTCCTTCACCGCGGAGCAACTCATCGCCATCATCAAACTGTTCAACGTCCCGCTCAGCCACTTCGCACCGATGCCGGTACCGGTCGGTGATGATCTGCAAAACACGCTCGCGCAGTTCGGGGGATCGCATCTTTTCGAGAGCAACGAGGTGCTCCCCAGCGAAAGACTGCGGGACGTGATGACAGTGATCCGCGAGACCCTGATCTATGCGGACTCGCCGCGGAATATCACAGCGCTCGGCCCAGTGCTGGTCAACCATAGCGACAAACTGAACCTGGGGAAGCTGCGATTACAGCTCGTCGGGTTCGGAATGGAGCGTCGTCTGGGCTGGGTCGTTGACAGTACAGTGGATGCGCTGCGAAGTGAGCTGTCGCGGAAACTGCCACGCGCCGTGGGGCAACGATACGCTAGGGCGATGATGAACCTTGATGGCTACGTCAACGGCATTATCGTCGATACCTTAGCGCACACCGACGAGCATGTCCTTGATAGCGACATTCGCACCGAAGATGCCAAACAGATGGCCTTGTCGGAGCGCTCGGAATGAGAGTGAGCGAGATTTTTGAGGGGCTGACGAGCGAGGAAAACGAGGGGGAAGAAGAGCAGAGAAAGGCGCGGTGGAGGAGAGGCTGAGTTAGCAGATGTCGTCGTCCTGGGTGGAGGGCCGCGCAGGGGGAGCGCAGACCACGGAG
>JBBRLA010000370.1:0-8409 GCA_038231615.1 Polyangia bacterium | reverse complement strand
CGGTCCACTGCTGCATGCGCTGCTGGGAGACGAAGATCCGAGGCACCAGGGTTTCCTCCAAGTGGCAAAGGAATATAACATAACCACGCCATTGTCTCGTTTTCGCTGTGGCCCGTCGGAGTCGACTTTCAAGGCCGGCAATGGCTTCAAATGTAGATTTTGCCCGAGTTTCCTGGCCCCCCTCTTTCCAAATGCAATGAGCTTCCTTGTCCAGACAATGAACTTCACTTGGATCCGAGTGAGTTTCCCGCCACGCCCAGTCGTTTTCGTAGCTTTTGTAGTCAGTTCGCTTGTGAAAACGTAGATTCCGCCTGCTTTGGCGTCAACATTCCTGGCAAATGCAAGGAACTTTGTTGTTTTGGCAAGGAACGTTCGCGAAAACCAAGACGCGCTCGTTCTTCGAACAATGACCCCCATTGCATGATCCAAAGACCTTCCTTGCCGCGGCAATGAAAGTCATTGGATCGGGTGCGGTCAGCCGTGGCTCCAGCGCTTTTCTTGATAGGTGTGCAGGGCGGCGATGGCCTCGGACTTGTGGTCGAAGTAGTCCTCGAAGAAGCCGGGCCGGCCGATCTCCTCGGGATAGGCGTAGCGTTCGCCGCCCTTGCCGTAGTGGTTCACCCAGTCCTCGGGCTCGGTGGCGTCGACCCTGGCGAAGAGGTTCTGGGGGTAGATGTACGGGCGACCCAGATCGTTGAAGATCCGGTAGTCGTCCGCCTCGATGCCCAGTACCTCGTATACCTTGTCCCGGGCCAGGTCGTCATACTTGTGAAGGTCGGGGTGTTTCGGGTCGAGCTTGATCTTCATCGGCAGATCCTCGCCTCCCGGCAGGGCCCATCTCCATTCTACGCGGATCGGCGCCGCCCCCGGGCGAAAACTTGACCCGTCCTGTGTTATGAGGAAGCCGACATGTCTGCCATGAAGCGCCTGGCTGTACTGGATCACCGCGGCGGTGCGCGCTTGGCGATTGTCGCCACGCTGGCCATCCTTGCCGGGGTGATGGTCCTGCACCGCGAGGTACTCTTTTCCGGCAGCGTCTACCACATGGACGACGCCGCCGATGGCTACTACCCCAGCCATGCGGCCATCTGGCGGGCCCTGTCCCACGGGCACCTGCCCATTTGGGAGCGCGGTGCGTGGTGCGGCTTCCCGCTCATCGCCGACCCCTACTACGGGACCTACTACCTGCCCAACCTGATTTTCCCCCTCTTCGGCATGGTGCGCGGGCTGGGGATCTCCATCGTCCTGCACACGCTGCTTTCGGCCTGCGGGATGTTCGTCCTTCTGCGACGGCGGCGGCTGCCCGTGGGGCCGGCGCTTTTGGGGGCGGTGTCCCTGGGGTTCTGCTCGTTCATCGTCGAGCGCGTCCGCCACCTGGGCTTCGCGCAGCTCTTCGCCTGGCTGCCGTGGATCCTCGCCGGGGTCGAGGGCTACCTGGCCACCCACCGCCGCCGCGAACTTTTGCTCTGCGCCACCGCCGCCGCCTTGGCCCTGCTCTGCGGGTCGCTGCCCCTTTCGCCCTTCTTCTGCCTGGCCCTCCTGGCGTATCTGGCCCCCCGGCTGCTGGATGCGCCGGGGCGGCGGGCCCTCCCCGGCCTGCTCTTCGCCGCCGGCATCGGGGCCCTGTTGGCGATGGCCCAGATCGTCCCCACCGTGGCCCACCTTCCCGAGTCGCCGCGCTCCCTGGGCACCGACTACGCCTTCGCTTCCAGCTACGCCTGGCCCGACGTCAGCCACCTCATGTCCCTTTTGGCCCCGGACTGGCTGGGTGGCGAGCCCCGCGGGACCTGGCTGGGCGCCTTCAACCACTGGGAAATGGCGGGCTATTACTCGGGGGCGCTGGCGGTGCTGTTGGCGCCTTTCGCCCTTTTGCGGCGGCGCTGGGAGCTGGGGCTGCTCTTCTCGGTGTCGCTGCTCGGGATCGCCCTGGCATTCGGCGACAAGCTGCCCCTGCACGGCTTCTTTTTCCGCCACGTGCCGCTCTATGCCGCGCTGCGCTGCCCCACCCGGGCGCTGGTGATGGGGCTTCTGGCGCTGCCCATCCTGGCCGCCGAGGGGCTCACCTTCATGATGGAGCGGGCGCAGACCTTTGCCCGGCGCCGGGGCGGCATGGCGATCGGCATCGGGCTTTGCGGGCTCTTCCTTGCCGCCGGGGGCATCGGCTTTGTTCTCCTGCGCCGGCCGGTGCCGGGGCTCTCGCGCATGATGCTGGCCCACCGCCACGCCGCGGGTCATTTGGTGGGGGTCGTCGGGGCCGGGCTGGGGGTCCTGGCGCTGCTTTTCTCACGGGCCCTGCGGCCGGGGACGGCGGGCATGGCGCTGGCGCTGGTGGCGCTGTGCGACCTGGTCGCCATCGACCGCGGCTACGTGCAGCCCCAGCCGGCGGACTTCGCCCGGGGGACCGAACGCTTCGCCGCGGTGGACTGGCTTTTCAAGAACCAGCTCCCGGCCCTGGATTACGGGGCAGAACCGCCGAAAACCGGCGACCGATTCGTGCCCGATGCCTACGGCCCCTTCCGCCTGCTCAACCTGGGCCTGACCTACGACCGCGAGAGCGCCAGCGGCTACGATTCGTACAGCATCTTTCGCTATGTGAACTTCTTGCAGGTCCTGAACACCGGGGCGCCCTATCCCTTCCCGCGCCTGAAGGACGACCTGGCCGCGGGGTTCTTCCGGCGCTTGCACTCGCCGTTGCTGGACCTGCTCGGCGTGCGCTGGTTCATCGGTGAGAACGCACCCGGGCCCGGGTGGGTCGAACGCTTCCGCCCGGCGCCGGGCGCGCCCCTTGCCGCTCGCTACGAGGCCTACTGGGACCCCCGGCTGGCAGTGTACGAAAACCCCCACCCTCTGCCTCGGGCCTTCGTGGTGTACGCCGCACAGGTCTTGCCCGACGATCGCGCACAGGCAGAGGCCCTGGCCACCTTGGACCCGCGGCGCATCGTGCTGCTCGACCGACCGCCGGTCCATCCGCTTTCCGCCGCCGGGCCCGCCGCCAACCCACCTTTGACCCCGGCGCACCTGACCCACGCCGCCGCCGACCGGCTGACCTTCGAGGCCGACGCCGCCGCCCCCGGTGTGCTGGTGGTCAGCGAGGCCTACTACCCGGGCTTTAGCGCCACCTTGGACGGGGCCCCGGCGCCGCTCTTGCGGGCGGATTATGCTTTTCGCGGCGTGTCCCTGCCCGCCGGCCACCATGTCGTGGGGATGCGCTACCGCCCGCGGCCGGTGGCCCTGGGGCTGAGCTTGTCGGTGCTGGGCCTGCTTCTGCTCCTCTATCTGACGGCCCGGCCGGGCCGCTGGTAGCCGAATTCCCATGCACGGGGGGCGGAATTGCCTCAAACTAAGGGCTGGCTGCCTCGCGCCCCAAAAGTGAGGCCGCTGTCATTGCCGGAGAGATGCCGCACGCCCCCCCCATGCTGGCCCCTTCCCTGGTCGGTCAGACCCTGGACGGAGTGTATCTCGTAGAGCGGGTCTTAGGCCGGGGGAGCATGGGGGCGGTCTACGCCGCCCGCGACCTGCGCAGCGGCGTGCTCTACGCCATCAAGGTCCTTTACCGGGACGCCGCCAACGACGCCGAGATCTACGGGCGCTTCCTCAACGAGGCGCGGGTGACCTCGGCGCTGCGCCACCCGGGCATCGTGCAGGTCTTCCACCTGGCCGAACTCCCCGATGGCAGCCCCTACATGGTGATGGAGCACTTGGTCGGCGAGGACCTGCACAAGCGCCTGCGCCGGGTGAAGCGCCTGCCCCCGGACCAGGCGCTGCGCATCTGCCGCGAGGTGGCCAGCGCCCTTTACGAGGCCCACAAGCTGGGCATCGTGCACCGCGACCTGAAGCCGGGCAACATCATCCTCTGCGAGCAAGGGCCAGGGCCAGGGCCAGGAATAGAGCAGGCCAAGATCATCGACTTCGGGGTGTCGCAGATCCGCGGCGTCCTGGCCGGCGAGGAACGTACCCAGGACAGCCAGATCCTGGGCACGCCGCAGTTCATGTCCCCCGAGGCGGCGCTGGGGTTGAACTCGCAGCTCGACGGGCGCAGTGATCAGTTCGGGCTGGCGGTGATTTTGTACCGCATGCTGACCGGGCGGCTGCCCTTCGATGCCGACAATCAGGTGGTGGTGCTGCACCTCATCGCCTACGAAGAGCCACAGCGGATCGACGAGCTGTGCCCCGGCCTGCCGCCCGCCTTCGTGGAGGCGCTGCACCGGGCCCTGCGCAAGCGCAAGGAGGAGCGCTTCGACACGGTCATCGACTTCGTCCTGGCGCTGGAGGGGCACATGCCACAGCGGGCGACGCAGGTGATGATCGCGCCGGGGCGCACGGGACAGCAGCGGCCGACACAGCTGACGCCGGTGACGCCGCACCTCTTGTTGCCGGCGGCGGAGATGACGGCGGTGCCGCCGTCCACGCTGGCGCCAGGGCGGCGGAAGTTTTTGCTGGGAACGGTGGCCACGGGGCTGCTCCTGGGGTCGGCGATCTCGGTGGTGACGCTGCGGGAGATCGGCGCCCCCCCGGGCAAGCTGCCCGTGGAGCAGGCCAATCAGCCAGTGCCACCGCCACAAAAGGACGCGGCACCGCCGGTGGATGCCGCGCCTAGGGCCGAGCTTCCGGCGGAAGAGCCGGCGCGCAAGGACGTGGCGACCCCGCGGCGGCCCCGGGGACTGGGGCACTCGACCTGGGACAGCGCGCACCCGGATGGGTCACCGGTCCTCGACGTGCAGCCCCCGCGGAAAGGACCGCGGACGCCCCGCCAGATCCCCTGGAACGGCGGAGGAGAGCCGGAAAAAGTCCCGTCAGAGGGATCGCCCGCGGGATCGAAGATCCGCCTGCGCAACCCCTTCCACGGGAAGTGAGCGTGACGGTGAGCGTCTGCTGAGTCGCCGATCCCCCCAGCCTCCCGCTTGCGGGGCGAGATGTCGGCGGCGGTCTCAGACGGGTCCGAGTTCAGCGAGACCGGGGAAAGGCTTGCTACCTTGCGGGGGGAGATGTCGGCGGCGGTCTCAGACGGGTCGAGTTCAGCGAGAGCGGGGGAAGGGATTGCGCAGACCGTGCTCGTTGCGCTCTTCCCGTTGCGGCCCACGGCGCTCCGAGGTGCAGCGGGCCTCCAGCGACCGCACCTCGTCGGCTGTCGCCGACGTGCAGCAAGCCCGGAGAGCAACATCGTTGCCATGATCGATGGCCAGGATCGCCTGCGCCAGGCGCCGGACCTCCTTGCACATTCCCATGCGCCGCGCCGCCCGGGCATCTGCCAGCTTGCCGCTGATCAGAGCGTCGCGGACATGCTGCGCCTGAACACTGGCCTTGCCCTTGTACAGCGACTCCCCCGGGATCTCGGCGAAAAGCGCCAGGGCCGTCTCGTCGTTGTGGCGCTGCGCCGCGCCGCGGAAGGCGTCGTAGCGCAACTGGTTGCGCTGCTCGGCCTCGGCGCGGCGGCTGCGGTCCAGCAGGCCTGAACTTTGCGGCAAGGCCTTCAGCCCATCGTTGATGAGCCGCGTCGCAGCGGGCCAGTCCTCCACGTCCATTGCCCGATCGATGCGCCCCAGAAGCAGCGCCGGGTCCTCCGCGTCCGGCGTCACCACCGCCGGGGGGGACCGCCGATGCCAGAACTGCGGCACCAGCACCGCCGACAGGAGCGACGCCCCGGCCAGTGCGGAGACCAGCCACAGCGCCCGCACCGGGGGGCGTGCCGGCTCCTCCTCGGGACGAGGGGGCAGCACCTCGACCAATTCGGTCTTGCGCTCCTTCTCCGGGTCGTAGGCGCTCTTCACGGTGATCCGGTCGGAATGAGATTGCGACGGCACCACCCCGGGGACCGGCGACCCCGCGGACCCCGCCGGGGCCACCACAGTGAACAACGACTGCACCGGGCGCGATACCATCCGTGGCGCGCTGGCGGACACCCCCCCGTTCTCCGCCGTCGGCGACTCCGAGAACGCCACCCCGCCTCCGGGCGGCTGCGGCGGTCGGTCGATCGGGAAGCCCGAAGGGCCGCGGTGATCAATCGACAAGGGCTGCGTCGGCCCCTGCGGCGGGGCCGAGCGTTCGTGCTCCGCGATGGGCAGCGGCGTCGTCGGGTCACGGGCCAGCGGCGTCACGGCATCGGGCGGGGACGGCGAGGGGCGCGAGCGAGTCACCGGTGGGGTCAGCATCTCGGCGTGCAGCGGCGTCAGCGGCACCACGGCCTCCGGGCTGACCACTACCTGCCCCGGGTGAAGCGACGGCGGCGCCCGGCGGGCGACCTCGACCTCCCCGGCGACGGGGGGCTGCTCCTGCAGGTCGGGCTTCGCCCGGCGCTTCTGCCCGGCGGCGCCCGACTTTTCCACCGGCACGGCGACGGGCGACTTCTGCGCCCCGGCGCGGGCGGCGTCGCGCAGACGGGCGGCGGCGGCGGCGCGCGCTCGGGCCACCGCCTTGGCCGCCTCGGAGGCGCGATCCCCCAGGATGGGCGCGGGCTCGTCGCGCGGCATCGCCGGCTCGATGGATTCCCTGGGAAGTTGAGCTAGTTGCCCGCTGGTCGACAAGTTGTGCTCCGCTCCGCTCCGGTCCATCAGATCGACGTTCGAGCACTATTCGAACCGCTGGACTCTCCAACTTCATTGTAGGGCACAGATTCGCCCCGGCAAAGTGCATTGGTGATTTCCCCTGGGCCGAGCCGCTGCCGATCGGCCGGTCAGCATGGTCATTGTCCTTGTCAAGGCGGCGCGAAGTCCAGCATGTAGGCCGCCGGTCCAGCGCTGGACACCGCACCGTTCGCGGGCGCGGCGCAAGATGCCGCGTTCCTCGCGACACGCCGGGCCTTACGGGCGTCCATCCAGGCATCCAGGTCCGCCGCGGCTCTCGCCGCTTCTTCGGGGTACCGGGTCGCAAAGTCCCGCTCCAGCCAGTCCATCACCTTGATGAATCCACCGCGGGCTCGGCAGAACGCCTTGCGCGCATCGTTCAGCGCCTCCCCGCCTCTCCGATCGAGCGGCTCGCACGGGCCCTGGTATTGCCGTTCCAGCTTGCGGCCCAGATGGACCAGTTGCCGGCAGGTCTTCTCGATGCAGATGACCGAGGTCTCCACCTCCTCCGACAGATCCGGCAGATCAAACGCCGCCTCCCGGCGCTCCAGCCGGTCCTCCCGCGGCTCCAGGACCGCCAGCCGCTGCAACAGTTTCGCCAGCTCCCGCTTGATGTCGGCCCGCCGTGCTTTCGCGTCGACCCGATCCCGCTCCAGCACCGCCTGCTGCTCCATCAGGGCCATCTGCTCCTGGTCCATCGCCGCCTGCCACTCCAGCACGGCCATCCGCTCCTGTTCCATCGCCGCCTGCTGCCGCTTCAGGTCCTCTTCCCAGGCGGCGCAGCGGGCCCGTTCTTCCCGCACCTGCTGCTCCGCCGCCCGCACCCGCTCCTCGCGCTGGTCCAGTTCCGCGGCCCGTCGGAGCGCCTGTGCCTCCGGTTCGGCGGCAGCGGCCCCCGACGCTGCCGGGCGGGCGTTGGTTTCGGCCCCAGACGCCTCGCTCTGGCCCGGCTGCGGGCCGCCGGTCTGCGTTCGCTTCTTTGGCCTTTGGTTCGGCGGCTTCTTCGGCCCTTGGTTCGGCGGCTTCTTCGGCCTTGGGCGTGGCTCCAAGGTTGCCCGGATGGCTTCCACGATCTCGTCGGTGCTCGCCCCGCGCATCGCCAGATCCAGAAGGGCGGGGCGGTGCACCGGGTCCGCCCGCGCGATGTCCGAAAGGGCGGTGGAGCAGACCCCGCAGCGAGAATAGTTCTCGACCTCTTCCCGGGTGAACACCCGCGCCAGGTCCATCCGTCGCATCACCGTCTGCCGCGAGACCTCGCCGCCAAAACTCAGGGAGCACAGTTCCAGGGCGAACTCCATGAAGTCCTTGCCGCTGTGCTGTGGGTCGCGCAGCCAGTAGCCGCTCTCCTGGGCGATGAGCCAGGCCTTCCCCAGGTCCCAGTCCAGCACCGGTACCCGGGCCACCAGCCGGGCGCGCTCCTTGATAAGAAGCTGCTCGCCGATGTACGTCACGCGCTCCTTCACCGAAAGGGGGCCCAGAAGGCGCGCCTCGTGTCGCTTCAGGTCAAGGGATGAGGTCTTGTCGGGGCTGTTATCCCTGATTACCATTGCGCCGATCCCTGGGTCCGGGTTCTTCGGTTGCGGACCCGCACCCGGTCATCGAACCGGGGCCGGCTGCGCCAAAAGCGAGATCCAGGGAAGGACAATGGGCCGGGGACTCGGAATCAGAAGAGGCGGCAAACATGAGGTTCTCCGTGAGTGGTTCGGAATTCAGACAGGGACTTCGGCCTGAGTGGGAAAGACGACTAAGTTGTTGTAGTACGAGGTAGATTGGAGGCTCATCAGTCGATCTATTTCCAGCGGAAACCAAATCGAGTTGGACAACGATGACCAGCCGTGATCTAAAAGGG
>JBBRLA010000369.1:0-8410 GCA_038231615.1 Polyangia bacterium | reverse complement strand
CTGGCGACGAAGGCGGGAGCATCCTGTCCTGCCAGGCTCCCGGACTGGGCGACGTTGGCCACAGTCAGTTCTTGGGGTTCATCGGTGAAGTCCAGGGAGAGACGAGGGTCGATGTTCATCATGGTAAGGAGAGTTCTGGGGCGCATGAGCGGAAGATCAAGGGGGAGTTTGGCGATCGGCGGAATTACATGACGGCCAGGGGTCTCAGATGTGCCAGATCGATCGATGGACCATTTTTACCTGACCGGATGGTCATCCACGCCCGAGCTGGCCAAAGGGCTCCCCTTGAGCCAGCCGACGACTTGAAAGAGGCGACGAGATGAAAACTCGATGGATAGAAAGGGCGCAAGCACCTTCACCGAATCGCGGCCGGCAACATCTACGGGCGAAAACTCGCTCCCGGTGTTCTGGTAGACGGTGATCTGGTTTCTGACCAGATCGACCAGCCAGTAATGGCCCACGCCGGCTTCCAGATAGGCCTGCCACTTGATGCCGTCGGTCTCATCTCGCGAGCGGGTGGACACGGACAGTACCTCGCAGACCCAGTCCGGCGGCGCTACGATGACGCCGAGGTGTTTGCCAACATTGACCTTCTGCGGCATGTGAGGGTGCTTGTCGGCTCGCCAGCCCACCACGTCGGGGCGGATGCCCTGACCGGTCAGAAACAGGTCCACATCCTGGGAGATCCACCAGCCGCCCCCGGCCCCGGGAGGCCCCTGGAGGCGCTCCAGCTGAGCATAGACGCCGCCGGCCGCCGCGCCATGCTCCGGGCTGGCCATGGCCTTGTACGCAATGCGCCCATTGAGCAGCTCAGCCCGGTCCTCATTCGGCAGAGAGAGCCACGCCTCCAGCCGCTTCATCCCTTCGCCGGCCAACTTGGAGAAATCTGGCTCCGGGCGAATCTTAAGGGTCGTTTCAGCGCCAGCCGCTTCCATGAGCTTAATGTAGCACACGAGGGTGTTGCGTGCTTAGTGCCGCTGGGCAGGCCGTGACCTTCGGCGACCTGCGCGAGCTGGGCGCCCTGCCGGCATAGCGAAAGTCCCGACAAATGCTGTCCGTGCTGTCCGAAAGCCAGAAGAATCAGGCACTTGCGAAAAGGCGTTGCCCGACCCCTTGCACCTGACTTGGCGGTGCCGATAACCCCCGGCCACGACCACGAAACCAGTTTCATCGCCGGCCCCTGAGGTGCCCCCGGCCACCGTCACGGTCACGAAACCGGTTTCGTCGCCGGCCCCTGAGGCACCCTCGGTCACGGCCACGGCCACGAAACCGGTTTCGTCGCCTGCCCCCGAAGCGCCCCCGACCCCGGTCAGGGCCACGAAGCGGTAGGTGCTCCGAGTGCCGGGGCCGATGTCCAGCGTCCGATCCCCCACGACAGAAGTCCCCTACTTTCCACCGGCGTCGCGGCTGTGCATCTTCTCTAGCTGTTCAACGTCGAGCAGGTCCTGCTTTCGGCCAGCGGCGCGCTTCGATGCAACAAGATCATCGAAGCCGATAATGGAGACCTTCACGTCGTCCCAGACGGCCTCAACCCTTCTCGGATACGCCGCCGTGAAGTCGGCACCCGAGACGGTCTTCAGGATGTCCACGCGGATCGGAATGGTCCCCATGAACAGAACCTCGTCCGGGGCCATCGTGCGCAGCGATTCGAGCACATGCTCGGGGGCGCCGAACTCTGCCAGCGCAGCGAAGGTCCGGGCGACATTGTCAGGGGTATCGCGGATCCACAGGTCGATGTCCTTGGTGAAGCGGGGCTTGCCGTGAAAGCCGACCGCGTAGCCACCGATGAGAAGATATTCAACCTGCTTTGCGGCGAGTGCCGACAGCAGATCCTTGAAGTCTTGGGGGAGGCTCATGCGATCCTTGGATGGTCCAGGACTCCAGGGCCATTTGCCAGATGGCGTCGAAGCGCTGGGACGAGGTTGCGTGTTGCCAGAAGCGCAGGTCTTCGTCGGCGAATTCCGTCAGGGACGGAGAGACCCCACCCTGCCACCTCTTTCGGCGGGCGGCGGCTCGTTCAACGAAGCTGTCGGCGGACATTTGACTAGTATATCGCAGGTTCGACGAAGGCCAACGATCAGGGCTGAGGCTGGGGAGTGTTGTTGATGCGCTTGGCCAGGCGGAGCATCGCCGGCTCATCCAAAAGGATGAGAGCGTCATTGAACCAGGCGTCGAGCACCTCCTGGCGAGTCTCGGCAGTTCCTCGGCCCCCGCCATGTAGCGAAGCACCGCCCCATCGCTGGTCAGCGGCGCCAGCGGCCACTGGCGATGACCCGGCCGAACCTGCGCGGGGCCTCATCATGATGCCGGGGTGACCTCTTCATGTTGCCGGCGCGACGTCTCGCGGAGGCCGGGGTGACCTCTCGCAGTGGTCACCCTGGCATCATGATGACGTCACCTGGACCTATTCATGAGGTCTCCGCCGTCCTTTGGAGGCCCTGCCGCTGCAGGACGCCGCGGCGGCAGACAACGCGGTGGTGCACGCCCTTTATACCAAGGGCAACCCGGTGATCCGCGAGATCGTGCGTCGATGGGTGCCACGGCGGACGCCAAGGCCGACAGCAGCCCGGAGGGCAACGCCCTTGTGCAAGTGCCTGGATTTCCTGCCTCCTGCCTTCCCTCGATGAACTCGTCCTGGCGCCTCGCCGCGCGGCCGAGTCCGTGTAATGACGCCGGCCCCTCTTCGCGCCGCTTCTTCCATCGCTGACGTGGAATTTTTCCGGCACCTTTCTCGGCCTTTCGGACGTCTGGAACGTCCGCGCGCCGCCAGCACCACAAAGCCCGTGTATGATTCCTCGCATGGATCGGGACGGAAAGCCGAAGAAAGGTTATGGGGGGCTTGTCACCGTTGCTGCCCTCGCTTTCCTCGCCGGGGTGAAGGTCGAAAGCGACTACCAATCCCCCAACCCGGCGAGATAGCTCATCGCGAGCGCTGTTATTAGCCGAGACACTGATCGATAGGACCGCCGCTGCCCATGCTATAAACCTCGCCATGACCGCCCCGCGCCTGTCCATCGGCACCTCCGACTTCGCCGCCCTGCGCGAACCCGGCGTGCTTCTGGTGGACAAGTCCGACCTCATCAACAAGGTTCTCTCCGATCCCTACCAGACGATGGTCTTTCCTCGTCCGCGCCGCTTCGGCAAGACCACCAACCTGTCCATGCTCGGCTACTTCCTGGGCAAAAGCGACCAGGACCACGGCGCTCTCTTTCAGGACCTGTCCATCTGGCGCTCGACGGAAGCGCGGCGGCACTTCCAGCGCTACCCGCTCATCTCGCTGACATTCAAGGACGTCAAGTGCGCGACCTGGCCTGAGTGCCTGGAGCGCATCAAAAGCCTGCTAATGAGGCTCTACATCGAGCACGGCTATCTGCAAAAGGATCCGTTGGCACCGGGTGAAGCAGCGGCCTTCAAGGCATTGTCCCAGCACGAGGCCTCCACCGAGCAGTGCAGGGAAGCGCTGCAAGTGCTCAGCCGGCACCTGCATCGACACCATGGGCAGAAGGTCGTCATCCTCGTAGACGAGTATGACACGCCGCTGCACGAAGCCTTCGTGCGCGGCTACTATGACGAGGCCGTGACCTTCTTCCGCGGGATGCTCACCGGGGCACTGAAGGATAACAACCACCTGTTCAAGGGCGTGCTCACCGGCATTTTGCGAATTGCCCGCGAGAGCATGTTTTCGGGGCTGAACAATCTGGGGGTCTACAGCCTCCTGCGACCGGAGTACGCCACCGACTTCGGCTTCACCGACGCCGAGGTGCAAAACCTGCGGGCCCGGCTCGAATCGCCGGTGCCGATGGAGGACCTGCGGCGCTGGTACAACGGCTACGACTTCGGCGGCCAGGTCATCTACAACCCCTGGTCGGTGCTCAGCGCCTTGGGGAGCCCCAGGGTGCCCCTTCAGCCCTATTGGGTGAACACCGCATCGGACGAGCTGGTCCGCGAGCTGCTCTTCCACTTCGGCGGCGGCGAGCAGGGCGAGATGGAGGCGCTCTTGCGGCGCGAGGGGGTGCGCAAGGTCCTGCGCGAGGACACCGTGCTGCGCGACATCTATGACGACCCCGAGGCGCTGTGGAGCTTCCTGCTCTTCACGGGGTACCTGAAGGCAGAGGATGTCCGCATCGAGGTCATCGACGACAGCCGGAGCCGCATGACCGCCACGCTCCGTGTGCCCAACCTGGAGGTGGGCACGGTCTTCGGCAACCTCTTCGATCGCTGGCTGGAGCAGGGCGTGGGCGGCGAGCGGCGGCGCCAGCAGATGGTGCAGGCCCTTTTGACCGGAGACCTGGAGAACTTCCAGGAGCACCTAGAGCGCATCCTGGTCGAGTCGGCCAGCTTCCATGACGTCGGAGGCAAGCGCGAGAAGATGCCGCCAGAGCACGTCTACCAGATGTTCATCCTGGGACTGCTGGTCTCCCTGCCGCGACATCGGGTGACCGCCAATCGGGAAGGGGGCCACGGGCGCTACGATGTGATGATCCTGCCCAAGGAGGCCGGTCAGCCGGGGGCGGTGCTGGAACTGAAGGTAAAGAGCAAGGTCAAGGGAGCGACGCTGGAGCGGGCGCTATCCTCGGCCAAGAAGCAGCTTCTTTCGCAGGACTACGCGGCGGAGCTGCGGGCCCACGGCGCCACGCCGATCCAGCAGGTGGCGGTGGCTTTCGACGGCAAGAGAGTGCTCGTAGGGCGCGCCGACGCCCCGTCGCCACGGCAGAAGCGCCCCCGATCATAGGCGCCCTATCGAAAGTCATACCCACGAGATGCGCAAGGGCGTAGTCTCTTCTATCTGAAATTCGCGCACGATCTGGCAAGACTTTGCAGCGGTCGCAGATCAACCCCTACCCCACGGGATTGATCACCGTTGGCCGCGCTCCGTATCTGGATCGACGAGATGGGCCCGAGGTCAATGCGGGCCTCTTGCCGAGTCCGTCATCTGCGCCTTGACCCCTCTCGCCGCGCGGCCGATTCCGTGTAATGGCGCCGGCCCCTCTTCGCGCCGCTTCTTCCATCGCTGACGTGGAATTTTTCCGGCACCTTTCTCGGCCTTTCGGACGTCTGGAACGTCCGCGCCGCCCGCGCGGTGGCGATCTACCAACCAGAGACTCTTTGAGCCTGATTAGTGATATTCCCAGCCCGAGGGGGGGGCGGCGTAGTGGCGATCGACGACCGGGAAGGGGTCGGCGGTGCGGCGGACCTCGGGGTCCTGCCACGGATGCCGCCAGCCGTCCACGTCCACCCCCATGGCGACCAAGCCATCGTGATCATTATAGCGCATTCCCAGCAGCACCGCCGGCCGGCTCGGGTTCTGCCTGACGAACTCGACCTCGTACACCGGCGAATCCACCGCCTCTCCAAACGCCGTGCCCAGGCCGGGGCGCCGGCGGGGCCGCTGAGCCTCCCGGTCGGCCAGGATGCTGCCCTTCCCCTGTGCCCGCGCCGAGTCCGCAAGGTCGTCGCCGCCGGCCTTCTTGTCCGCCGGGGGCGGGGCCGCCTCGCTGGCCGGGCTCGGGGTCGAGGGCTTCGGGGCCATGCGGCCCGGCGCCTGGTTGGCCGAATACCCGCCGCTCTCGTCTCGTTCGTTCCAGCGAGTGCAGCAGGGAGGCCTCGGGGTATACACCGGCCGGGGCGGAACGTAGCGCTCGCGCTCCGGGAATACGGCCACGCCCACCACCCCGACCTCGCGACCGCTGCCGCTGCGCGCGGCGTACGAATCAGCCACCGTCGAGAAACGGAAGGCCGCCGCCTGCCCCTGCGAAAGTCTCCAGCCCTCGATGTCCACCTGCCCATAGGCTTCGACCAGATAGCCGCGCTTGCTGCGGTAGTCGCCGGGGCGGCCATCGACCACATCGCGGCCGTCCACCGACACCACCGCCTCTACCCGCCGGGCCGAGTGGTTGACCACCCGCAGGGTGTAGCGATCGCCGTGCTGCCCCATCACGAAGCTCTCGCCGTCGTGGGAGAAAGTCCGCACCGGGGCCCCGCCCACCAGGACCTCCATCTGGTAGGGCCCCTGGCGCTCGAAAAGCGGCGCCGCGCCGGCAGAAGCCATAAGGGCCAAATTCAGGGTCAGCGCCGCCAGAGACGGCAGAATCCGGGTCGTCATGTTGCCTCCTGCTCTCTTCAACGCACGAGTCCCGCGGCGGATCTCCCCCGGTTTTTCGCAGGCGGTCTGGCCGGCCGCTGATTTCCTCTACCCGGGGCCCGGATATTGACCTACGTTACCCACAGCCGCCCATGCCCACCCCAGCCAAAGACCCCGTCCCTTCCTTCCGGCCCATCGAGGCGACCCACACCCGGCAGCCCACGCTGCCCCCGACTGGTCACCCGCCTGCGCCGGTGCAGGTCGCCGCGCCAGTGGAGGTCGCTCCCGTCGTTCTTGCCGAGCCAGAGTCGCAGCCGTTGCTCTTCTCCGCAGCGCCGATGGTGCTCGGGCCCCTCTTGCCGGAGGACCTGCTTTCGCTGCTGCATCCCTCCTCGGGGCAGCCTCCGGTGTCGCCCGCGTCCCTGGCCCACGTCCTTTTCGCCCACGCCCTGGCCGCCGCCGAGCACTTCGAAGACCTCCTGTCCCTGGGCTCGCTGATCGGCGTCGAGTTCCACGGCTACCAGGTCGAGACCGTGCGGCGGGTGCTACGCACCCTGGGGGGCCGGGCCCTTTTGGCGGACGAAGTCGGCCTGGGTAAGACCATCGAGGCCATCATGGTGTTGCGCGAGTACCAGCTTCGCGGCCTGGTGCGCCGCGTGCTGGTGCTGGCCCCCGCGCCCCTGTGCCCCCACTGGGTGGGCGAGCTTCACGACAAGGCCCGGGTCACCGCCCGCACCACTGACGATCCGCTGCTGCGCTCGGACCCGGCCGCTTTCTGGAACGGCGAGGGGGTGCTGGTGGCCTCGCTTTCCCTGTGCCGCACCGAAAAGCACGCCGCCCTTATCCAGGCCCGCCCCTGGGACCTGGTCATCGCCGACGAGGCCCACCATCTGAAGAACCGCACCACCCTGTCGTGGAAGCTGGTCAACGGCCTGCACAGCCGCTTCCTCTTGCTGGTGACGGCCACCCCGATCGAAAACGATCTGGAAGAACTCTACAACCTGGTGACCCTGCTCAAGCCGGGACAGTTCGCTACTGCCGCCGCCTTTCGCAAAGAGTACGTCGACCCCAAAAACCCCACCGCGCCCAAGAACCGCGAGCGGCTGCGGGCCCTTCTGGGCGAGGTCATGGTACGCAACACCCGCGCCCAGAGCGGCCTGCGCCTGCCTCTGCGCTTCGTCACCACCGTGACCGTCGAACCCGTCGCCGAGGAGCAGGCCCTGTATCAGGGCGTCCTCGAACTCCTGCGCACCCACGGCGAGGCCCACAGCATTCGCATGCTGGCCAGCACCCTGCTCCTTGAGGCCGGATCCAGCCCCCACGCAGTGCGCGGCACCCTGGCCAAGGTCCACGCGGGCGGCAAACACACCGAAGAGTTCCGCCAGGCAGTGGGTCTGCTGGCCGAAAAGGCCGCCGGCGTGCCTACCTCGCGAAAGGGACAAGCGCTGCTCGATCTGGTGAAGGCCCACGGCAAGGAGCAGATGCTGATCTTCACTCGCTTTCGCGACACCCTGGCCTACGTGTGCCAGCTCCTGCAAGGGGCCGGGGTGCCCTTCACCAGCTTCCACGGCGGCATGGACGGCGCCGCCAAGCAGGCCGCCATTCAAAGCTTCCGCGACGGCATGCAGGTACTGGTCGCCACCGATGCCGGCGGCGAGGGACAAAACCTGCAATTCTGCCACGTGCTGTGCAACTTCGACCTGCCCTGGAACCCGATGCTCATCGAGCAGCGCATCGGCCGCCTGCACCGCATGGGGCAGGAGCACGAGGTGCGGGTCTACAACCTGTGCGCCCGCGGCACCGTGGAAGAGCGCGTGCTGGACGTCCTGGACCGGCGGCTGCACCTTTTCGAACTGGTGGTGGGCGAGATGGACATGGTGTTGGGCAACCTGGTGGACGATCGCGACATGGAGGAACGCATCCTCAGCCTGTACACCACCCCCCGCACGGAGGAAGAGATCGCGCAGGGCTTCGACGCCCTGGCCAGCGACCTGCTGGCGGCGCGGCGGCGTTATGAGAAGACCCGCGAACTGGACGCGGCCCTCTTCGGACAGGACTACGAGGCATGAACGCGCCCGCCGATCGCAGCGCCCTGGTCCCCGACCCGATGGCCTTCACCGTGGCGGCCCTTGTCGAGAGCGGCGCGCTGGTCGAGCCGGCGGGTGACGGGGCGCTGCTTCTGCTTCCGCCCAGTGCCGCGCAGCACTTGTCGCTGCCCGAGGACCTTGTGCTGTCCTCTGATCCCGACGCAAAAGGGGCGGTCCCTTGCGGGCTGGGCACACCGCTGCTCTCGCGGCTGGTGGCCGAGGCGCGGGCGCAAGTGCCAGT
>JBBRLA010000368.1:0-8423 GCA_038231615.1 Polyangia bacterium | reverse complement strand
CGTCGTCGGACATTTGTTCAGGTCGGCATTTCGATGAATGATTTCTTGGGCCGTGCGGCGACCCTCCCCGAGGAGCGGGCCACCTTCTGGCTGCGTTAATCATTCATCGGGCACCTGGGGGTGTCAGGAGGTCTGGATTCAATACCTGGGTCAGCCGCCGCCCCGGCGAAAGCATGTAGTGTTCGCCAGGAATGCACGGCCCGGCGGTGTTGAACGAGGGGACCATGATGCACGCAGCCTAGCCCAGGGATCGACCGGCGGCAAGCGACTGAGGGTAGGTAAAACGTGGCCGATTTTGAGACCCCGAGTGTCCGGCCGGGAAAACGGCGATCGCCACTACAGCCAGCATGACCTGATCGCATCTACGTAAATCCGAAAGAAAGACCACGAAAAACGGCCTGCAACACCCCATTCGGGCACACCGCCCCGAACCGCCGCTGACTTGCATCAGTGGGCCCCCTCTTGCTGAGTCCTCGTAGTCGTCCATCGCCCTTGGCCGGATCGCTCAGGGAGGAGCGAAGTCATCCCACAAAGGGGGGACCGGCGAATCGGCGAACTCGTCCCACGCTGGTGGAACCGGGGGATCGGCGACCTCGTCCCACGGCGCAGCAGCCTGGTCCTCCGCCGAAGCGGCAGGTTGCTCGGACCGCGCTCCATCGGGAAAGTCCAGGTCCGTCTGCACCCACAGAAACATCTGCGCAAGAAGCGCGTCCGCCTGGTCGTTCATGCCGCACAGGTGGGCGCACTCGCAGAGTTCGCGGTGCAATGTCAGGGTGGTCTGATAGTCGGTCTGCCAGCCGTCCGGACCCATCCACACAATGCCTGCCGAAAGGAAGACGTGCGCCTGGACAACGGCGCCGCTGCCCCGAGCATGGCAGCCGGCCCGCAGGTTCAGGCGGCACAGGCGGTGCCGCTCCCCGGGATCATCGACCAGGGGCAGCGCGGCGTTGTAGTGTTCGGCGATGGCGAAGAAACTTTTCCCGGACTCGCCGCCATGCAAGTGAAAGAGCGCCCGCCCGATGCGCAGGCGCAGAGCGGGCAGGTCTTTTTCTGGGATCAGCCCCAAAGCCGCGTCCTTTATGCAGTCGTGGAAAAAACGATAGCCGCCGGGCTCCAAAGAAGGGCCTTCGGTGCCCGGCAAGGCGACGATCAGTTCCGCGGCCTGCGCCGGCCACAGGTCTCGCTGCATCTGTGCCTCGGTGCATCCGGCAATCGCCGAAAGGGTCGCAAGATCGAAGCGGTGGCCCACGCACGCCGCCAGCCGCAGCGCCTCCTGCACCGGCGGGGGAAGGCGACGCAGGGTGTCCCCCATCAGGGTCACCACGTTGTCGGTGACCCCGGCCCGCTCGATGTGCGAAAGATCCCAGCAGAACCGCTCTGCCGCCTGAGCGTAAACCAAAAGGCCGTCGCGATGCAATGTCTGCAGGAACTGGCCGATGAAGAACGGGTTGCCGCCAGTCTTCTTGTGGACCAGCGCGGACAGCTCTGCCGACTCCGCTTCGGGGCACGAAAGGGTCGCCGCCACCATCTGGGCCACGGCAAAGGTGGACAGTGGGCCGATCTTCACGCGGGTCGGGGAAAGGGTCTTTTCGATCTCCACAAGGGTCAGGGAAAGCGGATGATTGGCCCCCACCTCGTTGTCCCGGTAGGCGATGATGACCAGCAGGGACTGCGTCTTGGCCCGGGTCAAAAGGAATTGCAAAAGCCGCAGGCTGGCCGCGTCCGCCCATTGCAAATCGTCCAGGAAAAGCACCATGGGATGTTTTCGCTGGGCGAACACCCCCAGAAGCCGGGCAAACGCCTGACCAAAGCGCAGTTGGGCCTCTTGCGGGCTGCCTCCCATTCTCTGCGCTATTTGCAGTGGCGGTTGTTCGCCGATCAAAAGCTCCATCTCGGGGATGACCGCGGTGAGCAAGCGTCCTTCGCCTGCAAGTGCGCCAAGAACGTCCGCCCGCAATGCAGAAAGCGCCAGCTCGCCCTGTCCCAGCAACTGCTTCACCAGCCCGCCGATGGCCTGGCAAAAGGGCGCGTAGGGGATGCCCTGGTTGTGTTGATTTATCACCGCGGCGCTTGGCGCTCCATGCACCGCGGCGCTTCGCGCTCCGCGATCGCACTTGCCCCAGAGCAAGAGGCCCCGGCGCAGAAGCAGCGGCAGGTGCAGTTCGCGCACCAGGGTGGACTTGCCAATCCCCCCGGGCCCGGTCAGGAGCAAAAGCTCCCGGTTTCCCGTGCAGGCGACACGCTCCCACGAAAGAAGCAGCGCGTCGACCTCCCGGTCCCGCCCGTGCAGCGCCAGCGACACCTGGAAGCGGCCCGAGTAGTCCCGTTGCTGCAAGGGGAAAGGATCGATGTGTCCCTGCTCCTTCCCCTGCATGAGGCACCGCCCCACGTCGTAGGCCACGCCGCGGGCGCTCTGGTAGCGTTCTTCCGGTACCTTGGCCAGCAGGCGCAGCACGATGTCGCTGATCGCCTCGGGCAGATCGGGCACGATCTGCATGGGGGGGATGGGCGCGCGGGCCACATGGGCATAGATCCACTCGATAGGATGGTTGGCCTCGGCGGCGAAGGGGGTGGCGCCGGTCAGCATCTGGTACAAGGTGATGCCCAGGGAATACAGGTCGGTACGCCAGTCCAGGGGCCGGTTCATGCGCCCGGTCTGCTCGGGGGACATATAAGGCAGGGTGCCTTCAATAAAACCGGAGCCGGGCGCAAAGGCCTCAACCGGGTCGCGCAAAAGGCGGGTGGCGATGCCGAAGTCGGTCAGCCAGACGGTCTTCTCATCCGCGGAGATGATGAGGTTGTGGGGCTGGATGTTCTTGTGGATCACCCCCTCGCGGTGGACCTCGGCCAGGGCCTCGCACAGACGCAGCGCGAGGGGCAGGAAGCGCACGACCGGCATCCGCTTCCCGGACAGGCCATGAAGCAGGCCGGCCAGGGAGCCGCCGCCGCCCCGGACCTCGAGCACCAGGGCCATCCCATCGGGAAGGGTCACAAGTTCCAGCGGATGTACCGCGGCGGGCGTGCCAAGCGAGGCGGCAATCTCGTGTTCGTGGCGCAGGCTGGCAAGGCTGCGGGGCGTGGCATAGATCCCTTGCATCACCTTGACGGTCACCTTCAGGCAGTCCCGCTCCCGTAGGGCGTGGTAGACCCGCGCCCGCCCGCTGTCCAGGATCAGTTCGCCGATGGCATAGCCCGGAAGGTGCAACATGATCAGGTCCTTTTCGCTGAACGAGGCGGGCGATTGACCAGGATCGGCTCAGCCATGAGAATGAGTTTGGGGCACAAAGGGCCCGATGCAAGGGGAGTCGCAGCGGGCAAAGACGATTGTGCTCGATAGGGCAGCGTCCCGCAGAGATAGGGAGGCAGGTTGGCGGGGTTGGCGCCGTGCGTCGGGTTCTGCTACGGTTGCGGCATGAGCAAGCCATCGTCTCCCCATGGCCTGTCGGCCCCGGGCGCGGCGTCCTACGCGGTGTCCGCCCCGTCTGCCCAGAGCCCCCGCGGCGTCGGCGGTGCCAATGGGCTGCGCATGCCCGGCATGCCCGACCCGAGCGACCCCGGCAGGCCCTGGCCGCGCCTGGACGATCACCTGGTCGAGCCGGAAAACGAAGAGCGCGCGGAGATCATTGACGGTCACGTCGTGTACTGCATGGCGGCCAACCCGGAGCACGCCGCGGCCCAGGCCAACCTGGGCGCGGTGCTGCGTGTGGCGGCGGCGCCGGGCTACTCGGGCCTGGTCGAGCTTCTGACCCGCTCCGCTGTGGACCAGAACTTTGCCGCCGACGCCTGCATCCTGCGCGACGGCAAGGACGAAAAGACCGGCACGCGTTACCTGGAGGACCTGGCCTTCGAGGTGGTCAACGAACAGTCCATGTCCACCGCCACCAAGAAGGCCGAGCGGCTTTCCAACCGGGGGGTGCGGCGGGTCTTCGGCCTCTTCGTCAAGGAAGGCAAGGTCAAGGAGTGGCGCGGCGCCTGGGACCTTCTGACTGGGCCCATCGTCGACGCCTGTCTGCGCCTGCCACTTTACCCCAAGGCGCTTCTGGACGGCGTCGAGGGCGAGTTGGTGATGGCGCGGGCGCTCATCCAGAAGAAAAACCCCGAGATCGAGAACTACAAGGCCCAGGGCTTCAAAGACGGCGAGACCCAGGGCTTCAAAGACGGCGCGGCCCAGGGCTTCAAAGACGGCGAGACCCAGGCCCTTTCGCGGGCCATCCTGGCGTTTCTTTCCGCCCGCGGCCTGGCGGTGTCGGAGGACGAGCGCGCCCGGATCAGCACCTGCGACGACATCGCCATCCTGAACCACTGGATCTCGCGCGCAGCCACTGTGTCGGCGGCAGCGGACCTCTTTTCCTGACACCCGCGATCCGCGGCCCTCAAGTCCGGCGCCCCAGGTGCAGGCCGACCGCGGCCCACAAAAGAGCCAGCGGCGCCATGCCCACCGCCAGCACGACGAGTCCTTTGCCTCCCAGGTGCAGCCCGGTCAGCACGCCCGCCGCGCCGGCCCCCAGGGCGTCGCCGCTGCGGTACACCACGGTGTCGATGAAGCTCTTGGCGGCGTATTTTTCCTGCCTGCCCACCACGGTGTACAGCACCTCGCGGGCCGGCTTGCTGATGCCATAGTCGGTGGCCCGCCTGGCGACCTGGAAGAGCATCAGCACGGTGAGGGTCGGCGAGAGGCCGAGCACGGCGAAGCCGATAAGGGTCAGCACCGGCAGCACCATGAGGGTCCCGCCGATGCCCACGGCGGAAAGGATGCGCCCGGCGACCGCGCCCTGGAGCACCAGCGCGAAGAGGTTGACCCACAGGTCGATGCGGGCGAAAAAGGCGGTGCGGGCGCTGGAGTCGGCGATGCCGGCGGCGGCAATCTGCGCCTGGGCGAAGTAGGCCAAGGTCGAGCTGATGGTGAAGAGCAAGAGGTAGAGGCTGATCAGCAACAGATAGGGCGAGCGCAGCACCAGGCGCAGACCCGAGAGGGGACCGTAAAGGAGGCTTGCAGGAACGGGGGCGGGACCCGGGACGGAGCGGATCTCCTGCGCATTGTGCGGCGCAGGTCCCGAAGAGAGACCCTGGACGGGGTGTCGCTGAAGCCGGCGGAAGCTCCACACCCCGGCTTGCAGGAGCACGACGGCCAGGAGCAGCAAGGGCTGCTCCCCCAGGGGCCGCACCAGGCCGGCGCTGAGGGACGACCCCGCAAGGCCGCCCAGGGTCCCGAAGGCCCCGATAAAGCCGAAGAGGCGCTGCCCCTGGTCGCTGCGAAAGCAGTCGGCCATGACCCCCCAGAAGACCGACACGGCGAAGAGGTTGAAGACGCTGGCCCAGATGAAGAAGGCCCGCGCTGCGTGGAGCTTCGCGCCGGGCGGCAGGAAGCGCAGGAGGCCGAAGAAGACCAGCAGGTTCAGGGAAAAGAAGTGCCCGACCAGGGGAACGAAGCGGCGCCGCGGCAGCCAGGAGACCAGGGTGGAGAAGACCGGGGAAAGAGCCAGCATCGACAGGAGCGTGCCCAGAAAAAGCCAGGGCAGGTTCTTCACTCCGCCGAGGATGCCCATCTCTTCCCGCAGGGGACGGATGACGAAGGCACTGCCCAGGAGAAAGAAGAAATAGGCGCAGGACCACAGGAGCGCCCCGTCCTCGCCAGGCTCGACGCGGACCAGCCGCGAAAGCAGCGCCCGGCCAAAGACGCGCATCCGCCCGCCGAACGAGGCGCTCAAGGATCGCGCCGGTCGGCGGCCGGTGCCAGATGGAGGGGACGGGTGGCGCAATGCAGGACGTCGCGCCGGTCGGCGGCCGGTGCCAGATGTCGCCTGGTCGTGCCGAAGATCATCCTTGTCTGGCTTTCTGCTTGCCCGTCATGGGCGGGGGGGTCGCCTTCTTGGCCTGGGCGTGCCACGCCGCCAGCACCTCGACTTCCCGCTCAGACTTGATGCCCGCGTGCAGCTTCTCGCGGCGCTCCGCGGGCAGGGCATGGAACGCGTCCAGCGTGTCCTTTACCGTCTCGGCCAGCGGGCGGAAGGTCAGCCCCCGCGCCAGCGCCCGCGCAATGCTCAACCGGGCAAACCCGGCGGAGTCGCCCGTGGGCGGCACCCACACCGGCATGTCGCTCCAGGACGAGACTTTGTGCTCTTCCAGGAATTTGGCGCTCACCCAGGTCAGCCTGGCGTCATTCTGGCTGGCCGCGCGGCAGGCTTCGAGCAGCTCGCCCACGGTCAGCGGGTCTTTCGGGCCGGTGGCATTGAACACGCCCACGCCCAGGTGGCCCGCCTCAAGGGTCAGTATGGTCCACTTTGCCAGGTCGCGCACGTCGATGAACTGCACCGGATCCAAAGGGGTCCCCGGGGCCAGCACCTCGCCCCCGCGCTCGAGACGCGCCGGCCAGTAGGTGAAGCGGTCGCTCTGGTCCCTGGGGCCGACGATCAAGCCCGGGCGGATGACGGTGACCCTGCCGGGCATGGCTTTTTCCGCCGCCTGTTCGCAAAGCGCCTTCAGCGGGCCGTAAGCGCCGTCGCCGATGGACTCGACGGACTCGTCGGCGAGACGTCCGACCGGGGCGGTCTCGTCCATGCCGGGCTGGCGGGTGTCCTTGTAGACCGAGATGGACGAGATGAAGACGTACTGTTGCACCTTGTCCGAAAGCAGCATCGCCGAGTCCCGGACCAACCGCGGCACGTACCCCGAGGTGTCGATCACCGCGTCCCATCGCCGGCCCACGAGCGCCTTGAGGTTGCCGTCCCGGTCGCCGATGAGCGTTTCGACGCCGGGCCACTTGGCCGGCAGGCCGGGGTTGGTCTTGCCGCGGTTGAAGAGGGTGACGGCAAAGCCCCGGCGGCGCGCGGCATCCACCAGGTGCGGGCCGAGGAAGGCGGTGCCCCCCAATATCAAGAGACGCCTGGGTCGGGCGCCTTTCATCGTCGAAGCCGAGGCGAAGAGCGGGCTGGCGGCGACCAGGGCCAGAAAGGCCCTCCTGGAGGTGGCTTGAGTGGGCATGGGGGCTCCTGGAACATGAAACACCGCAGCAGGCAAAAGGTTCGCTCGCGGCCCGGGCGGGTTGAAGCTCGACGTCTGCTACATCAGGCCGGTTCTGGGTCGACAACCGCGGCGCTTCACGCTTCGCGATCGACAACCGCGGCGCTTCGCGCTTCGCGATCGACAACCGCGGCGCTTCGCGCTTCGCGATCGACAACCGCGGCGCTTCGCGCTTCGCGATTTGCGCCGTCGGGCTCCGCGCCGCCCGACTCCGCGCCTTGCCCGAGGCCGTACTGCTTGAGCCGCAACACGAAGGTGCGCAACGGCATGCCGATCAGCTCCGCGGCGCGCTTGCGTACTCCAAAGGCGGCGACCAGGGCCTCCTTGATGCGCTGCCGCTCCAGGTCGCGGATCTCGTCCGCCAGCATGCGGAAGGTCAGCTTGACCTGGCGCCTTTCCGCGACGGCCCCGCTCGACTGCGGGGAGGCGGCCACGGCGTCCGTCTCCGGCCTGCGCCCCCGCTTGCCGGCGATGGAGTTGGGCAGGTGCCACACCTCCAGCAGGGGCTCGGTCACCGCCACCGCGGCGAAGTCCATGGTGTTGCGCAATTCGCGCACGTTCCCCGGCCACTTGTATTCGGCCAGCTTGCGCATCACCGCCGCGGTGATGACCATCGGCGGCCTGCCGGCGCGCTCGCAGGCCCGCAAGAGGAACATCTGCGCCAGCAGGGCGATCTCCCGGGGGCGGTCGCGCAGGGGCGGCAGCACCACCGTAGCGGCGGTGAGACGGAAGAAAAGATCCTGGCGGAAGCGTTTCTGCGCCACCTCTTCCTCCAGGTTGCGGTTGGTGGCGGCGACAATGCGGATGTCGATCTCCCGTTCCCGCACATCTCCCAGGCGGGTGATCTTCTTGACCTCCAGGGCCCGCAGGAGCTTGGACTGGGCGCTAGCGGACAGTTCGCCCACCTCGTCCAGGAACACCGTGCCCCCGGCGGCACTTTCCAAAAGCCCCGGCTTGCTGTGGGTGGCGCCGGAGAAGGCCCCCCGCTCGTAGCCGAAAAGCTCGCTCTCCATCAGGGTGTCTTGCAGGGCGGCGCAGTTGAGCGCCACGAAGGGCCGCTTGTGCCGGGGAGAGAAGTAGTGCACGGCGAAGGCGGCGTTCTCCTTGCCCGCGCCGGTCTCGCCGGTGACCAGGATCGGCAGTTCGCTTTTGGCCAGGCGCCGGATCAGATCGAAGAGGCGGGCCATCGCCGGGTCGGCTACCAGAATGTACCGCCCGTCCAGGTCCAGGCGGGTGGCCGCTTCCGCCGCGACCCGCACCACCCCGGCGGTGGCCGACTCGGCGGCGCCGCGGGCGGCGGAGAGCAGGGTGTCCACATCGCACCCATCGGTGGGGCAGATGGCGACACCCGCCCTGCTAGCGGGCAAAAACTCCCCCAAAGCATCCAGGATGCCCTCCGCCGT
>JBBRLA010000367.1:0-8444 GCA_038231615.1 Polyangia bacterium | reverse complement strand
TGCCACAGGATCTCCCCGAGCGCCAGGTGGGCCTCGGCCATGTCCGGGGACAGGCGCAGGGCCTCGCGGTAGGCCTCGATCTCCTTTTGTCGATCTCCCCGGCGCTGGTCGTGGCGACGGTAGTAGACCTCGCCAAGGTTAAGATAGGCCTCGGCGGACAGGCGCGGCTCCAGCTTGGCGGCGCGGAGGAAGCCCACTGCGGCGCGGTCGAAGTTGCCGGCGGTCAGGGTCGCCTGGGCGATGCGGAACCACGCCGGGGCGTAGGAGTCGTCCATGCGCAGGGTCAGCTCGTACTGCTGGAGCGCCTCGCCGGTGCGGCCCTGCGCGGTGAGCAGCTCGCCCAGGGCAAAGGAGATCTCGGCGTCCTTGTCCCGCAGGCGCAGCGCCTCGCGGTATTCCTTCTCGGCCTCGGCGGTGTCGCCGGTCTCGGCCAGGGTGCGGGCCAGGAAGAAGCGGGTGCGGCCGTCATCCGGGCTCTTGCTGACCAGGTCGCGCAGGCGGCGCAGGGCCTCTTCGGGGCTGCCCGAGCGGACCAGGGCCAGGCTGATCTGGCGCTGGGTCTCGGCGTCGCCGGGGTTTAAGCGCAGGGCCTCGTTGTAGGCCTCCTTGGCGGCGGCAATCTGCCCTTTGACGAAGTAGGCGTCGCCCAGGCCGCGGTAGGCGTCGCTCATCTTGGGATCGTCCTGCAGGGCATCGCGGAAGGAGGCGATCGCCGGCTCGGTCTCGCCCCGGGACAGAAGGACCACGCCGAGGTTGTAGCTGGCCAGGCCGTAGCGGGGGCGCGCCCGCAGGGCCGACTGGAACTCCCGCAGCATGTCGACCAGCCCCTGCTTTCCTTCACGCGAGCCGAGGAGCACGCCAAGGTTGTTGTGGGCCTCGGCATACTCCGGCCGCAGCGCGAGGGCCTTCTTGTAGGCCTCGATGGCCGGCTGGGTGTCGCCCTTTCGGGCCAGGGCCACGGCCAGGTTGTAGATCAGTTCAGCGTCCCCGGCGCCCCCCTTGTCGGCCGCCTCGCGCAGGATCTTGACCGCGCCCTCGGCGTCGCCCGAGTCGAGCAGCGCCTTGCCCAGGTTGTTGGCGCATGGCAGGTAGTCCGGGCGCATCACCAGGGCCCGACGGTAGGCGTCGATGGCGCGGGCGCGGTCGAAGTGGAACAGGTAGGCCTCGGCCAGGTTGAAGAGGGCCTCGGCGCTGGGCGTGGTCTGGATCGCGTGTTCGTAGGCGTCGATGGCGGCCTCGATGCGCCCCTGCGACGAAAGGACCACGCCCAGGTTGAACCAGGCATGGTAGAGCAGCGGCTGCGGGGGGGCGGCGGCGATCAGCTCGTGCAGCAGGCGCTCGGCGGCCTGGGGCTTGCCGGTGCGGACCTGCGCCACCGCCAGATCCAGCTTGATCGCCGGATCCGTGGGGTAAAGGGACAGAGAGGTTTGCAGCGCCGGAAGGGCGGCGGCGGGGTCATGGGCCACGAGCAACGCCAGACCCAGGCGGTGCTGCACCTGGGCATTTTTGGGCAGGGCGGCAGCGGCGGCCCGGATGGCGGGGAGGTCGCCCTCGACCTGGTCCGAAGTCAGGGCGGCGGCCTGGACGGTCTTGGCGGCGGCCCCGGCGGTGTTGGCGCCGGCCTGGGGGTCTTTTGCGGACGAGGTGGGGCCCCTGAACGGGGGGGCCGTGCGCGGACCCGCCGCCAGGGCCGCAGGACTGACCAGGGCCGCCAAAAGGAGGGCCGACAGGGACCATCGTTTAGTCAAGCCACACCCCGCTGTCGAAGTCGCCGGTCTTGGCGATGTAGCGCTGCCGCGCGTTCTGCGTCTGTTCCT
Source organism: Polyangia bacterium (assembly GCA_038231615.1). Classification (GTDB taxonomy): domain Bacteria; phylum Myxococcota_A; class Polyangia; order Palsa-1104; family JAEUJZ01; genus JBBRLA01. Next base: position 6,627 of record JBBRLA010000367.1, on the reverse strand, counting down.
GCTGCTCTTGCAGCTTGTGAGCCAGCGCGTCGGTCTGCTTTTGCGCCGACTCGACCCGGCGGGCGGTGTCCTGCACCTGCGCTTCATAGGGCTGAAGCGAGAAGCCGCGCACCGCCACCAGATCATAGGTGGTGACCAGCCGCGCCTTGTCCAGTTCCAGGTCGGCTCGCGCCTTTTTCACCTTCTCCCGGGCCAGGCGGATCTGCTCTTCGGCCAGCTCCCGTTGCCCGTTGGCTGCCGCGAGCTGGGCCTGCGCCGCCTGCACCCCCAGTTCGGCGCCCTGGCGATCGCCGCCAGCCTGGTTTTTTGTCTGAGCCACCTTGAGGCCCTTGTCCGCCCGGGCCACCTGCGTCTCCGCCTCGCGCAATCCCTCGCCGGCGACGTCGACGCCGTCCAGGGCCACGACCACCGCGTTCTCCGCGTCGAAGACCCAGCGCCGGCCCTCTGCGGGCAGGCCCAGGAGGGCGGAGTCCGGCAGACGCAAGAGGCCCCCGCCGCAGCCCGCCAGCAAGCCGGCAGACAAAAGCAGGTACGGGCCCAGGTGTCCGCGTTGGCGCATCACTTCTTCTCCTGTGGCGCTGCCTCGCCAGGGGCGGGGGCGGACGGTGTCTGGATCGCGGCCGGTTGAAGGATCAGCGGATCGCCCTGGAGGTTGGCCGGGACCTCGGTTGCTCCGGGAACCTCGGCGGCGGCGAGCTTGCCGTAGCCGGCCTCGCGATAGAGCGCGGCCAGGCTCAATCGTGCCTTCGGGTTGCGCTTGTCCGCTTTCAGGGCATCTTGCAGGTGACGATAGGCCTCTGCCGGCTCGCCCTGGTCGTGGGCAATGACGCCGGCCAATGTCTGAGCACTGGAGAGGGTCGCCCCGCCCAGGTCAATGGACCGGTCGACCACCAGTTTGGCGCCGAAGAGGTCGCCGGCCTTGTAGTGCAAGATGGCGAGCTGCAAGAGTGCCTCCCCGTCGTTGGGGTTCTTCAGCAGGCGGGCACGCAAGGCCGGTGCGTCGGGCTGGGTCGGCCGCGGCGCCACCGCGGGCGGGAAGGGCTCGATAAGCGGGGGTTCCTGTCCGGCGACGCAGGCGCGGGCGGTGGCGGAGAAGGCGTGCAGCTTCTGAGCGGTCTCGGCGCAGGTCTTCAGGACCTCGTCGGCCTTGTAAAGCAGCGGCTGCGCCTTGGCGCGAAAGGCCGCCTGGTACTTCCCGACGTCTCCCGGCGACAGGCCGGGGGGCACCGGGGCGCTGGCCAGAAAGTCGGCGCCACCCTTGTAAAGCAGGCGCAACCGGCTCAAGGCAGCGACGGCCGCTTCCGGGTGGCCGCTTTTGACCACGGACAGGTACTGGGACTCGACCTGGTTCTGGGTGGCGAATCGCCTGGAGATGACCTTGGCGTCCTCGGCCCGCTTGGCGGTAAAGGCGATGGCGTCAAGCTGCTGCCGGGCCACGTCGGCCAGGAGCATGCGGGCCTCTGCCGAGACGGCACTCTTGCCGCCGGCCAGGGCGCGCAGTTCGGGGGCCAGGTGGTCCACCGTGGAACCCGAGAGCAGCGCGGCGTTCAGCGCGTCCATGCGCAGCTCGGGGCCTGCCTGGGGCTGGGATTTTACTACCTCGATCAGGGCCGGGAGGTCCCCGGTGTGGCGGTACAGGTCAGCCAGGGCCAGGGCCACATCCGACTGAAGCTGCGCCGGAGCGCCGGCCTCCTTGAGCGTGCGCAGGTCGTCCTCGGCGCCTTTCCTGTCGCCGCGCTGTGCCCGCAGCACCGCCGCGGTACGCAGGGTTTCCTGGCCGCGGGGGGACCGGTCTTCCCGATGGCCCGCCTCGGACAGGTAGCGCGTGGTCTCGTCGAAGAGCGCCTCGTCGGAAGCCAGCTTGCCCAGGGTGCCCAGCACGCCGACCAGCTCGGAGGATTTGGGGTAGTCGCGCAGGAGCTGCTCGCCAATCTTGGTCATCTGCGGAACGTCGTTCAGGTCCCGGGCCGCGGTGAAGGCGTTGATGAGGGCCTTCTCGCCCAAAGTGCTGCCAGCGTTCTTGGCGGCGAAGGTCAAAAGGGTCTGGGCGCCACGATCGCTCTGGGTCGCGGTCATGGTCAGGACGTCGAGCTGTCGCTGCTGCGCCGCGGTGACCACGGCGGTGAGCTTCTTGCGCAGCGCCTCGTCCTTGAGGCGCCCGTCGGCGAGGAAGCGCTGACCCGCCTTGGCCAGGCCCTCCATGTCGTAGAGCAGGCGGAAGGAGTCCAGGGCCAGCTGGGCAGCCACCCCCCCTTCCCGGGTGTTGGGATACTGCTCGAAAAGCGAAGTGAAGCGGACGATGGCCTCCCGGAACTTGCCCTCGTCGTAGAGGGCGTTGGCGATGTTGAACTTGATCTCGGGGAGGTTCTCGGCCTTGGGGTATTGGGCGATGTACTGCTGACCCGCCCGATACAGGCCCGCACGGGAGGCCACCTGCTCGTAGTTGTTGTTGCCCTTCTGCTTCAGTGCCTGGGTGTAGGCGGCGGCGGCGGAAAAGAGCACGCCCTTCCGGTCGCCGGTCTCCTTGCGTCGGGCCACTGCCTCGTAGGCGTGTCCGGCGGGGATGAAGCGTTTAGCGGCAAAAAGCGTGTCGGCCAGGTTGGCCTCGATCTCGTGGGACTCCTTGACCTTGGCCACGTCGCGGAAGAAGGACAGGTAGCGCTCGTACGAGGTGGCCACCTGGCCTAATAGATCCGGGAGGCGCGGGTCGTTCTGATCCTTGGCCAGAAGCTGGGCCTTGGTCGATAGGTCGCGGGCATAGACCTCGAAGTCGTGGACCATGGCCTTGCGGATGGCGTCGGAGGTGCGGGGGCTGAAGTAGGACAGTTCGGCGACCCGCACGATGATGTCCACGTCACGTTCGACGGTGGCCGGGGAGGGCACCTTGGCCAGGCCTTCATAGAACCGCTGCACGAACTCGACGGCGTCCTCGTGGTAGGGATCGACCTCCAGGATTTCCCGGTAGAGCAGCGCGGCCGGCTTGAACTGTCCCTTGCTGTGGTAGCGCCGGGCCAGGCGGGAAAGCGAGGCGACGTACACGGCGCGGCTATCGGACAAGGCGCGGTAAAAGGGGATGGCGTCTTCCGACTTTCGCACCTCGGTGAAGCAGAAGCCGGAGTCGACCAGCGCCTCCCGGCGAAGGTCGGACTTTTTGCCCGCGCTGTCCCCGGTGACGGCCGAACCGCTCCTTTGCAGGGCCTTTGGCAGGGCGGTCCTGGCGGCGGCCTCGAAGTATACGAGGGCACCCTTGCAGTCGTCCTGGTTTTGCCGCGACCAGGCCAGCTTGTAACGGGCCATGGCGTGCTCGGAGCCTTCTTTCTCGGCCAGGACCTTCTTATACTCGTCCTCGGCTCGGGGGAACTGGCTTTTGTCGAAGTAGTAGTCGCCGAGGATCACCAGGGCCTGTGCGCGAAAGGCGGAGCGGGGGAAGTCCTTCACCAGACGCTCGAAGGTGGCGATCATCTCGTCGTAGTTGCCCAGCTCGCGCAGCTCGTGGCCCTTGAAGAAGAGTGCCTTGTCCAGGTCCGCGTAGTCGGGGTATTCGCGGGTCACCCGGTCATAGAGCTGGACCGCCTGTTCCTTCAGCAGACGGGCCGGTATCGACACCACGGCCCGGGTCTTCTTGCGGTCGTTCTCGTAGGCCAGAAGGTACTGGTAGCGCGATTGCTCGGCATAAAGCTCCGCCAGGCGCATGTAGAGATCGGGCACATAGGGTGCCGAATGGGCCAGGGCCAGCAGGCGCTTGGTGGCCTCGATGGCGCGATCCACCTTGGCGATGTCCCGTTGCAGGCGGACGGTCGGGTTCTCGACGCCGGCCTTGGCCCCGGTCGGCGTGGCGCAGCCACCCAGCAGGGGGAGCGCAAGGGCCCCGCCGATCGAAGAGGAGGCCGCAACAGACCAAAGGGCTACGGATGTGATCAGTCGACGCATCGGTCCTCGATGAAGAACTGCATGTCCGGAAGCTCGTCCGACCAGTACTCGCCGTCGAAGTGATAGTAGATGCGATCGGAGACACGGGGCACCTCCGATTGCCGCGGGCCTTCCTTTTCGGCGACCCGTGCATCGCGGCCGATGCGCCGGTAGATGCCCAGACCCACCTCGTACTCCAGGAGGTTCATCTGTTCGTTGGCGTCCAAAAGTTCGCTGGCCACGCGCTCGGTCGCTCCGCGGAGGAGCTGGCTTTCGCGGTAGCGGGCGCCGCGGGTCTTGATGTCGTAGAGGCCGGCGAGGGCATGGTTCAAGGATGCGGGGTCGTCGATCAGCCCCCAGTTCCCATTTCGGCCGACCCGGCGTTTCTCCGTGGCCAGTTGCTGCAGGAGCTGGTGGACGGCGCCAGCGCCGGTGGTCGTCGTGCGCTGGTAGGCGGCCCCGCGGAGCAGGTCGATCTCGCTGGGTTCGGTGCCTTCGTGCAGGGCGGCGAGTTCGGCCTGGTAGCGCTGCCGGAACAGCTCGATGCTTCGCTTGGCCGCGCGGAAGTGGCAGAACTTGCTGAAGATCAGGCTGCGCATGAGGAACCGCTCGGGGGCGAAGCGCCCGACGTAGCTGGGTGCACCCAGGGCGTGGATCAGGCCGAGGGCGGTCTTGTAATCCCTGACGCGGTACTTGGCCCAGGCTTTCTCCAAAAGGATCTCGGCACCGGGCTCGTGGCGGATGTCGACCCGGTCGAGGTCGGCGTAAGCCTCTTCCCACTTGCCGCGATCGTAGTACAGCCGGGCCCGGGTGTGCAGAGCGCGGGAGCGGACGTCGGGGGGGGCGTTCTGGTCTTCGATGACCTTGGCCAGGTCGGCCAGCGCCTGGTCGGGATCGCCCTTGCCGATGTGCCAGACGGCGCGGGCGTGGAGGGCCATGGACCGGTAGGGCGTGTCGGAACGGATGCGGTCAAGGTGCCCGATGGCCCACGAGTCGTAGCCACGACGCAGGTCATCCACCGCCTGACGGAACTGGATGAAGGAGGTCAGACGCGGCGGCAACTCCTCGAACTCGGCGACGGAAAGGATGCCCTGGTGGGCGATCTCCTCCTCGTCGTAGCCGTGGGCGCGGGACAGCCGTTCGAGGGCAGACAGGGCGCGGGGCAGAAGCTGCGGCGCCCGGCGCTCGGTGACAATTTGCAGGTACCAATCGATGGCGGCGTGGACGTAGCCCAGGCGCTCCAGCGATTCCGCCAGGTAGTAGCGGGCGCTTTCCATCTTGTCGGAGACGCCGGCCTCACCGTCTCTGGGCGCCGCCCCGCTTCGGGCCTCGCGCTCCCGGTGGTTGAGGTATACCCAGCATTGCCTGGCGGTCTCACCCAGATCTCCGCGGCGCACCGCCTCCATGGCCTCGGCGAACTGCGCGGGCCCGCCGATCGGTGCGGTCGCCTCTACAGAAGACGTCGTGACGGCGGTCTTCGCGGACGCGGGTTTCTGCGCCACGGCGGGGCCGCCGAGCCCGATGGCAGAAAGGACCAGCGCCGCCGCCAGGGAGCGCGCCCTGGCGACCTGGGGCCGCGGCCCCTTAGCGCAGGTTGAGGGACGCGCCCAGCGAGACATCCAGCACATGGTTCACCTTGAATGGGTTGCCCTGGAACAGCTCGTACTGCCGTACTTCCAGGCTGGCCGAGAAATGGCGTGACAGGAAGGCCCGGAATGCCAGGCCCACGTCGAACCCGAAGCTGACGTCCTGGGTGGACAACACCGCCACCGCGGGGCCGATGATGGCGGTGATCTCGGCGCCGGCAAGACGGTTCTGGCCCAGCACCATCTTGCCCGAAAGCACCTTGAAGAGCACGTTCGAGTCGAGAAGATAATTCACCTGGGGGGTCTTGGTGGTGTTGACGTTGAACTTGTCGGCGAGTTCCCTCACCGTGCCGGTGTTGGTGTTGAACGAGTAGCGGAAGTGGGCCAGTTGCCAGCCCAGCACCGCGTTGAAGTGATAGGAGTAGCCGACGCCCAGGGTGACGCCCTTGTACAGCGAGTCGAGCGGAAGCACGCCCAGGCTGACGGAGAACTCGTGGCCGCGGAGGATGGGTCGGCCTTGAACGGCATAGATGGCCTCGTTCTCATCCACCTCGTCCGAGAGTTCGTCTCCCCATGCGGCGGGTACTCTGGCAAAGAGGGCCAGCCCCAGCGCGGTGCAGAAGAGCGCCCTGGCCAGCGGGCGGCAGGCAGTAGAGGGCTGGGTCGTCATGGCTTGGGGCCTCCCAGGCTGACCGCCGCGCTCAGGGACATGAAGAGCGGCAGCGAGACACCACCGCTCACGGTGTCGATGGAGACGTATTCCCGCAGATCGTAGCGCACCGACCAGCGCTGCGAGAGCCACAGGCGGACGCCGATGCCCGCGTCCACGAGGACCGCCGCGTGGGGCCCTTGTCCAGGCGCTGTGCTGCCAGCGTCCGGCTCGCCGCCGATGACTACGCCAGCGCCAGCGCCGACGACGGCGAAGAGCTGGAGGTACACCAGGTTGTGGTTCAGAAGTCCCAGCTTGGCGTAGACCGGACTGACCACGAAATTGGTATCGAGGACGTAGCGCAATACTGCGAAGCGCTGCGCGGGGAAGCCAAAGCTGTCCTGAAGTTGGTTGCGCAGTCCGCTCGGCCAGTCCTGGTACGCATGGGCGTGGATGATCTCCCAGGCCAGAAGGTCATTGAAG
>JBBRLA010000366.1:0-8478 GCA_038231615.1 Polyangia bacterium | reverse complement strand
CCGAGTTCTCCAGCTCATCGACGAACCAGCCTATCAGCGAGGCAATGAGCTGCTTGATCGGGTGATTGCGATGCTCAGCAAACTCTGCCGGTAATCGCTCACGCTCACGCTCACGCTCACGCTCGCTCACGGACAGGGGGGCCCCCGATTGAAGTAGGCACCCGTGGCACGGGACCCCACGAAACCCCACAAAGCCCGCATACGAGCGGACGTTCGAAACGTCCGCGAGGCCGGCGAAAACCCGAAATCGAGGGGCATCAGCGACGGAAAGAAACGGGAAGACGCGGTTGCCGGCGTTACACGGAAGGCTCAAATCGCCTCGCCTCAACTCAGCAGCTTCGCCAGGAAGTCCGGGTGCAGGTTCCAGCCGAGGAAGCCGGCCAGCCCCAGGATACACCCACCCAGCGTCAGCGCCCCCGCCAGGCCGACCAGCCACTTCTTCTTGGTCAGCGCGGCGATGCCGTAAAGGGCGATGGCAATCGACAGCCCGGCCTCCGCCATGTCGAACTGATCGTCGTGGACGTTCATCCGATCGTATTCTTTTTGCAGGCCCTCCGCCTTGTCGGCGATCTCCTTCTTCTCGACCTCGTACTTCTTGGCCTGCTGGGTATAGGTCTCGATGCGCTCGGCCAGGTGGGCCTTGGCCTCGGGGGTCAGGCCGGGCATGATGTCCCGCTGGATGGTGAGCTGATCGATCAGGCTTTCGGCAATGTACTGCTTGGTGCTCTTGGCCTGGTAGTAGGACCATTCATCGACGCTCTGGGTCTGGGCCTGTGCCATCGCCTGGACCACGTTGCCGTCCTTGACGTTGCACAGGGCCATGAAGGTCGCGGTGATCGCCACCATCACCGCCACGATGCTGTTCAGGGGCGACTCCCCGGGCTCGCTCGCGATCTTGTCGCCGATGTCGCTCATCTCTTCATTAAATCATGTTTCGGCGGTCCATCCGGTCTTGCCAGGGGTTTGACGCATTGCGACGGAGCCGGGCAGGGCGCTCGAAGGAGGAAATCGCTCAAGATTCGGTTAAATTTGCGCTCTGGACGCCCCGGCCCCGTTGCCTTTGTCCCCCGGTGAAGGTGAATATGGTGGCCCTTGAATCGAACGTGAGGCTCTCATGTCAGCTGGCAGTGGTCTTCTTTCCACCGTGAACCGGAACTTAGATCTGGCGGCTTCCTTCCTAAACTACCCGGCGGGCTTGCTTCACCAGATCAAGGTCTGCAACAGCGTCTATCACTTCACCTTCCCCGTGCGGCGGGACGACGGCGGCTTCGACGTGATGCACGCGTGGCGCGCGGAGCACAGCTACCACAAGATGCCGGTCAAAGGAGGCATCCGCTACTCCCCGGACGTCGACGAAGAAGAGGTGCAGGGGCTGGCGGCCCTGATGACCTACAAGTGCGCCATCGTGGACGTTCCCTTCGGCGGTGCCAAGGGCGCTATCAAGGTGGACCCCAAGACCACGCCGCTCCTGCAACTGGAGCGCATCACAAGGCGCTACACCGCGGAGCTCATCCGCAAGAAGTTCATCGGGCCCGGCGTCGACGTGCCAGCCCCGGACTACGGCAGCGGCCCGCGGGAGATGGCGTGGATCGCCGACACCTATGCGCAGTTCCACCCGGGCGACATCGACGCCATCGCCTGCGTCACCGGGAAGCCGATCAGCCAGGGCGGCATCCGCGGGCGCAAGGAGGCCACGGGCCGCGGGGTGTTCTTTGGCGTGCGGGAGTGCCTGTCGGACACGGAGCTGTGCAAGACCATGGGGCTTGCGCCGGGCCTTTCCGACAAGCGGGTGGTGGTGCAGGGCCTGGGCAACGTGGGCTACCATGCAGCCAAGTTCCTGGTGGAAGGCGGGGCGGTGCTGGTCGGCCTGGCCGAGATGGAGGGCGGCATTTCCAACCCCAACGGCCTGGACCTGGAAGCCGTGATGCGTCACAGAGCGGCGACGGGGAAGATCACCGGGTTCCCGGATGCCATCGACCTGCAGACCAGCGGCGATTCGCTGGAGTTGGAATGCGACGTGCTGGTCCCGGCGGCGCTGGAGAACGTCATCGACGCGGACAACGCGCCGCGGATCAAGGCACGGATCATCGCCGAGGGCGCCAACGGCCCCACCACCAGCGACGCCGAGGTGATCCTGCGGCAGCGGGGCATCACGGTCATCCCGGACATGTACCTGAACGCGGGCGGGGTGACGGTGTCGTACTTCGAGTGGCTGAAGAACCTGTCCCACGTGCGCTTCGGCAGGATGGAGAAGCGTTTCGAGGAGATGAGCAACCGCCGCATGGTGCAGTCGATCGAGAAGGCCACCGGGAAGGACCTCTCGCCGGGGGAGCGGTCCCTGCTGGTGCGGGGCGCGGATGAGGAGGATCTGGTGAACTCGGGGCTGGAGGAGACCATGAGCGTCGCCTTCAACCAGATCCGGGCGATCCAGCAGCGCGACCGCCGCATCACCGACTTGCGCACGGCGGCGTTCATCAGCGCCATCGACAAGATCGCCCTGAGCTACATGGAGCTGGGGATCTTCCCGTAGACTGAAGCGAAACGTCTGGGGCCCAAAAGGGCCCCGGGCTTCTCACAGAAGGCCTTTCACTTTCTGCAAGGAACCACATGGCCACCTCTTCCCCGGAGAAGACCGCGAAGATCGAGCAGGACCTGGACAACCTGGCCGCCGAGTACGAGGCGCATTTCGCCAGCAAGCCGCGCAACACTCGCAACCCCGAGGCCCTGGCGAAGCTGCTCGCGCGGATGCACGAGCTTTACCAGCGGGTCGAGGCGCTGCCGCCTGCTACGGACGATGAGCAGCGGGCCGAGCAGGCGCGGCTGCGCGAGGCGATCGCCGGAAACCTGCAAGTTTATGAAAAAGAGCGGACGGCCATCGTGGAGGCCAGGGCGATCGGGCCGGACTTCGAGGAGATGGCGGAGCTTTCGGGCAACGCCAACTTTGTGTTTGCGCTCTACGTGCGGCATTTTGCCAAACAGTCGCGGAACGGCCGGGACCTGGGGCTGCTCTCGGAGATGATCGAGGAGCTGGAGGCGACCGAGAAGCGCATGGCGGACGTGGTCGGGCGGCATCCCGAGAGCGGCATGAAGGAGGACCTGGCCCTGGTGCGGCGGAACATCGAGATGTACCGGGCGGAGTGGGGGGAGATCGAGAAGGCGCAAAAGCCCCCCGAGCCGGATGCGCTGGCCGGCACGCTGGCGAACCTGGCCAACGGGCAGATGAAGCTGTACCGGGTGCATTTCGCGGAGCGTTCGCGCCTGGGGCGGCGGCCGGGGCTTTTGCAACGGATGATCGGCTCGCTGGAGCGGATTCACGGGGCGATGCTGGGGTTGAAGAAGGCTGGGTTTTCTGCCGAGTACAGCGAGAAGAACATCGGCGTGGTCGAGGGGAGCCTGCGGATGTACCAAGCGGAACTTCAGGAGGTGCGCAAGGTGCGGCAGCAGGCCAGCCTGGAGCAGCTCATGGCCGGGCTGGGGGAGGAGGCGAACCAGATCTTCCAGGAGTATGGGAAGACGTTTGCGGATAAAGACCGCAAGTCGGTGGACCGGCAGGTGCTTTCCGATCTCTGCGATCGGCTGGGGGAGATTCGGCGGCAGATGCGGGACCTGGCGCGGGCCAAGGTGGACCAGGACAACGACCGCAACCTGGAGATCGTCGGGGAGCAACTCAGGCTCTTCGAGCAGGAGCATGACCTGATCCGGGTGGCGCAGCAGATGCTGGCATGAGGGCGCCGGCTCTCAGCGTCGTTCACTCGCGTTGAGCCGCGAGCGCGCCCAGAGCCGGCGAGCGAAGCGGCCTACTGGCCGTGAGCACGGCGGCGTGGACGAAAGCCGCGGATCGATCGATCAATGCGAGTGAACGGCGCTGTCAGACGAATCGTTTGGCGCCGCGCTCCGCGGGTGTAACGCCGACCTGGCCGCCGTAGCGGTAGGGCGGGTCGACCAGATGGTTGATGCGGTCCATCAGCAGATCGGTCAGACGCTGGAAGTGATCGTGGTAGGGCTCCGCGCTGGCGGTGAAAGGCACGAAGGGCCCGGGGGGGAGGAAAGGCGCAAGCTCCTTGTCGTGGGTCAGCGGCTGGCCGATGCGGTAGGTGATCTGGCCGCCGTGGCTGAAGGGGAGGTTGCCGGGGTAGCAGCGGTCGCTGCCGCTACAGCCGATCGGGACCACGGGCGCCCCGGTATGCAGGATGATCTGCGCGGCGCCGATGTGGCCTCGGGTCAAAGGGATGGAGCGAGTGCCCTGGGGAAAAATGAGCAGGTTCAGCCCCATGGCCAGGGCCTCGCGGTTGATCTCGACCACGCGCTGCATCATCCGCAGGAAGCGCGCCTCCAGGGAGGCGGCGTAGGTGCAGGTCGGGGTGTCGGGCCAAGATCGATCGAGGAGTGCGGCGACCGCGGGGCCGCCTTCCTTGCGGGCCGTGTCTTCGGGGCCGCCATGGATAGCGAGTTTAAGGGCCGCGTACTCGGGGTCGCTGGGGACGCGGCCGTGGAGGGCGGCGAAGTCCTTGATCATGACGTATCCCTTGGAGGGGATGGGGATGTTGTTGGCGGCGTCCATGAACCAGCCCAGGAAGGAGTTCTCATAATACTTGCCCTTGACCCAGGTGGCGGTGTAGCCGAGGCCCTGCCGCCACAGGGCGTACTGGAAGGGCCAGTAGTTGTAGCGGTCGGTGTGGTTCATGACGAAGACCGCGCCGCCGCCCCGGGGGATGTGCTCGGTGCCTTCCAGGTGGATGCGGGTGGGCGAAAGCGGGAAGCGATAGTTCGGCGTCAAGAGCAGCCAGCCAAAAATGCGCTGCAAAAGCGGCCGGTTGTGCAGGTGGATGGCATCCAGCCGGGCCTGGTCGATCACGTGGGGCTCCGTGGCGGAAAGTGGAACCCCACAATAGTCCTCTCGTGTGTCAAAAACGAGCGGTCGCGGTGGCATCATGCAGAATTGGCACAGCCTCGCGGCGGCCGGCGAATAACGGCCTTGATCTTTGTCCCGGGGCGAAGCAGGTTCGTCCCCCCGGGTCGCAGCGTTCAAGGCGATCGGGCTCAAGTGGAGAACGAAGACAACGTGTCCGGCCAGGTATTTCCTACCCCCTCGTCTCGTGAATTCCCTGTCAATTTTCCCGTCGAGAAAGGGATCGTGCCCGGCGCGGCCCCCCCGGACCCGGCGATCGGGCTCGCGCTGCGCCAGCGAGCGGCGGCGGCCTTGCGGCGAAACCTGCGTGACCAGCTTGGCTGGCTGCGGGGGACCGGACGTCTCTCGGATGAGGAGGAAGATGACATGCTGACCTATGGGGTGATGGTCGCGCACCCCGGCAGGCCGCCGTGCCGGGCGGAGCATTCGACGGTCCCGTGCCCGCTCTTCAGCCGGGGGGCGCGCGGGGATCGGGGCGTGCCGTGCGTTGAGGCTCAGGCCGAAGCGGATGTTTCGCCGGCCGATCACCGCGACGCCTCGCGCTTTGCGATTCCCACCGGCGATGGCCCCGGGGAGTCGGCGGACCCGGTGCGGCTGCTGCACATCCGGCCCTGCTTTCTTCTGGGGTGCGTGGCGGCGATCGGGACGGAGCTGGGGGCGAAAGGGCGGGGCGATCGGGGCGGGACCGGGCGGGACCGGTAGGGGCGGCACCGGATCTGCCAGTGAATCGACGCTTCTTCAGGCACCTGTGGCCTCCGCCGGCTGGTGGGTCGTGGCCACCAGCGTCTGCAATTCCCCGGAGATCCGCGACAGCTCTCCCGCGGCGCCCTGGGTCTCGTTGGTATCGACGGTGATGTTCTGAGTGGACTGGGCCACCCCGGTGATGTTCTGGGCGATCTCGGCGCTGCCCCGGGCGGCCTCGTTGATCGCCCAGCCGATCTCGGTGGCGGTGCAGGTCTGTTCCTCCACCGACTGGACGATGGTGGACTGGATGGTGTTGATCTGGTTGACGATGGTGCCGATCTCGCAGATCGCATCTACCGCGACCTTGGTGTCCGCCTGGATGGTGTCGATCTTCTTGCTGATGTCCTCGGTGGCCTTGGCGGTCTCCTTGGCCAGCTCCTTGACCTCGTTGGCCACCACGGCGAAGCCCTTGCCCGCCTCACCGGCGCGGGCGGCCTCGATGGTGGCATTGAGGGCCAACAGGTTGGTCTGCTGGGCAATCGAGGTGATGACCTTGATGACCTTGCCGATCTCGGCGCTGCTCTCGCCAAGCTTGGCCACCTTGTTGTTGGTCGTGTCGGCCACCTGCACGGCATAGGTCGCCACCTGGGCGGCCTGCCTGGCGTGGCGAACGATGGCCTCGATGTTCTGCGTCATGTCGGCGGCGCCGCTGGCCACCGTGCTGATGTTGAGGCTGATCTTGGCCGCCGCCTCGGAGACGGCGTTGGCCCGGCTGAAGGTGTCGTGGACGTTTTCCCCCATGCGGGCGGTGATGCAGGTCAAGCCCCGTGACGCCTCCCCCAGGCGTCCGGCATTCCGGGCGATCTTCAGCAGCAGCCCGTGCAAAAACTCCGCCCGCGCCTCTTCCTTGCCGGCCTCCTGTGCGGAGTCGCGCAGTCGCTGCATCGCGGTGGACAGCAGACGCCCGATGCTGCGCAGGGACTCCAGCCGTTCCTGCGGGGCCTTTTGCGAGTCGCCGATGAAGAAGTCCATCACCCCGATGACCTCGCCTCCGGCGAAGAGGGGGATAAATACCGCCGACTTCATGCCGGCGGCGGCGGCCCCCACCACTCGGGCGCAGTCGGAAGCGCCGTGCAGGTCGGGCAAAAAGAGCAACTCCCGATCGGCCCAGGCCCTGCCGGCGGGGCCGTCTCCCTGGGAGATGCGGATCTTGGTGCACAGGTCGCGGAAGTCGTCGCCTACCCAGCCGGACTCGACGACCAGACGGAGCGTTCCGTCCTCGGGCGAGATCAACCAGCAGGAGCCGTAGGAAAAGGACAGGGTGGCGCACACGATGGTCAGGGCCGCCCTGGCCGCTGCCTCGTCGCTCTCCGGGCGGCTGAGCGCCTCGACCACCCGCTTGACCATGTCCGTGGCGATGCCGGCGGCCTCTTTCCGCTCGGCCTCGTGCAGGCGATCCAGCGTCCCGGCGAGCAGGCTGGCCATCGCCCGCAGGGTGTCCAGGCGTTCTGGCGACAGGGCGAAGGGCCGGCTGCTGTAGAAGTCGGCGACGCCCGCGGCGTGCTCGCCGGTGCCGATGGGCAGATAGAGGCCGGCGATGGCGCCCGCGCGCAGGGCCATCCGGGTCCACAGCGAGCCGCTGACCCCGTTCAGGTCCTCGATCACGCTCATCTCGCCGCTTTGCCAGGCGTCGCCCAGGGGCCCCTGTCCGGGACGGTAGCGCGCATCGGCGGCGGCGCGGCGGAACTCCGTGTTCAGCATCCCCGACTCACCGGCGAAGCCCAGATCCGCCGTCTGGAGGTCCGCCCGCGGCGTGCTCTGGGCATCGATGGCGAAGAACGAGGCGTAGCGGTAGTCGAAGGCGGAGCGGGCGGTGTCTAGCATCGCCTTGATCGCCGCGGCCGGGGTGGTGGCCTGGTTCAGCCCTTCCAATAGCTCGATCAGCGCCCGGGTATTGGCGTGTGCCTCGCGCAGGAGGGCGTCGTCCTTTTCCACGTCCACTTTCGTGCGCGGGGATAGGGAGGCATTACGTGGGGTTTGCGTGGGGCGATTCTGGCTCATGGCGGTTCCTTTTTCCGGTCTTCTGACAGGAGGAAGGGCCGCTCAGGGAGGGGAGATTGCGAAGGTCGGTTGTCATTGCCAACCTCATCCTAGCAGATGCCGCTCAGAGGGCCAGGCAGGATTTGAGTTGGACTGGCTTTTAATTGGCTTTGGGTCAACTTTCGGGCACCCAGCGCAGACGAGGCTGCCGGGCGGCGCGCGTCTCGTCGAGTCGCTTTAGGGGGGTCCCGTGGGGGGCCTTGTGGACCAGGTCCGGATCGCGGTGGGCCTCTTCGGCGATGCTGATCATGGCGTCGGCGAAGGCGTCCAGCGTCTCGCGGGTCTCGGTCTCTGTCGGCTCGATCATCAGGGCGCCGGGGACCACCAGGGGGAAGTAGATCGTCGGTGGGTGGTAGCCGTAGTCCATCAGCCGCTTGGCCACGTCCAGGGTCTGGATGCCGGTCTCCTTCTTCAGGCGCTTGTCGGAAAAAACCACCTCGTGCATCGACGGCTTGTCGAAGGGCAGAAGGTAGCTGTCCTTGAGCCGCGCCCGCACGTAGTTGGCGTTCAGCACGGCCATTTCGCTGGCCTGGGTCAGGCCCTGGCCGCCCATCTCGCGGATGTACGTATAGGCCCGGACCAGCATGCCGAAGTTGCCATAGAAGCTGCGCAGCCGCCCCACGGACTTGGGCCGGTGGTAGTCCAGCTCGGCCTTGCCGCCCCGCATTTCCACGGTCGGGGTGGGCAAGAAGGGCACCAGCTTTTGCACCACGCCCACCGGCCCGGCCCCCGGCCCGCCGCCGCCGTGGGGGGTGGTGAAGGTCTTGTGCAGGTTGATGTGCATG
>JBBRLA010000365.1:0-8502 GCA_038231615.1 Polyangia bacterium | reverse complement strand
GCCGGTGGTAGTCCAGTTCGGCCTTGCCGCCCCGCATCTCCACCGTCGGGGTGGGCAAGAAGGGCACCAGCTTTTGTACCACGCCCACCGGCCCGGCCCCCGGCCCGCCACCGCCGTGGGGGGTGGTGAAGGTCTTGTGCAGGTTGATGTGCATGCAGTCGATGCCGATGTCGCCGGGGCGGACCTTGCCGAGCAGCGCGTTCAGGTTGGCCCCGTCCATGTAGACCAGGCCCCCGCGGCCGTGGACCAGCTCGACGATGTCGGCGATGTGCTCCTCGAAGAGGCCGATGGTCGAGGGGTTGGTGATCATGATGCCGGCGATGTCGCCCTTGTGCTGGTCGCAGGCGGCCCGCACGGTATCCACATGAAGGAGGCCGTCGCCGCCGGTTTTCAGCGGCACGGTATCGAACTGGTTCAGGGTGCAGGAGGCCGGGTTGGTGCCGTGGGCCGAGTCGGGGATCAGCACCTTGGTCGGGCGCCGCCCCTGGTCCCTGTGGTAAGCGCGGATCATCATCAGTCCGCACAACTCCCCGTGGGCGCCGGCGGCCGGTTGCAGGGTGGTGCGGGCGAAGCCGGCGATCTCGCAGAGCGCCTGCTCCAGCCGGTGCATCAGTTCCAGCGCTCCGGACAGCGTCGACAGGGGCTGCGCCGGGTGCAGGCCGGCGAAGCCCGGCATGCGGGCCACTCGCTCATTGACCTTGGGGTTGTACTTCATGGTGCACGACCCCAGGGGGTACAGGCCGATGTCGATGGCGTAGTTCCACCGCGACAGGCGGGTGAAGTGCCGGGTGACCTCCACCTCGCTGACCTCGGGGAGGTGGGGGGCGTCGTCGCGGGACAGGTCGCCGAAGGCATCCTTGGGCGTGACCGGCGGGACGTCCATGGGCGGGAGCGACGCCCCGCTGCGCCCGGAGGCGCCCTGTTCGAAGATCGGCCGCTCGTGGTGCAGGATCTGCCGGGTCTCGATGGGTCCGCTCCGCGTGCGCGCGCTATCGGTGGAGAAGCTCCGCCGGTGCGCGCCCTCGGGCACCTTCATCTCGGTGGTGATCTCATCGTCGATCTTAGTCTCGGGCTTGGTCTGGTCGGCACTCATGGGCATACCTCATCCAGGGCGCGAGCCAGGCGATCGATGTCTTCTTTGCGATGGCACTCGGTCACCGCCAGAAGCAGGGTCTCCTCCGCGGGCGGCGCCCCAGCCAGCGCCGGCAGGGCGAAGCCGGGTCGGTCCAGGGATACCCCGGCGAAGATGCCCTGGTCGGCCAGGCGCTCTACCGCCCCCGCTGCCTTGCCCCCGCGCACCCGCACGGCGAACTCGTTGAAGGTCGGTCCGGTTACTGCCGGCTGGAAGCCGCGCAGCGCCAGCAGCCGCTCCCGGGCGTAGCGGGCCTTGGACAGGTTCAACCGGGCCAGCTCGGAAAGGCCACGGCGCCCCAGGAGGCACAGGTGGATGGTGAAGGCCAGGGCGATAAGTCCATGGTTGGTGCAGATGTTGGAGGTCGCCTTGTCCCGCCGGATGTGCTGCTCCCGGGTGGCCAGGGTCAGCACATAGCCTCGCCTGCCGGCGCCATCGACGGTCTCACCCACCAGCCGGCCGGGCATCTGCCGGACCAACTCGGTGCGGGCGGCGAAGAGACCCACCCCGGGACCGCCCAGGGTCGGCGGGATGGCCAGTCCCAGCCCGTCGCCGCAGATGATGTCCGCCCCCAACGACCCCGGCGGTTTCAGGAGCCCCATGGCCAGCGGCTCGGCGCAGGCGACCACCAGCAGGGCCCCGTGGGCGTGGGCGGCGGTGGCGATCGGCCGCAGGTCCTCGACGACCCCCAGGTAGTTGGGGGTCTGCACCACCACGCAGGCGACCCCGTCCTTGTGACCGGAAAACGCCGCGGACAGGGCCGAAAGGTCCACCCGGCCATCCGGCAGAAGGCCGGTCAGAACGACGTGAGGGTTCGCAGTCGCCACCGCCGCCCCTGGCCCCGCACTCGGAGCCAGCCCGGCCAGGTAGCACTCGATGGTCTCGCGGTACTGTGGATGGACCGCCCCGCACATCACCACCAGATCCCGTAAGGTGATGCGCCGGGCCATGAGGACCGCCTCCGCCGCCGCGGAGGCCCCATCGTACATGCTGGCGTTGGCCACCAGCGTCGGCGTCTCGCCGTGCACCGCGGCGGGCCCGAAGAGTTCGGCCACCACCGTCTGGAACTCGAAGACCGCCTGGAGCGTGCCCTGGCTGATCTCCGGCTGGTAGGGCGTGTACGACGTGTACCACTCTGCCCGCATGAGCAGCGCGTCGACGGCGGTGGGAACGTGGTGCGGCACCACCCCCGCGCCGAGGAACGAGATTGTCCCTTCCGGGCCATCGACCGCGGGCAGGCTGCGGGCGCTGATCTCCCCGAGGTGCCGGAGCAGGGCGATCTCGTCGAGGGCCTCGATGGCCAGGGGCCGCTTCATCCGCAGTGCCGGGGGAATCTGGGCGAAGAGGGCGTCCACGGAAGGGGCGCCGATGACGCGCAACATCTGGGCGACATCGGCCTCGGTATGGGGGATATATCTCATGCGCTGCTTCCTCGGCGGCGGGCCGGGTGGTTGCGTCGCCCGCTGGGGCTAGGCCTGCTCTTTCAGATACTGTTCGTATTGAACTGCCGTCATCAGTTCGTCCAGTTCTTTCGGATGGGACATCTCGATTTGCACGAACCAGCTCTCGTCGTAGCAGTCCTCGTTCAGCATTTCCGGCTGATCGACCAGCGGGTCGTTCACCTTCACCACCTTGCCGCTGACCGGGGAGTACACGTCGGAGACCGCTTTGACCGACTCGATGGTGCCGATGACGGCCTCTCGCTTGACCGCTTCGCCCTCCTTGGGCAGGTCCACCTGGGTGATGTCCCCCAGCGACTCGATGGCGAACTGGGTGACGCCCAGGGTCACGACGTTGCCCTCGACGCGGGCCCACTCGTGCTCCTTGGTGTAGCGAAGATCGTCTGGATATTCTCTGCTCATGGTCTCCCTCTCAGGTGTCAGCCGCCTGTCGCGGGGCGTTTGTAGAATGGTCCCTTTACCACGTGCGCCGGGATGTCCTTGCCACGGCAGTCGATCAGCAGCTTGCTCCCGGGCTCGGCAAAAGCCAGCGGCACGTAGCCCAGACCCAGGTTCTTGCCCACGGTGGGGCCGATGCTCCCGGAGGTGACGATCCCGAGCTTCTCGCCGCGTTGGCCAGCATCGCCTGCCGCAGCGATAATATCATAGCCGTGCCGGGCGGTGCCGCGGCCTTCCATGACGAAGGCCACCAGCCGGCGCGAAAGGCCCTCCGCCTTCTGCTTGGCAAGGGCGTCCCTGCCGATGAAGTCATGGTCCAGCTTGACCACCCAGGAAAGGCCCGCCTCGTACGGCGTGGTGGTGGCGTCGATGTCGTTGCCGTACAGAGACAGGCACGCCTCCAGGCGCAGGGTGTCCCGGGCCCCCAGCCCGCAGGGCCGCACCCCCAGGTCCTGGCCCGCCTCCAGCAGACGGTCCCAGATCGCCACGGCGTCGCCCGCCGCGCAGAAGATCTCGAAGCCGTCCTCGCCGGTGTAGCCGGTGCGCGCCGCGGTCACCGGATGGCCCTCGACGGTCCCATCCAGGAAGAAGAACGAGGGCAGTTCCGACGGGCGACCGCCCCGTATGACCCGATCCGCCAGCGCCGCCGCCCGGGGGCCCTGCACGGCGATCAGTCCGGTGCGGGGGGACTGGTCCTGGAACGTGCAACCCGGGACGTCCTTGATATGATCGCGGAACCAGGCTACGTCCTTGTCGATGTTGGCGGCGTTGATGACGATCTGCAACCGCTCCTCGCCGCGCTTGTAGACGATGCAGTCGTCGACGATGCCGCCGTCCGGGTAGCACACCACCGTGTAGCGCGCCTGGCCGATCTGCAGGCGCCGCACGTCGTTGCTGACCAGGCGCTCGACTGCCGCCAGCGCTCCCGGGCCGGTGAATTCCACCTCGCCCATGTGGCACACGTCAAACAGGCCCACCGCGGTGCGCACCGCTTTGTGCTCCTCGAGGATCGACGAATATTGGACCGGCATCGCCCAGCCGCCGAAGTCGATGACCCGGGCGCCAAGCTGGACGTGCCGGTCATAAAGGGGCGTCTTCTTTGGGGGCATGCTGCCGGGCGCTGCGTGATGTTCGGTGGTCATGTGGTCGGCAATCATACGGATGCGACCGGGACGGTCAAGGGCATGCGCCGCTGGGGCCGATTCCACCCCTTGGAAGAGCTCGCCAGCCGGGAATCGAGCGCCATCCATGGGGTGGGGCCGCGGCAGCTTTTTTCCGTGACGCGGTCGGGGGCAAATCGTACACAATCGGCCCATGCGTCTTCGTGCCCTGTGGCAGATTGTCGGAAGCTGGGCATTCATCATGGGCTATGGCATCTTTGCTTCCGTCCTGATGCTGTTGACGCTGGGGCTCTTGTCTCGGCGGCTCTCGCCCTGGGTGCTGCGGTTCTGGGGAAAGACCATGTTGCGCCTGGCTGGCATCACCTATGAGGTGCAGGGCGCCGAGCACCTACAGACCGACGCGATGAAGATCGTGACGTTCAATCACAGCTCGCTCCTTGACGCTTTTCTGGTGACCGCGGTGATGCCGCCGGGCAGCGTGGCTGCGCTCAAGCGGGAAGTCATCTACTACCCGGTGCTGGGCCTGGCCGTGTATTTGCTGGGTCTGCTGCTCATCGACCGCGGCAGCAGCGCCCGCGCCCGTCGAATCATGGACCGGGCAGGCGCCCGCATGGCCAGGGAGCGGCTCACCGTCTTCATCGCCCCCGAAGGCACGCGCGGCCTGTCCGGTGAACTCTTGCCCTTCAAGAAAGGCGCTCTGCACCTTGCCTTGTCCAGCCACGCGCCTATCGTTCCCATGCTCATCGCCGGCACATTCGAACTGCATCCGCCGGGCCAGGTCACCTCCACAAAAGGCCATGTGATGGTCCGGTTCCTGCCCCCCCGGCCAACGACTGGACTGACCGCTGAGACCGTGGCCGCCGAGACCGAGTCCCTGCGCGCTCTCTTTGCGACCGACCTGGCGCGCCTTCGCGCCGATCGCCTGGCCCTTTTCTCCTCCTGACCGAGGCTCATCCTTCTGATGCCAGAGTAAGGAGAGTAACCGCCGCACCCATTTGGTATGATGAATCGGGAGAGGAGGGTGCGACCCCATGCGGCCACCACGTCTGTCCCACTTCCTTTACCCCCTGCTCCTGTCCGGAATCCTGTTCGCGCTGCCCCTGTTGAATTCGTGTACTCGCGGCGAGAAGCAGGCCCCGGCGCCTGGCGCGACCGTCGAGGTCCCCGTGCAGAAGCCAGGGGGCAAGCCCGTCGCGGCGAAGCGGGCCGCACGGCCCATCGAGGAGGCGGCGCCCGAGGTGTCGCGGTCCCTTTTCGGGCTCGCCGGGCCGGTGTCGTTCTCGCCGATCGAGGGGGGGGTGATGATGGTCTCGGCCTTCCCGGCGGAGCACGGGCGCACGGAGATCGACTGGCGGCGCCTGAGCCCCAAAGGGGCACTCTCCGGCCCGACCCGGGTGCTGCACACCGTGCCCGGCATCATCCGGCAGATTGCCGCTGTCCCGGTCATCGATCGCTCGGCGGTGGTGTGGTGCAGCGAGAACGACAAGGGCGCGATCTTCTTCGGCGTGCTCTGGGTCAGCGACTGGGGGAGCATCGAGGGGAAGGCGGACCTGGGGACCGAGGACCACGCGCCGTGCCACTTCGCGCTCCTGCGTGAGCCGCGGGGGGCGGTCGTGGTCCACATGGCGGGCAAGAAGGAGCCCTGCGATCGAACCGCGGTGCCAGAGACCGCAGGATCCCCGACGGGGCTGGAACTGTGCCCGGACCTGGTGGTGCAGCGCCTGGCGCCGGGGGCCACCCCGATGGTGGTCACCGACATCCGGCTGGAGCACCACCGGAGCGCCGAGGACCTTTCGCAGGGCACCGCCGCCGATGCCGACATCCTCTTCTCCGCGGTCACCACCGAGCGCACGGTCCTCATCACCGCCAATGTGCAGTCAGCAGCCCACAAACCGCAGGTGGAGGCGATCCTCTTGCCGAACCCGGGAGAGCCGGGGCTGGACACCATCCTGCCGCAGGCGCGGCACGACGCGCTCTTGTGGACGGGCGACTCGGCACTCATCGTGGGCCAGAGCAGCCGGGCCCGGGGGCCCAAGGAGGGGCAGGGGCTTCATGCCACGGTGTGGAAGTCCGTCCTGCTCGGCGCCGACACCAACGGCCGGGACGAGTTTAGCACTTCACCCTGGCCGCGGATAAAGAAGACCGCCGTGCGTTGTGACGGCGGCAAGCTGCGCGTCGAGCTGCAGGGCGAGCGCGGCCTGCGGGCGGTGCTAGACCCCCAGGCGGAAGGGGCGTCGTTCTCGCTTGCCGAGGCGCTTTCGCTGGCCACCAACGGCGCGGTGAGCTTCGGGGCGGCGCTGTGGAGCGGCGGCGTGCTGCTGACCTGGGACCGGGCGGGCTCGCTGGTCAAGCGGAACTGCGCGGGCGGGACCATCGATCTACTGGCGCCCGGGACGGCAGGCTGATAGCTTCAGGCATGACCACGCCCGCGAACCCTTCAATCACCGCGGCGCTTGGCGCTTCGCAAGCGATCCACGTCGAACACAATCCCCTCCTGCGCCTGGGGGTCTTCGTCACCGTTTTCCCGGCGCCCCTTTCCGAACTGACCTCGCCGGAGTGGCTGCGCGGGCTGCTCTCCTTGGGCGCGGAGGCCCCGCTGCACGCGGACGACTCGGTGCGCGCGGTAGTGCGGAACCTCCTGCGCAAGGGCGGCTACAAGCCCACCGGGCGCGGCAAGCCCGCTTCGGAGTATCTGCGCATCACTGCCGCGGCCACGGATGGGCAGCTTGCGTCGATCAACCAGGCGGTGGACGGGTGCAACGCGGTATCGCTGCACAGCGGGCTGCCGATCAGCGTGGTGGATTTAGACCTTTTGCGACCGCCGCTCGCGGTGGGGTTGGGTCGGGAAGGGCAGGGCTACCTGTTCAACGTCTCGGGGCAGACCATCGACGTGGCTGGGCTGCTCTGCCTCTTCGACGCGGACGGTCCCTGCGCCAACGGGGTGAAGGACGCGCAGCGCACCAAGACCCGCGGGGAGACGCGGTGCACGCTCTCCCTGGTGTGGGGCAGCGTCGAGCTGGGCGACCGCACCGAGCGCACCGTGTCGTGGTATCGCGAAGTCTTGCAGAAGCTCGGCGCGGAAACGGCGGGCTGAGGGCCCAATCCAACTCCATCCAGGGGGCAGCATGACCCAGACCCGACCGCTCCAAAAGCCTGCGCGAGCCCGCCATCGCAAGGACAACGACCAGCATTACAAGACCCTGTTCCGCGCCTTCCTGCGCGAACTTTTGGAGATGACCCCATCCCGACTTGGTACCCAGGCTGCGCTTCGACAAGTGCCACTTCCTCGACAAGGAGACCTATGTGGACCTGCTTGGCGGACGCGGCTACCGCCTGGACCTCGTCTGCGAGATTCCCACCACCGATGGAGACTGTCGCCTGGTGCTGATCCACACCGAGGTGGAAGAGCGCGAGCCGAAGAAGCGGACCCGGGCGCTGCATGCCCAGCGGATGGGCAACTACGTGATGACGCTGTGGCTGCGGCACCAGATTCCGGTGATCCCGCTGGTGGTGACCTTCTCTCGGCAGGCGACAGGCGGGCTGACCACCGAGGAGTTTCGGCTAGCGCCGCTAGGCGAGCCGGTGCTGAGCGTGCGCTACCGCCAGTTCGGGGTGGCCTCCGTGTCGGCGAACAAATTCCTGCGAGCCAAGAACCCGCTGGGCTGGGCGCTGGCCATCCGCATGCTGCGAGGTCAACGAAGCAAGGTCGAGCTGCAACTTGCCTGCGAGCGACGAATCATTCATGCTGAACTTGAAGAGGCCAAGCAGATCCTGCTACTCAACAGCGTCAAGGCTTATGCAGAACTCAGCCCGGCGGAACAGAAAGAATACCAAAGGCGGCTCGATGAAGGGCAGAACCGGGTCGTCAAGGAGGTCAGTGTGACCTGGCTCGAAAAAGCAGAAAAGCGCGGCGAAAAGCGCGGCGAAAAGCGCGGCGAAAAGCGCGGCGAAGAACGCGGCGAAAAGCGCGGCGAAGAACGTGCCGAAGAGCGCGGCGAAGAGCGCACGCGGCAGGTGGCGAGACGGATGGTCAGCGGGGTCTGGACCGGCCGCTTCGGCCCCCTGCCTCCGATTGTCGCCGCGCAGCTAGATGCAGTGACCGACGTGGCCGTGCTCGAGAGAATCTCCACAGTCATCGTCGGCGCTTTCGATCAGGCTGAGGCACAGGCGCAAGTGACCGCCTTGTGCCAGGCTCGCTGAAGCCGCGGGCCGCAGATGTAGAATTCCGCCGGGAATTCTGAACCCGCCCCTTGCCCGGGCCTCGGGCGTGCCTACAACCGTTTTCGCACTACCGGGCGATCTCCATCGGGCCCAGGATCGTCGCCACCCGCTTCATCCTCTCGCCACACTT
>JBBRLA010000364.1:0-8513 GCA_038231615.1 Polyangia bacterium | reverse complement strand
GGTCGTCTGTGTTCCCCGGTTCCTCCGTCCCTCGGACCAGGAACTCCTGAAGCAAGTAGGCCCCGATGTCGCAGACGGCAGCCAGCCCCACGCCCAGGTAGGTGCCCGCCTGCTGGAGCAGACGGAGGACTCGCTTGCTGTGGGCGCTGACATCCTTGGGGCGCTGGTACAGGAGTTCATTGACGCGCAGGCGATAAGCGAGCTGCAGGACCATCCGCAGCCGCTGGGCGAATTCGGTCGCGAAGTCATCCAGCTCGACCTCGCTCATCCTGCTCAGCGGTTGGGCGTTGACCGGCGCGTTCTGGTCCAGCCCGATCTCTTCATCGCGGCTCAGTCGGCGAACCCGGATGGTCCGGATGGTTACCTGGTTGCTGGTCTGCGCCTCTCGGGTGCGCTGGAGGATCTCCGCGCAGCGGCTCTTATCGCTGAGCAGATCGATCGACGACAGGATCACGACGACCATCGCATCGGGCAGGCGATCGGTGAAGGCCTTCACTCCCCTTTCCTCGCCCGGGTCCGGATGGCCCGCCCACCAAGGAATCCCCACGGCCTCCAGCTCGGTCTCAAGCTTGCAACGCCAGGCTTCATCCGCCTTGATGGATTGGTCGATGATGCCGGAGTGAACGATGAGGACTGCCGGGACGGTTTGGTCCATCCCAGGATTCTACCTGACGAGTTCGTCGGATGGCTACCAGATCCGTGCTCAGTGGGGAGGCAGCGTGCCCTCCTTGCCCTCTTGGTCGAAGAGGAAGACAACGCCCGGCTGGATTGCGGGTGGGGCCTGCGTGGGCCCTCGCATCGGCCCCTTTTGGATCTCCTCGGGGTAAAAGCGCCACGTTTTATCCTGCAACTCCAGACGCCCGGCCTTGAACGCGAAGGCCGCCACGTCCGCAGCCGTGCCCGTAAAGGACACCACGCCCTTGCTCTCCGCGGCGACCTTTGCCTTGGTGCCCAGGTCTACGTACTGTCCGATGTCGGCCGAGATGTCCGCCTCGAAGTCGTGCCTGTCGGCGCGCTGGAGTTTCAGGCTCGTGGCGAAGGCGTATTCGTAGGCGATGTGCAGGTTGCCTCCCTCGACCACCTCTTTGGGGAATGCGTCCGTGTCGATGTGCTGGATGACCCTGGACAGCTCGGCCGGGTCCACCGCGTCATAGGTCACTCCACCAAAGCAGAACGAGAGTTCGCGGCCCCCGGTGAATGACAGATCCAGCTTGGGTGTGTCCTCGATGCCGATGGCCCGCAGCGCGTTTTTGAGGAAGGACAGCGAGCCTTCGCCGTGCTTGCTGCTGGTCTCCTGGTATTCGATCTGGGCCAGCCTGCCGCGCCGATGGGGTAGCTTGGCCGCGTCGGGGACGTTGGTTGCCAGGGCGCCCCAGCGCACCAGGCGGCGCAAGCCCTTCGAGTAGCTGTACAGCTCCGGCGGAGCAACGTGGGTCCTGGGGAGGAAGATGGGTTGATAGCCATTGTTATTTAAAAGCTTTACCAGCGCGTCGGCCATTGCGGTGCTCCTTGTTCCCTATCCCTGATCCCGGCGCATGATCCCTCGCAAGGCCTCGCTCACCCTGAACCACGCGATGTCATACGGGGGACTGTCAATGGAGGTAACCACGGCCCCGTCCAGAAAGGGCTGGAAATCTCTCCATGGTTTGTCTTCATTGCTGACCGGACCGAGCATCAGGGGAATCACCTTGACCCCGCCGCTCCGGTGCCGATCCAGGACGCGCTCGGTGTACTCGTTCCAGCCAGCGTCGATCACGGCCCTCGGGCTCACGCCCAGGAGGACATGGCGGGCGTCCAGGAGGTTCTGCTCGGTCAGGGGCCCCACCAGTTCCCCGTCTCTCAGCCTGTTGATGGACCAGTAGCGCAGGACGCCGCGATCTTCCATTGACTGGAGATGAACCTCCAGCCCCTGAAAAAGCTCCTTGTTCGCGCGGTGGATGTGGCAAAACAGGAGCGGCGGGAGGAAAGACACGTCCTCCGGCTTCGTGCCCGGACGAGCGTGAAGAATCGGCACGCCGGCACCCGGGAGGTTCAGCAGCTGGAGCTGCGTCACGCCCCGATCGAAGGCGGCCTGGACGCTCTGACCCGAGGACAGGGCCTCATAGAAGCTCCCCGCGAACGCCGACGCGGAGCGATCGGCAATGGCCTCCTTCATCCCGATCACGCACTCGATGGAGGCAGCGATCGCCCGGGCCTGCTCGACTGAGTCGCAGGCGGAGAGGACGGCGCAGCGGAGGTTTTCGCGGATCGCCGGGGTCGAAAAGAGCGCGGTGAGCGCCGCCTGCGGCACCGGCGCGGAGTAGCCGTGGTCGTCGAGCAGGATCAGCTCCGAATCCGTCGTCCCGTGGCCGCTGAAGTGGACGATGTGGGGTCTGTGCTTGTGGAGCAGGCCCTGAAGCTTGCTCAGGTAGGCGACCTTTTCGTAGATCGGAACAAATTGGCCCCCATAGGTGCCGCGCTGCAACCCGTCAACGACGGTCTTGGCTTCCTTTTCCATGTCCAGCCGGTCCATGTCGATGGGTCCAGCGCCCAGGAACAGGATCTTGATCATGAGTTAAATGATAATAGAGTTTCCGCACCTTTCCGAGCAGAACCATCCGGCCTCTCGCCAGCACAGGGCCGCCATGTGTGGGGTACTGGCGGTCACGCATCGCGAATCGCCTGGTGACGTTGGGTGTCCCCAAGGAACATATCGTGCTGGCGTTCCATGCGCCCTATAAACGCCCCTATACAGGATTCGCCACCAACTGAGCCCCTGCCCTTCGAGGTCAAGATGGATGTCCCCATCGGCCAGAGCTTCTGGCTCTGACCGGGGCGCTCTTCAGTCGATGTACATGGCGTCGATCTCGACGGCGTAGCGCTGGTGGACTACCTTGCGGCGCACCTTTTGCGTCGGTGTCAGCTCGCCCGACTCGGGGGTGAAGTCGATGTGCAGCAGGGTGAACTTCTTGATCGTCTCGGGGCGCGCCAACCCCTGGTTGATCCGCTCGACGTACTTTTGCACCAGGCCCAGCACTTGCGGGCTCCGCGAAAGAGGGCCCAGGTCGGCGCGCTCCTCCTCGGGCACCCCCAGCTCGATGGCGAAGGCGCGGGTGCGCTCGATGTCCAGGGTCAGAAGGGCCGTCAGGTACCGGCGCCCCTCGCCGATCACCACCGCCTGGGAGACCATCGGGATGCCCTTGAGCAGCTTCTCCAGATAGGCCGGCGCCGCGTATTTGCCCCCGGATGTCTTGATCAGGTCCTTCTTGCGATCGGTCACCTTCAGGAAGCCGTCGGCGTCGAACTCGCCCACGTCCCCCGAGTGCAGCCAGCCGTCGCGCAGCGTCGCGGCGGTGGCCTCGGGGTCCTTGTAGTAACCCTGGAAGACATTGTCGCCCTTGACCAGGATCTCCCCGTCCTCGGCCAGCTTCACTTCGACTCCGGGGATGAGCCGACCGGCGGTGCCCAGGCGGGTCTGGCCGGGGGCCGGCATGTTGAAGGTGGTGGGGCCGCAGTCCTCGGATTGCCCATAGACCTCGTGCAGCGGGATGGAGATCGAAAGGAAGAATTCCAGGACGTCGAGGCCGGTGGGGGCAGCGCCCGTCGAGGCGATCCGCAGGCGGTCCAGGCCCAGGGCGGTCTTGAGCTTGCGGAAGACCAGGCGATCGGCGGCCTTCTCTTCCAGGGCCAGAAGGCCCCAGGGGGGTCCCTTCTCCAGGCGGTAGCGACCGGCGCGGGTGGCCACGCCGCGGGCCCAGCCGAGCAGCCCGGCCCGAATGCCGCGGGTCTCGGAGAAACGGGCCTCCAGGGCGGCCTTGATCTTCTCCCACACCCGGGGCACCCCCAGAAAGGCGGTGGGCCGGGCGACGCAGAGGACGTCGCGGAGCAACTCGATTTTCGGGCAAAAATAGACCCGCAGGCCGCACAGGAGCGGCACGTAGACCGAGAGCATCTGCTCGGCGATGTGGGCCAGCGGCAGGTAGGAGACGAAGACGTCGTCGGGGCCGTAGCCCTTGGCGATCTCCGAGACCGTGCTGGTGGTGAAGGCCAGGTTGTGGTGGTTCAGCATCACCCCCTTGGGGTCCCCGGTGGTGCCGGAGGTGTAGATGAGGGTGGCCAGGTCTGCGGGGAGGATGGCGGCGGTGCGGGCGGACAGGGCGGCCTGACTTTTTGGGCCCTCGCCGCGGGAAAGGAAGTCGGCGAAGGAGACGCAGCGCGGATCGTCTGGGACGGGGCCGTTCAAAAGGATCACGTGGCGCAGGTGGGGCAAGGTGCTGCCCTTTACCTTGGCCCACTGCACTGGGGTGTCGAGGAACACGAGGTGGGCCTCGCTGTGGCGCAGGATGTGGACCACCTGTTCGGCGGAACTGGTTTGGTAGATGCCGGCGGTGACGCCGCGGGCGGCCTGGGCGCCGGTGGCGGCGATGAGCCACTCGGGGCGGTTGTCGCCGAGGATGGCCACCACGCCGTGCTCGGGCAGGCCCGCGGCCAGGCAGGCGGCGCCGAAGAGGCGGGAGCGTCGGTAATACTCGCCCCACGAGATCGAGGTCCAGGGGCCGTCCCCATCGTGCCCACCTCGGAAGAAGAGCGCCGGGGCATCCGGCTGCTTCTCGGCGAGGTGGGCGAATCGGTCTGGCAGGAGGTCGCGAGGGGTGGACATGATCAAATGCTACCCCCGGACGGGAAAAATTCGTACCGCCACCGGACTGAAGGGCAAAGAAGGAGCGGTTCGGTGGCGGGGGGAAGGCTTTGTCGCACCATTGCCTCCGGTCACGGAATTGTCCAAGCTTTCGTGGCGCAGTGTTATGTTCCTTGCAGATCGGACGGCATGAGATAAGCGGGGAGTTATGGTGGCTGACGAACAGTGCCGGCCTCCGCTGCCCTCGGCAGGGCCGGGTGTGCTCAGCGCCCGGCGAAGAGCGCGGCAGCGGCTGGTATCAGCGACGCCTGCTCCAGCCACCGCGTGAGCAGCCCGACGTCCTGACAGCCGTGGACCTGCGCCTCCTGCTCCGCGGTCATGGCGAGCCCGCGGGTGCGCAGCACGATCAGCAGGGCGTCGCCGAGCGCCTCAGCCCGGGAGCGCAGGCGCAGGTCCTCGCCCTTGCGATGGCGCGACCGCTCCGGCGCGCGCAGACCGTGGAGGAAGAGCAGGAGCAGCTCCTCCGGCCCCAGCACGGGCGCCGGAACGAGCGCTCGTCATCATCGCTGTTCGGGTGGACGTGGCAGCGCATACCGTCCTTTCGCGGGTTTTGCGGCCCGTTCAGATCGAAGCGCAGGAACGACACCGGATCGCCATGAGGAAAGCGGATCTCGAAGTCGTAGGCGAGCAGCTCCAGTCGGCGCGAGCCGGTGAACACTGTGATCGTGAAATCGGGTGCTGCGGTAAATACCGCACTCCCCGCCCTGGCCCGGTCCAAAGTACCGCACTTCTCCGCAATCGTAAGGCATCGCACATTCAATAGATCGCCTCCCCGGCATGGCGGGGTGCCGGGGAGGCTGTGCCCTCCTGGTCTTCGACGCGGCGGCGGCAACACTCCCCGAGCACGGCGACGCGCACGAACTCAGTCACCGACTCGCCCACGTTGAGAACTTTGCGGATGGACCGGATATTCCTGCGCTTGAGGTTGACGGCGATCTGCCGCGGGGGCCGCTTCTCGGCAAGCAGCTCGGCCAGCTTGGGGAGGGTATCCGCGGTAGCGACGCGGGCCCCGTCCTCCCCGGCGAAGAAGTAGACCCGCTTCTGCCGGTCGTAGCTCACGGTGCCGCGCTGAAGCCAGCCCCCAAGAACAAAGATAGGCTCGTCGGGAACGGGGCTTTCATGGATCGCCAACGGGTCTTGTGGCATCGTGCCTCCACCTCGCCGAGGTGTTAGAGCACCTCGGCGGGCTAGGAGCGATCAGGGGTTACACCCTGGTCGTCTCCGTTTCGCTCAGCCCCTCAGCATGAGGCGCCGTAGCGGGCTATCGTAGCAGGGGAAGCATATCAGAGGGGGATGACAGAGGGGCGGCCAGCGACGGGAAAGTTATTTTAGTGAGCCGTGAGCTTTCTAAACTCATCTGCTGCCTTTTCTCGGTTGGCCACGTTGATGACTCGGGCCGCAGAGGAAAGAACTGCGATGGCGCTTCTAATATCAGGATCGGCTAGTTTGTCGTCGGGCGCGTAGATCAATGCGCCACTTCGCTCATATGTGATGATGTCAGCGTTTATCACCTTCTCAAACATCCACGCAGAATCATGGATGGATTTCTTGAGCGTCGTCTTCTGCCTTGTTGACAAAGGCACCTGATGAAACAGGCCCCGGATCTCTCCGTTCTTGTAGCCATAGGAGAATTTGAAATTCTCGAAAAGGTTTTCGCTGCGAGGTGACTTGATCGGGCATTCCAATGAGTATCCGCGCACTAGGTTCTTGTCTTCCGCTAGGCGCGTCTCACCGATCAGGCTTTCGCAAACCTCATCCAAGCTTTGGTCAGCGACTTCGACCACGATGCTCGGCACCTCGACCAACGTGGTGAACAGGTAATCCGCCAGTTCTGAAAGATTGCCCACCGGAATTTCATCCAGCAAGAAACCTCCGTCGGTCACAAGGAATTCCCCTCTCCCGCTCGTCTTGAGGGTTTCGATAAAGTCAGGCGACGTTCTGGGCACGGGCGGGCCACCTGGCCGTGGGATCTCGGTTTTGTTGATGGTTGCCCGCCAATAACGGACCCATTGTCTGTATGCCGAAGGGCTGGTTATGAACGATGGGATGGTCCGGCCGTCTATTTCACCTGGAACGCCGGGCTTTTCCCCGGCGAAACGAGCTAGGATCGCATCCGGGGACCACACGATGACCCCAATGTTCCTGGGCTCGAAGCGAAGCAGGTTCGGCACGTATTTCGCCAGAACGTAGCGCGGCGTGGTCATTTTGGACTCCAAGGCACTAAGGTCCAAAGATCCCATTGCATGATAGACAGGAACTCGGCTCTGTGATTTCTGATGATTTCTCTCATCATTCTCCGTCTGTACATCAGAAATGTTATGGCCTCCTCGGCTTCAGATTTTGTGATTCCAGTTCCAATGTGCAAAGCCTCGTGGCAGACCTCTTTTATGAAAAAATCTGGTATAGATTCTATTCTTAGAAACCATTCTACAAAGTAATCATCACTCGGAAGAAAGTCAATAAGACAATGACGATTTAATCCAGTTACCGTACCGCCAGATATTCCAATTCGATCTCGCAATTCTTTGATTCTAATGACTCCATCGCCCGGCTTATCTCCAAATAAGGCATGGCCATGATCAAAAACGTACGGGGTCGGTGGTTTTCGAGACGTGTCTACTGCCAGGTTGCCGGCATGCCTGTCCGCATTCGCGACAAGAATGTCAAACAAGAGCAGTCCGACAGAAAGCTTCGGGAATTGCTGAACGTAGTCTTCTGGATCAATGATCGGAGGAAGCGTTGCGCCTTCTTGATTGAAATTTAAAGATGCAAACCATTTTGTAACTGGCGCACTAGGGGAATGAACTATTATCCCAGGTGGGATAGGCAGATATAGAAATCTGCCTATCTGAGAGCAGATATATTCATTCGCCAGACAGTATGGGACGTCGTCGCTGTTCATTTTTCCAACCGACGCGATATTCAGATACCGGCTATTGCTTATGCCCATGCCGACCGCCGTACCCATGCCTGCGATTCGGTACGTGGTACTTGACATTAGTTCACCTCACTGACAGGCGAACTCATCTGCTTTTCATGCCCTGGACGGGGGTGATTGGACATGTCGGGTAGTATCTCGGCACCTGGCACGGAAGGTCAAGTGATGAAATGAAGGTTTAGGTAAGAATTTGACCTACACCTTCAAAGCATGGCGATGCTATTGTCCGCCATCCACTCCCGCACTCCCCCTCCGACCAGGCCGCAAAGTACCGCACTTGGGCTCAAAGTACCGCAGCACCTGAAATCGAACCAGGCGCCGTCGTCCCGTTCAAAATGCGGGATGGTCCGCAGCCGGTGAAAGTTCTTCTCCCCACCGACGATCGCGGCGACCTGGCGCCGCGGGTGCTGTGGCTCCAGCAGACGCTCTTTCTCGTAAAGCTCTTCGCTGATCGGCGCCTGCTTCTTCAGCAGCCCATGCGATCGCTGCTCCAGGCTGTTGACCAGGAGCCCCACCGACTTGGCCCTTCGGAAGACGCCGCGCAGCCGGGCCAGGAGCCCATCGACGCTATCGGGTAGCGGCGGGGATAGCCCGCAGATCCGCTGCTGTGCGGGCCCCAACATCTGAAGCAGGTGCGAAAGGTGCTCATCGGGGTGCAAGCAGGTCCCCCCGCCCAAGGAGCGCGAGCCATTCGACGAAGGAAGGCTCCGCGGGCAGCTCGCCGCGCACGGCGGACTCGACGACCTGCTCGTCGGTGTATCCGAACTGCCCGCGCAGCGCCTTCAGCCGCTCCTCCGTCTCGGCAGGGCTCAGCTCATCGGCCGATAGATCGAGCCGCCAGGTGGAGCCGCGCAGGAGCGCGTCAAGGTCCTTCGCCCCCTCTTGCAGTCGCAGAAG
>JBBRLA010000363.1:0-8514 GCA_038231615.1 Polyangia bacterium | reverse complement strand
TCGGAATAGGTTTTGTGGACCCAGTTCATCATGGCGGTTCTCGACGGTGGAATGCGCTCCTCTCTGGTCCGATTCATTCTGCGGCCTTCTCCGTCGAGATTACCGGGCGGAAATCCCTCTGGCCGAAGTCCCTGTCAGAAGCACCTGGACCGGGCATCTTTTGGCGTACCTCTCACCCATGTCCTCGCATTCGCGAGGACATGGGTGGTGCCCCCACGCTCCGTCGGTCACGTACAGTAGTACGCTCCCTCGGTCGCTGCGGGGGTGCGCCAAAATCTGCTCCGGCCATGTGCTTCTTCCTGACTTGGATAATGATGTCAGACTGGGTGAGCTGTGCAACCCCTCTTTCTCGTGACCTGCCAGGAAGCTCAGGCCCAAGGGACTCGTCCGTCAGTTGAGCCAAAAAAGATAGCGCAGTTTGCGTTGCATCGATTCCTCGCCCCGGTCCATCTCCTTGCGCATGCGCTCCATCCTGCCCAGGATCGGCGAGGGGCGCATGTGTTCGGCGTAGCCGCTTCCCAGGACATGACGCAGCGTTTGCTCGGCGTTGGCCGTCTGGTCGCCGACGCTCTCGATCTCCGCGAGGTCCAGCGTAATGTCCCGGGGCTGAGACAACAGGGCCCCCAGGTTCAGGTAGCCGCGCGGTGGGTTTTGCCACTTGTGTTTCCCAAGCTGCGCCATCGCCTGCAACGAGAGGCCCTCCTGCCCCTTTACCAGCCGCCCGAGGTCGGCCACCACTCCCTCCCAGGTCTGGTACAGGGCCTGGTCCACCGGCAGCGGCAGCGGGTGGCTCTTCTGCCGGGGGTTGGGCACCCATTCGCGGTCGTCGTCGGTTTCGGCCAGGTATTCCCGGCGGGTGCGGTCGGCATGGGCCAGCCCTTCGAGGATCCGCTTGCGGGCCCGCGCTACCTTGCCGGGATCGGTGAGGGAAAGGGTCACGGCTTTGGGCTTGGGGCCGCTCATGATCGACCCGAGCATCGCGTTCAGGTCGGAGAGGCGGTAGGCCGCGAGCAGGTCGAGCGTGGCCCGCTGGAAAGAGATCAGGGCCCGGGCCCAGTACAGATCCCCCAGGTCCAGGCGGAAGGTGGGTCGCCTTCGGGGGTCGCTGTCGTCGATGCGGTTGCCGGCGGCGTCCTCCTCAATCTCGAAGAGGTGGCGATCGCTGCTGTCGATGCGCCCGTTGCCGTTCCAGTCGACCTCCCAGCAGGCCGGGCACAGTTCCAGAGCGAAGGCCGGTTCGGCGGCGGCGGCGGCCAGGTCGGCTTCGACAGCGGCGAGGGCGGCTTCGGCGTTGCCCAGGGAGAAGGTCAGGTACTGCTGGTTGATGCCGCCGATCACTCCGCTGGCCACGAGGGTCTCGGCGTCGATGCGGATCTGGTGCATCGCCGCCTTGTAGCGGCACAGGCCCCGGACCGCGTGGGCCCCGGGGTTGTTCCGATCGACGGAAAGCGCCTGATCCGCGGCGCGCAGGGCCTCGTCGAAGCGACCGGCCTGTAAGGCCACGACGGCAGGTCCCGCTACCCCTTGCTGGCGCGAGAGGGTGGCCGGATCGGTGACGCGCCCGGTCCCCGGGCCGGCGGCGCACGAGAAGACGGCGAGGACCATAAGGAATGCGGGCAGGTGGCGATCCTGGGGCCCGGGGGTCGGCGGCGGCGGGGTCTTGTGCATCCCATATCATATCATCTGTGAAAATCTCCACATTCAGCGGCCCCCTCCGCGGGGATAGGACCTGCGAAGGTCCTATCGGCGTGCTACCCTTCATAAGATGAGCGATCGGGTTTGTGCCTTCTGCGACACCCCGGTGACCCACCCCGGTCCCCTCACGTGCAGCCAGTGCGGGGCGTCCCTCTCCGACGCACATGCTCGGACGCCGGCGGTGGCGGCCATCGCCGACGGGGTGTTCAACACCATCGTGCACCCCTGTGGGCACAGGGTGGTCATCGGGGCCTGCAAACGCGACGTCGAGGACCCCAACGACAAGCCCTACGACCGGCACAAGAAGGTGGGCCCCGAGGGGGTGCCCCCCTTCGTCGATCTGCGCCAGCACATGACCACCATCGAGGACCAGGGGGAACTCGGGAGCTGCACCGCCAACGCCATCGCCGGCGCCTACGAATATTTGGAGAAGCGCATCACCGGCAATGAGGGCGATGTCAGCCGCCTCTTCATCTATTACCTGGAGCGCAAGATCGAGGGCACGGTGGAACAGGACAGCGGCGCCTCCCTGCGCAATGGGATGAAGGTGCTGCACCAGTACGGAGTATGCAGCGAGGATACCTGGCCCTACGACGTGCACAGCTTCAAAAAGGAGCCCCACCACCACGCCTACTCCGAGGCAAAGGGGCACACCATCGACGAATACTACCGCGTCCCGGTGGAACTGCACGCGATGAAGACCTGCCTGGCAGAGGGCTACCCCTTTGTGTTCGGCACGAAGATTTTCAGTTCGTTCGAGGAGCACGGGCACCATGGAAGGATCGGGCTGCCCGGATCGGGGGAGAAGAACCTGGGCGGGCACGCGCTGCTGGCGTGCGGATACTCGGATCACGACGAGGTGTTCCTGGTGCGGAATTCGTGGGGCACGGACTGGGGAGAAGGGGGATATTGCTACTTTCCTTATTCGTACCTGACGAACTCGGAATGGACCCACGATTCCTGGACGCTGCGGCAGGCCCACAACCTGGACTTCTCGCCTTGTGAGGAGCTCGCCGAACGTGGTGAACCGGCCCGGGATCTCTCATTCTTTTCGGGCGCGGTTGCCGCCGGCGCAGCGGGATCGCTATCGGCACCTATCGATCGTACAAGATCGACCTGGGCCACTGATCCAGAGATCGATAGATCGCCAGGTCTTTTGCCAGCCGGTTCGTCACATCCAGCCGCTCCGTCGCCAGATTGTGCTGCTCCGCGGGGTCGTCGATGACGTCGTAGAGTTCCAGCAATTCGTCTTCCAGACTCTTTACCAGCTTGTACCGCCCCTGGACCAGCACGCACATCGGGGAAAGTCCTCGCTCGCCGCCCACCCAGCGGCCGGTGCGCACGCCCACGCTTTTGTGTAGTGGCGCCCCGGGGGCGCGAAGGAGGCGCAGCCAGCTCCTGCCGAAGTCCTCGGCGTGCGGGTCGGTGGCGCTCTTGCCGAAAGCGCCGAGGATGGTCGCCGGCAGGTCGCGATGGGACACCAGCCCTTCATAGGTCCCCGGCAAAAGTCCGGGCAGCACCAACACCCCCGGCACATGGGTCAGGGCCTCGTAGCCCGAGGCGTGGTGGAACATCACGCCGTGCTCGCCGAAACCCTCGCCGTGATCGCCGGTGAAGACGATCATCGTCCGGCCCATTCGCCCGTCGCGGCGCAGGCCGGCGAGCAGCCTGCCGATGGCTTGGTCGATGAAGGTCAGCCCGTCGAGGTAGCCCGGGTAGGAGGGCACCAGGCGTGACGGCGGCGGCCCTGCGGCAGGGTGGACCAGGTAGGGAGCGTGGGCATCAAAGTAGTGGACCCACAGGTAGCGCCGGTCCCCTGCCCGCAGGACCTCCAGGGCCTCATCGGTGGTGCGGTTGGCGTCCCAGCGCCAGATCCCCCGAGGCGGAACGCGGACCTCGGTGAAGCGCTCCAGGGGGACGTCGAAGATGCCATGGCGCAGGGAGATCACCGCGGTGGAGGGTACGCCCGCCTGTCTCAGCCGTTCGGCCACGGGGAGCGATTCGTCGAGGCTGCGCTGCATCATCCTGGTGGCCACGCGGGTGCTGGTGGCGGCGGCGTAGGCCCGGGTAAAACGCAGGCCGGTGCGGGACAAGGCCAGGGTGCGCGGCATGATGTCGGGGCGAAAATCCTCCTCGCGCAGGCAGTCCACGGTGATGAGGAGGACCAGATCCACGGTCCCATCCGGCAGGTCGGGGGCGCCGGCGGCGGGGTAAAGGCCGCGGTGCTCGGGACCGGGCGCGGCGGGCAGGGGGACGCCGTCGCAGTTCCGGTCTTCGCCGCCCGGGTGTTCCAGGGCAAAGGGGTTTTTGCGTGGATCCAGATCGTCGCAGTCGCCCCCCCAGGCCACCGGGGAGAAGCCGTCGCGGTCCAGGTCGACCAGGGCGCGGGCGGCGCGGGCCAGGCGGGGCGCGAAGCGGGCGCGCTGTGTCGAGAGAGCGCGCCATGCGGGGGCCAGATCGTCCACGCGGCGCAGGAAAAGGACGCTGCCTGCGATGCTGACGCAGACCGCGATCACCACCGGTGCGGGGGCGGCGGCGGCGATCCTGCGGCGCAGGGGGGTGAGCAGGGAAAGGGCGCAGAAGATCGCGAAAATCGAGAGGAGATCGTGCAGTTCGCGGTAGCTGTTGGGGAGGATCGCCACATCCGTGGACAGGGCGGCCAGGGCCAGAAAGACAGCGACGACGGGGGACAGGCGGCGGGTGCGGTAGAGCCAGGCGGCGGCGGTCATGACCGCGGTGAAGGTGAACAGGACAAAGAGGTGCAGGCGGGGGCGGTGCTTCTCGGGGATGTCGGTGATCAGGCAGCCCAGGAAGGCGGCGGCGGCGGCGACGGGCACGGGGAAGAGCCAGTGCACAGGCCCCGATCGGGCGGCGGCGCGAGCGGCGAGGCTGGCAACCCAGGCCAGCGCCGGGCCGGCGGTCAGGCCGAGCAGCACGGCCAGGGCGGCGGCGGCAAGCCCGGCGCAAAGGGCCAGGCGCGGCGCGGCGCCGGTTGCGAGCAGGAGGGTCGTATCAAAGGTCAGGGCCAGAAGGCCGGCGATGAGGGCGGCGGCCAAGCCCCAGGCGGCGGCACGCCTGACAGCGCCATCCGCTTGCATTGAGCCTCGTCTTTCGTCCTCGCCGCCGTGCTCACGGCCAGTAGGCCGCTCCGCTCGCCGCCTGCGGGCGCGTCCGGGCTCAATGCAAGCGGATGGCGCTGTCAGAAAGACACTCGGGGAGGGCGATGAAAAGAAATCCATGGGGTCTCTTGCACAATGGGTGAGGGGTCAGATTCAGATAAACCAAGGCGCGGCATCCCGAAGCTTTTGCAGACGCTCCGCCGCGCGCGGGCCGAGGGCCCTGACCAGAAGGTGCCGCGGTCCCAGGGGCCCGCTTGCATCCATAGACAGATCGAGGTGCAGCCGGTCGAGCGGCAGCGCCCGCGGAAAGCGCGCGAGCCATTCGACCGCCATGACCCCGCCGGAGTCGGCGGCCTCCCAGAGCCCCAGTTCGTCCAGCTCGGCCGCGGAATTCAGCCGATAAAGGTCCACGTGATAAAGGACCAGCCGTCCCGGATGCTCGTTCATCAGGGTGAAGGTCGGGCTGCTGACCCTGGTGTCCCGGGGCACCTCCAGACCCCGCGCCAATCCCTGCACCAGGCAGGTCTTCCCGGCGCCAAGCGGCCCGTCCAGGCCGATCACGTCCCCCGGCTGCAAAAGCTCGCCCAGCTTCGCCCCCAGCGCCTGCGTGGCCTCCGGGGTGGGCAGCACCAGGCGCCATCCCTCGTCGCGGAGGTCGTCTTCTTTCACCATCGACACGGGCTATCGATAGCACGGAACCGCGTCGCCGCGGAAATGCGCTATGCTTCGCCGACATGTGCCCCGATCGACCCGACCGGCCCAGGCCAGGACTCGCGATGCTCGTCTTTCTGACCGGCGCCGCGTTCGGGTCGCTGGTCTGTCTTTCCTCGGCCTCGGCGCTGGCCCCGGCAGCCGCCACCGAGCCCGCCGCCTTGCGCGTCCCCGGGCCCCTCTCCCCGCGCAACGCCAGCTACCAGATGACCGCGCGCCTCGACGAGAAGGCCCACCAGATTATCGGACATCTGGTGCTCTCGTGGCACAACCTGGAAAACCGGCCCGCAGACAAGCTGGTCTTCCACCTGTACCAGAACGCCTTCAAGAACCGCGCCTCGACCTTCATCCGCGAGACCGGTCCCCGCCTCCGTCGCGACATCATGCCCGAGCACGGCTACGGCGCCATCGACGTGAGCGCCCTGAAAGTAGGCCGGGACGACCTGCTTTCCCGGGCCGTCATCGACGATACTCTGATGACCGTGCCCCTGCCCGTGCCGGTCGGCCCCAGCGCCGCCGTCCAGGTCGAGATCTCCTTCACCACCACTCTTCCCAAGGTCTTCGCCCGCTCGGGCTACGTCGGCGAGTTCAACGCCGTCTCCCAGTGGTTCCCCAAGATCGGCGTCTTCGACTGCCAGAGCGGCTGTCGCTGGCGCGCCCATCAGTACCACGGCAACACCGAGTTCTTCGCCGACTACGGCGTCTACGACGTCGAAGTCGACGTCCCCGTGGGCTACGGGGTCGGGGCCACCGGCGTGCAGGTGAAAAGGACCGTAAAGGGCGACCGCCAGCGCCTCCTGTTCCACGCCGAGGACGTCCACGACTTTGTCTGGATGGCCGACCCGCGCTTCGTCGAGATCAACGACCGCATCCAGGATGAATGGGGTGGCGTGAACGTGCGCCTGCTCAGCCGGCGCGGCCTTGAATCCATGAACCCGCGCCACTTGCACGCCACCCGCCAGGGGCTGCTGGAACTGGAGCGCCGCTTCGGCGTCTACCCCTACGGCAACGTCACCGTGGTGCTGCCCCCGGCGGACGGCAACGGCGCGGGCGGCATGGAGTACCCGACCCTCTTCACCTCCGTGGGCCTTTCCCTGCCCCCGGGCCTGCATGTGTTGGAGGGAGTCACGGCCCACGAGCTGGGCCACCAGTACTTTTACGGCATTGTCGGCTCGGACGAGGTCGAGGAGGCCTTCCTCGACGAAGGCTTCAACGAGACCTTCACCACCTGGGCCATGGAGCGCATCATCCCCGGGCCGTGCAACGCCATCGACTTTTTGGGCCTGTGCTTCTCGCAAATAGACCAGGATTGGCTGGGCTACCGCGGGTCCCTGCGTCGGGCCCCCATCGCCACCTTTTCCTATCTCTTCCCTCCCGAAACCTACTCGCCGGTGACCTACGCCCAGACGGCGATGACCCTGTGCACCCTGGAACACTACCTGGGCCCCGCCCGGATGGAGGCGGGGATGCGGCGCTACGTCGACCGCTACCGCTTCCACCACCCCCATCGCGGCGACTTCACCGCGTCCTTCGACCAGGGCGCTGGGGAGGACCTGGGCTGGTTCTGGGACCAGGCGCTGACCTCGACCCGAGTTGCCGATTACAAGGTCCTGTCCGCGGTGACCCGGCCCCACCTTCCCGCCGCCGGCTTGTGGGACTGCCCGCCGCCGCCCCGAACGGTCGCCCCCAACCCAGCCGACCCGGAAGCACGGGCGCGAGAAGATGACGTGCGGGAAGCCGAGGAGGCCGCTTGCATCGGGCAGCCCCCGGGGCGCCACGAATTCGACCCCCAGAAGGACGACCCGGATACCCGGCACCCCAAGCTGCACGACAGCGACGTGCACATACAACGCATGGGCGACTTCGTTTTCCCGGTGGTCGTGCGCATGACCTTCCAGGACGGCTCGGTCGTGCGTGAGACCTGGGGCTTTGATGAACAGCGGGCCGCGGGGGAGAACCGGGTGCGGCGCTTCCGTTATTCCCGCCGTCCGTCGGCCCTGTCGCGGGTCGAGATCGATCCCGACCAGACCCTGCTTCTGGATGAGCACCGGCTGAACAACGGCCTCCTGCTCAAGCCCGACGGGGCGCCGGCCCTGCGGCTGGCCTCGACCTGGCACGGGCTGGTGCAGACCCTCATCGATCTTTTGGCGGGTGTGTGACATGCGTAAAGCGCTGGACATCCTTTTCACCGGGGTGCGCCGCATGCTCGGTCGCCCGGGGCTGGTGGCTCTGCTCTTCTGCGGTTCGCTGCTGATCTCGCTGAGCGCCTCGGTTCCGCTGCTCTTCTGCCTGAAGGGCGCCCTGGATGAACGGCCCCTGGGCCGGGCGCTGGCACAGGGGCGCGCGGACGTCCTTTTTGGCGAGCTTTCCACCGACCAACCGGGACTTTTGCGCGTGCTCCTGCCCAGCCTGGCGATGGCCGTGCTGCTCTCCTGGCTCTTCTCCACCTTGCTCTCCGGGGGCCTGGTGCAGGCGCTGCGTCGTCCCGGCGATCCCCAAAGGGTCCTGGGGCCGGCGGTGCTGGCACAGGCGGCGCGGCACGCTGGGCGGATGCTCAGGCTGGCCCTGCATGGGCTGCTGCTGCGCCTGCCAATCCTGGTCCTTGGGGCCCTTTTCGGCGCGGCGTTTTACAAGCTGGCCCCCGGCCGTCCTTATGCGCGGGTCTTTCCCTTGGCGGGTGCGGCGCTCCTTTTGCTGGGCTTTCTGTGGTCGGCGGCCAGCGTCGCACAGCACTATGCACAGTTGTACCGACTGGACCGGCCCGCCCGCACGCGGTGGGCCTCGTACCATGCCCTGCGCTGCGGGCTGCGCCATGCCATCGGTGCCGGGCTTTGCTCCACCTTGGTCCTTGCGGCGGTCTCGCTGGTCTTGGTCCTGACCCTGCTTTTCTCGGGACGACTGGTGGCCCATCGGCTGGACCTGACCCTGGCCGTGGGGCCGGCGGTGCTGGTGCGTCAGCTTTGCGCCCTGTGCCGCGCGGCGCTGAGCG
>JBBRLA010000362.1:0-8517 GCA_038231615.1 Polyangia bacterium | reverse complement strand
GTCCCGCTCCAGTTCAATCGAGCGCCGCTTGCGTTCGACCTCCTGCAAGCCTTCAAGCTTGCTCTTCTCCGATTCCAGCCAGACAGAAAGTTTGTGCCGTTCGACCCAAAAGCGATAACCACTCATGAATCCTTTCTATCCGGGTCACTGACCCCGGTCAAAAAAACCGCTCTCGCGTGGGTTTTCGCCCTTGATGGGTTGATCGGCTACCGGCTATCTACTGGAAAAAACGAATGAATCGCGATCCTCGTCACCACCGCCGGAGTTTTGTCGTATCCTCTGGCGTGTGTCTACGCCCCGTCGCCGTCGTAAACTCGGCCAAGCGCTCGTGCTTGCGCCTGCTTTCGAGCTTCTCTGAAGCTCGCCTGGGGTAGCGGAAGACGTCTTGCCCGCCATGTCAGTGGATGGACAAAGATCGCCCGGTGGCAACGGGCCCTTGACGGGCAAGCGGGTCGGGGCCTACCGGTTGGAGACGCTCCTGGGGGAGGGTTCGACCGGGGTGGTCTACCGGGCGGTGGACGAGCGCAACGGCAGGGTGGCGGCGATCAAAGTGCTCTCTCCGGCGCTGGCCCGGGATGAGCAGCACGTGCAGCGCTTCTTCGACGAGGCACGGATCACCCGCATCGTTCCTCATCACAGTCTGGTCGAGGTCTTCGACGCCGGCACCCTGGCGGACGGCACCCCCTACCTGGCAATGGAGTACCTCACCGGCGAGTCGCTCCGGGCGCGCATGATTCACCAGGGCGGCAAACTGCCCCTTGGGGAGGCCCTGTGGATTGCTCGGCAGATCGCGGCGGCGCTGGCGGCGGTCCACGCCAAGGGCATCCTGCACCGCGATCTCAAGCCCGAAAACGTGATCATCTCCAATAGCGCGCAGCGAAGCGGAGCGCCGTTCATCGACGATTCATCCGGACAGGCCCCGTCGGACCCGGGTCGGCTGAAGCTCCTGGACTTCGGCATGGCCAAGTTCCTGGATGCCGCCACCAGGCGCACGGCGGCGGGGACGGTGATGGGCACTCCGACCTATATGTCCCCCGAGCAGTGCCTGGCCCGCGGGGCGCTGGACGACCGCACCGATGTGTACTCCCTGGGGGTGATGCTCTTCGAGATGCTCGCCGGGGCACCGCCCTTCGGCAGCCCGGGCCAGGGGCCGCTTGCGGTCATCATGCAGCATGTGCAAGGGGTGCCGCCGCTCCTGCGCGACCGGCTGCCCTGCGCCCCGGCGGAGGTCGAGGTGCTCATCGGAGACATGCTTTCTCGCCCGCCGAAGCAGCGGCCGGCGATGGCCCAGGTGGTCGCGCGCATCCGCGCGCTGGAAGCAGGCGAGAGCGAAGATGCGGTGTCGCCCTCGGCGGCCACCCCGCGGGCCCCCGGGCCACCGCCGCCGGACCCGCAGTTGATGAAGACGCTGCCGGCGATGCGGTTCATCGACGACTCTACCCGGGAGGTCGGCCGGTTGCCGACGTTGATGGCCCCTGCGCTCCGCCCCACGGACCCGGGCCCCGAGTCGGACGACACGACGCGCCGCGACGCGTATCTACCCACGCTGGCATCGCCAGCGCTGACCCGGGTTAGCAGGCAAAAGCCTCCCCGCAGCATCCCCAAAGTGGCCCTCTTCTTTTTTGTCACGGGCCTTCTTCTCTCGGGCCTCCTCTTCGCTGCACTCCTGCTGCGCTAAAATGAATACATGACCCCAGCCCGGGTTAATCTGGACATGGAAACACGACTTCTCGAAATCAACTCCGCTCTACGCACCGGCCTTGGCTCCGGGCTGCGCACCCGCCTGCGAGAGGGCTACACCGCCGCCGACTTCCGCGCCGACGCCATGGCTGGTCTTGTGGTCGGGGTGGTCGCCCTGCCCCTCTCGATGGCCCTGGCGATCGCCTCGGGGGTACCGCCCCAGTATGGCCTGTACACCGCCATCATCGCCGGCCTGGTCAACGCCCTGCTCGGCGGCACCCGCTGCCAGGTCACCGGGCCCACCGCAGCCTTCGTAGTGATCCTGGTCCCCATCGTCACCAAGTTCGGCGTCGGCGGGCTCCTGGTAGCGGGGTTTTTGGCGGGCTTCATGCTCATCGCCATGGGGCTTTCCCGCTTGGGCAAGCTGATCCAGTACATCCCTCACCCGGTCACCACGGGGTTCACGGCCGGGATCGGCGTGGTCATCGCCACCATCCAGCTCAAGGACTTCCTGGGCCTGCGTTTCCTCCAGAGCCCGGAGTCCTACGTCGACCGCTGGCGAATCATGTGGGAGTCCCGCGGCACCCTATCGGGTTGGGAGCTGCTCGTCTCGGCGATCACGCTGCTGCTGCTTTTCGGCCTGCCCTACGTGATCAAGCGCATCCCGGCGCCCCTCATCGCCCTGGTGGTGGTGAGCCTGCTTTGCGTCCTGTTCACCGGGTTGATTCCGGGGTTCCACGTGGCCACCATCGGCTCGCGGTTCCACTCTCTGGTCAACGGCCACCAGGTCGCCGGCATTCCGCCGCTGCCACCGCTTCCGCTGCTCCCCTGGCACATGCCCGGCCCCGGCGGGGTCCCCTTGCATCTGAATTTCCATACCATCGAGCAGCTCTTGCCCGCGGCCTTCGCCATCGCCATGCTTGGCGCCATCGAGTCACTCCTTTCGGCGGTGGTCG
Source organism: Polyangia bacterium (assembly GCA_038231615.1). GTDB lineage: Bacteria > Myxococcota_A > Polyangia > Palsa-1104 > JAEUJZ01 > JBBRLA01. The sequence goes on along the minus strand of JBBRLA010000362.1, from coordinate 5,881 downwards.
CGGATGGCATGAGCGGTTCGAAGCACGATTCGAACGGCGAACTCCTGGCCCTGGGCATCGCCAACGTCCTGTGCCCGCTCTTTGGCGGCATAGCCGCCACCGGCGCACTGGCCCGCACCGCGACCAACATCCGCGCCGGGGCCCAATCGCCAATCGCCGCGGTGATCCACTCGATCTTCGTTCTGGCCTGCACCATCGTGCTGGCGCCCCTGGTGGCCTACCTGCCGATGGCGGCGCTGGCGGCCCTGCTGATGATCGTTGCCAAGAACATGGCCGAGGTGCGCCACTTCGTGCACATCACCCGCGTCGCTCCGCGCAGCGACACAGTGGTGCTCTTGACGTGCTTCCTTCTGACGGTGTTCTTCGACATGGTGGTCGCGGTGTCCGTCGGGGTGGTGCTGGCGGCGCTGCTCTTCATGCGGCGCATGGCGGCGCTCTTCAACGTCAAGCTGGTGGACAACGATCTCACCCGCCACATCGAGCTGCCCCCCGGCGTGCGGATGTACGAGATCGCTGGGCCGCTCTTCTTCGGTGCCGCCGAGAAGGCCATCGGGGTCATCGACTTGGCGGGGACGCGCACCCACACCCTGATCCTGGTGCTGTCCCAGGTCCCGGCGATCGACGCCACCGGCCTGGTGGCGCTGGAGACGGTGTTGGGCAAATCCAGGCAGGCCGGTCGGAAGGTCATCCTCGTCGGCTTGCAGCAGCAGCCGGGGGAGGTGCTAAAGCGGGCGGGGATCGTCCGCGAACCCGGCAAGCTGGCCCTTTGCCCCGACCTGGACACCGCTTTGAGCATTGCCATCCTGCACAACGCCCGACTGCCGGAGCCGGCGCTGACGGTTTGAGCCGGCCTCCATGCTCGGGGCCAGTTCCGGCTAGTTCCCGGCGCTGCGCAGGCGTTGCCAGTGGCTGTTGATCTGGTCGGCAGTGGCCCCGGTCTCGCCCAGGCGCACAAGCCCGCCGGCCAGGCTCCCCAGGGCGTTGCCCAGGCCGACGATCGAATCCGCCAGCGCGCCGAAGATCGTCCCGACCTCGGCCAGCGAAGTTCGGTCGGTAATGGTCGCCTGCTCCAGCGTCTTGCTGGCCTCCTCCAGCACCTCGACGACAAGCTGTTTGACGCTCTGCACCATCTCGTACATGGGGCCCTGAATCATATTCACTTCCTCAGCTCAATCCTTGGGGATTGAGATGATCCTGTCACCAGATCCCGGGGTGGGCAAATCCCGCACAAAGGCCCCCCGCGGAAGCGAGAAACTGGACAGGCCTATCTACAAAAGCCTGGGCCAAGCCTGGGCCGCGACTTCGAAGACCAGAAGCTCGCCGAGGATCTCGTGGTCCCGCTTGGCCACCTCCCGCATGCCCAGCTTCTGGATCACCCGCAGCGACGCCAAGTGCCAACCGAAGGTGGCGGCTTGCACGGCCCGCACTCCGGGCTGCCGCAGCGCCCACTCCACGCAGGCCCGGGTGCCCTCGGTGGCCAGGCCCAGCCGCTGGGACCCCTCCTCGACCCCGTAACCCACCTCGGCGATCCCATCCTCGGGGTGCCCATGGAAGACCACGCTGCCGATCACCCGCCGCTCGCCGGTCACGGGGATCAGCAGCCGGTCCCCCCACAGGCGCGTCTCGGGGTCCTTGCGGATCGCCTCCAGGGAGGCGGTGAACGCCCTCTCCACCAGCGCCGAGCCGGGCCACTCCGCCGGGAAGCGCGCCCGCGCCAGCGCCTCGGCCCGAGCGCGATCGCCGGTCATCACCGCCTCGACCAGAGGCAGCGTCATGGGCTCCAGGACCAACCGCTCGGTGTGCAGGATTTCGCCTCGCACGGCAAAAAGGATACCCCGGCGGCCCTTGAAAATCCACCGTTTCTGAAGTACGACTTCCTCGCTGGTCGTCACATGCCCCCCTTTTCCGCCACCGTCCGCGGGGTCCGCTACTCCTTCAAGTCGGTGAAGGAGGTGCTGGCCAAGGCCAACCCCAAGAAGTCCGGCGATGACCTGGCGGGCATCTCCGCCCGGGACCCCATCGAGCGCGTGGCGGCCCGTGCGGTGCTGTCCCGGCTGACGTTGGCGGAACTGCGCCAGAACCCGGTGGTCCCCTACGAACAAGACGAGCTGACCCGCCTGTGCGAGGATACCCTGGACGAGGTCGCCTATCAGGCGGTCAAGGACCTGACCTTGGGGCAGTTCCGCGAGTGGCTCTTGCTCTTTACCACCACCGGGCCCCTCATCCGATCGATCTCTCCCGGCTTGACCCCCGAGATGGCCGCCGGGGTGGCCAAGCTCATGTCCAACATGGACCTGATGGTCGTGGGGCAGAAGTGCCAGGTGGTGGTGCGGGCCAACAACACCCTGGGCCTGCCCGGGCGCATGTCGTCTCGTTTGCAGCCCAACCACCCCACCGATGACGTGCTCGGCATCCTCTACAGTACCCGGGAGGGCCTGTCCTACGGCTGCGGCGACGCGGTCATCGGCGTCAACCCGGCCACCGACTCCCCCGAGTCCACCGCCGAGATCCTGCGGGCGCTGCACGAATTGATGCAGCGGAACCGCATCCCCACCCAGCACTGCGTGCTCTCCCACATCACCGTGCAGATGAAGGCGCTCGATCTTCACTGCCCCATGGACCTGATGTTCCAGTCCCTCTCGGGTTCGGAGGCCGGCAACCGCGCCTTCGGTATCTCAGTCAAACTGGTCGATGAGGCGTGGGCCAAGATGAAGGAGCAGGGGACGACCCAAGGGCCCAACGTCATGTATTTCGAGACCGGCCAGGGCTCGGCCCTCTCTTCCGGCGCCCACCACGGCGCCGACCAGGTCACCCTGGAGGCCCGCTGTTACGGCTTCGCCCGGCGCTACAAGCCCTTCCTGGTCAACACCGTGGTCGGCTTCATCGGCCCCGAGTACCTGGAGGACGGCAGTCAGATCACCCGGGCCGCCCTGGAGGACCACTTCATGGGTAAGCTCCTGGGCCTGCCCATGGGTTGCGATGCCTGCTTCACCTATCACGCCGACATGGGGCAGGACGAGGTCGAGTCCCTGAAGGTCCTTTTGTGCGCCGCCGGCTGCTCCTACCTCATGTCCCTGCCGGTGGGGGACGACATCATGCTCAACTACCAGTCCACCTCCTTCCATGACATCCCATCGGTGCGCGGCCTGCTGCAAAAACGCCCTACGCCGGAGTTCGACGCCTGGCTGAACCACGTCGGCATCATGGACGGCGACCGCCCAGGCGAGCGCTTCGGCGACCCGCAGGTGATCCGATGAGCGTCACCCGCGCCCTGATGACGGCGCTGCGGACGCGGCTTTCGACCCTCGATCCCCTTCCGCCCCCGCCCAAGGTACCGGCGATCCCGCCACCGCCATCGCGGGTCTTCCCGTCCTTTCACGGTCCGGGTCAGGGACCTGGCCGCAGCCGCTACGCCGAGGAGGCCAGCCACCACACCACCGCGCTGGTCGGCATCGGGCATGTGGGTACCCGTTACGCCACGGATGTGGTGCTCCAGTTCCAGGCCGAGCTGGCCGTGGCCCACGAGGCGGTGGCGACGGTGCTGCCCGAGGACTGGGCCGAGAAGCAGGACCTGCTTCCCCTTCACTCCCGGGTGAAGGACCACCGCGAATTCCTCCTGCGTCCCGATCTCGGCAGGCGCCTGTCCGAGGCGTCCCTTTCGCGCCTGCGCGAGCGGGCGAAGAAGGGCATCCAGGTCCAGCCGATCCTCGCCGACGGCCTGTCCGCGGTGGCCTGCATGGGATCGGGCATGGCGCTGCTCACCTGCTTCACCCGAGAATGCGCGGCCCGTGGCTTTACCGTGGGCACGCCGATGTGCGCCCGCTTCGCCCGGGTGTGGCTGGAGGACGAGATCGGACAGGAGGTCGGGGCCAAGGTCGCGGTCATCCTGCTCGGCGAGCGCCCCGGCCTGGGCACCGGCGACGGCCTCTCGGCGTACCTGGTGCACGACCCGCGCATCGGCAAGACCGATGGGGACCGCAACATGATGTCCAACATCCACCCTCGCGGCACGCCCCCGGAGCAGGCCGCCCCGCGCCTGGCGATGCTGGTCGCGGCCATGCTAGAGCAGAAGACCTCCGGCGTGACCCTCGACCTGTCGGGGCTGGCCGCCGAACTGGGAGAGGCCGCCGGACGCCACCACCGCGCCCCACAGCCCCGCGTCCGCCTGGTGGAGGTGCCAAGGTGATCCTCGAACCCATCCCTCCGCGCATCCTTTCCGTCCGCCGCATCCCCGGGGCCCACGCCGCCCTTTTGCGGGCCTACGGCGCCGACCCCCAGCGCCACACCTCGCTGGGGCTCATCACCTGCGACCAGGACGACCCGACCTACGTGGCTCTGGACGAGGCCACCAAGCACGCCCCGGTGGACGTGGTCTTCGCTCGGTCCTTTTATGCCGGCGCGGCCCACTCTTCGGGGCGCCTGTCTGGGGAGATCCTCGGGGTCATCGCCGCCGCCGACCCAGACGAAATCGACGAGGGCCTGCGGGCGCTTCTGCGCTGCCTGGAACACGATGCCTGCTTCTACCAGGCCGACGACCAGGGCCAGATCGCCGTGTTCCCCCACGTCATCGCTTCATTGGGGCATTATCTGTCCAAGGAGGCAGGCCTCAAGGTCGGCGACGCCATGGCCTATCTGGTGGCCCCGCCGATCGAGGGGGCTATCGCCCTGGACGCGGCGCTGAAGGCCGCCGACGTGCGCGCCGCCAAGGTGTTCCCACCGCCCACCGAGACCAACTTCTCCGCCGCCTGGCTTGCCGGGGACCTGGCCGAATGCCAGGCCGCGGCGGCAGCCTATGCCGAGGCCGTCATCGAGGTTGGCAGGTCGCCGCGAGGTTAGACGATGAACTCGAACGTGTAGAACTTCTTGTTGTAGACGTCACAATCCTTGGGCTTACAGCCGCCCCCGGCGTGGCACTTGAGCTTGGGCCCTTCCTCGGGGGCGAAGAAGACCATCTCGACGCGGCGGTTGGTGGCGCTCTTGAAGCCCTTTTTGCCGACGCCGTCGATGGGGTGGTGGGGGCCGCAGCCGACCTTTTCCGGGTCGGTGAAGTCCTTGGCGCCGGGGCGCCTCAGCGAACCACCAGCCACTCGCCGTCCAAAAGGGCGACGTAGATTTGCATCGTGGTCGGGAAGGATTGCTCCGTCTCCCGAGTGGCAATGAGTTCCCCGCCGTCCTCCCGCGACAGGTGAAACACCCGGCCGTGGCCGCAAGGGGTCACCCGGATCGTTTCCTCCTTCACCGGCAAAAGCGCGAAACCCGGCCCCTTCACCATCGCCGCAATCTCCTTGCGCACCTGCTCGCGGTGGGCGGACAGCTCGATATCGAACGCGTACGCCATCTCGTAAAGGCGGTACCCAAGGAGGTCCACGACCCGGTCTGCGTCCTGGTTGACGAACGCACGGCAAAGCTTCATCCCCGCCGCACGCGCCCCGCGGACCTCTTCGTCCTTTAGCGCCGCCATAAACGGCCGCGCTTCCTCCCAGATGCGGCCCCTTTTGACCGGCGGCGGCGAGAACGGCAAGGCCAGGCGGAAGGGCTCGAAGCGGGCCTTCTTGGGCAAACCCCACGCCAGCCGGCACAGCGGCGCCTTCAGGTCCTCCGGGAAAGCGATCGAGACGTCCACCATCGGGTCCGCCTTGGCCTCGCCGGCAACCGGCATGACCGTCAGCGTCATCAGGTTGCCCTCCGGGGCCAGCCACCAGTCGATCGGCATCCGGCCCTGCTGCCCCTCGCCGATCGAGTTGGTCAAGATAGGCGCGTCGTTGACCCCGGCGATCAGGCGCACGCCGCGGGCGCGCAAGGAGATCTCCAGGTTGACGTTCATCGAATGCTCCTTGAAAGTGCCGCGGACGCGCGCATCACTCCGCGTGGCCCTCCGTGC
>JBBRLA010000361.1:0-8541 GCA_038231615.1 Polyangia bacterium | reverse complement strand
CACCACCACCGGCATCACCACCACCGGCAGCACCACCACCGGCAGCACCACCACCGGCAGCACCACCACCGGCAGCACCACCACCGGCATCACCACTACTACCGGCAACAGCAGCACTACCACCACCGGCAGTAACGCCATCCTTCGAGCCGGCGCCATCTTCCGATCCGGTTGCTTCCGTGGCAGCGAAGCGAGCCGGGAACAAGAAGGGGGGATGGCCTGGAGCACTGGTCTTGCTGATCGCGTTTTCCCTTGCAGGTACCCTTCGGTCCTGGCCGCTCGCAGATTCCACCAAGGACGCTTCCGTCTCTCGGCGGTGCTGCGCCCTGGCGTTCTTGAATCAACCCCGAACGGGACCTGATGCCGCTTCCGCCATTATTGCGGATCACCCGGGCCTTGACCTTGACTCGCCGTGGCGCACCGCCTTTCTTCACGATCCTCGACCCAACCCGGATCCTCTGATCGGTCAGAACAGATTCACCTCGCGGCGTTCAGGCCTCGGGCTTCGCGGGCTTCCACGTTCCGACGAGCACAAGGGTCGCGGGCGTCCGCTATCGGGCACAGGCCATCGGCAAGCCGATCGAACCCAGTCCCGCCCGTTGGCCGGCATCCCGCCCCCCGCGGCAGATTTCCAGGAGGTGATCCCTGTTCTGGCGATGGCTTCATCTGAACAGGCTCTCATCAAACCTTTAGGCAACTGACGAGGTCGGTTATTTACATCCGCGCCACCAGCCGCTGTCGAGGTGGTGGCCAGGTGGTCAGGGCCACGCTATTACGAGATGCGCCGGGGTCGGCGAGTGGACCGGATGGACCGGCCCCTATGGGGAGCAGAGGGCGTGTTGCACCACCCCTTGGGGCAGCAGCTTCACCTCGAACCCCAGGTTCAGGAAGGTCCCGCCCAGTATCCGCGGGAAGCGGTGCCGCTGCGCCGCCGCCAGTACGCATGCCCGCGTGGCTTCGTCTCCAGAGGGATGCACGAAACAGGCCTTGCTGACCCGGCCGTCCTTGCCGATCCGCAGAGACACTGAAAACACGCCGCCGCCGTCCCGCGGCAGCGACCCCTCGCAAAGCCGCTGGGTCTCCTGCTGCGCCGCCGCCACTGCCGAGAATGACACACGCGGGGGAAAGTACCCGGGGGTCTCGCCGGGAGGGATATCCATCGACTCCCGAGCGCAGGTCGGGTCCATCGCCAGGGGCGAAGCGTCGCGGTGATCGCTCGCGAGGGGCGAAGCGTTGCGGTGGATAATCTCTGGCCCCGGCGCGGCCTCGTTTCCGGCGCGCGCCGTCGCCAGCACCACCTGTCCGGGGAAGTCTCGCAGGAGGCCCAGCACCTTGGCTAGCTGCGCCATCTTCACTCCTGCCTCGGCGGTCACGATCACCCCGTGGGCAGCGGGCAGGATCTCTTTCTGAAGGCGCGCGATCTCCGCCGGGCCCAGGCGCTCCGCCCGGGGCCCCTGCTTGAAGGTCTCGGGCGGCGCCACTACGGTGAAGAGCGTCCCTCGGGCGGTCACTGCCAGCACCGGCACAAGGCCGGAAAGGAGCGACCGCGACACTGGCACCAGCGATGTCAGCACGACCCCAGCGTGGCGCGACCCGTAGCGCCCCAGGGGCGTGTCCAGCGCCAGGTCCTGTCCCCGGGAGAGCAGCCCGGACAGGTCGGCGGGCAGTTCCCTGGGCGCCGGCCCCCGTTCTTCTGGGGGGATCAGCGCCGCCGAAAGCCGCGCGCGACCGGCTGTGTCCCGCTCCATCCGAAGCAGACACCCGGCCTTGGCATCCGTCTTCGGGTCAGCCGCCTGCGCCGCGCGCACCAGGTCGGCGAAGGTGGCTTCCGCTGGCAGGTCCCGGGGATCGGCGGTGGCGGCGCCCAGCAGGAGGGAACTTCCGAGCATCAGCAGGACCCCGTGAAGGAACATTTCCGACATGGATGAAATCTACCCTTGAACCCGCCCCCGCGGTGCCAGATTCATTCCCCAGGACTATTCCAGATGCCGATCCACCGAAGAGACTGGCTCGGATGGTTGAACAACCCGCTTCCATGTTTCGACCCCCACCCCTGCTGGGTGCTGGCCCGGCCACTGAGCCCCAAAACCGACCCCCTCCTGCTGGGCGAGCGGCTGTGCATGGGGCCCGGCAGAACCGGTCACCGCGGCGAAGGACGGAGGTCGAGCAGGGGCAACTGGAGGGTCCGAAAGCTCCGCGAACCGGCCGCCACCAGCGATCTTCCATCCGGCGACAGAGACAGGGCGGTACCGGTGCGCGGGTCGATCAGCGCCGCCTCGGCCGGGAGCTCCTGCCCCAGCTGCGTCTGCGGAGCGGCGGGCTTTTGGACCGCCGAGAGGACCAGCGCGGCGCGCAGCATGTCCAGGCGCACTACGTTCTCGCGGTAGTGGTCATCCACCAAGCCAATGTTGACGCGGATGTCGCGCAAATAGGGGTTCAATGCGTGTTGGCGGCGCTCTCGCACTTCCTTTATCACCCGGTTGCGGGCGTCGATGGGGCCGGCGATGGCCTGGCGCAGGAGCGGCATCTGGCGATCGACGACGACCCACGCCCGACGCAGGAGCAGCCGGTCCATCCGGGAGTCCATCTCGTCCTTGGACCACCACTCCGACTCCGCCGCGTCGCGGACCTCGGCAGGCAGCCGGGACAGCGTCGACCACGAGAGCAGCGCCCCGAAGATCTGGAGCTGATTGTACAGGTCGTCCAGCCGCATCGACTCGGCGATGGGCACGGTGGCGTCGCGGATGAGGGTCAACTGGCGAAGCGCCTGTTCGCGCCGGTCGTTGCCGGCCGCGGCGAGCGCTGCCTGGCAGGGCAGGAACACCCGCTTGCCGATCTGACCCCCCGCGCCGTGGCCGAAGAAACCATGGTAGCTGAGGTCGCGACGCAGGGCCCAGGCATCGACGCACTCGTTCACCGCCTGTTCGGTTTGGCCCTGTGCAACGAGCGTGCGGATGTCCAGGGCGATGAGCCAGCCGATGCGCTCAAGAGCGAACACCCCGCGGGCGGTGCGGCGATGCTTGGGCTGATAGGCGTAGTGCAAGAGCTGCGTCGGGCGGATCTCCGCGGCGCGGGTCGCCTGGAGGATGCCGCGCAGGGCCGGGCGGACGTCCGCGAGTCCTTGTAGAAACATCGGCGGCGTGGCGGAGATGGGCTGGTTGCCATCGACGATGTCGCGCAGAAGGGATCGCGCTTCGCGATTCAGGTGAGGGAGGCGATCGTCCACCTCGGCAAGCGCGGGAAGGTGGACCAAAAGGGCATCGGCGAAGGTCCCGGGCAAAGCGGGACCGTCGTGGATCTGCCGGCGGTAGCGCAGTTTGACCGCGTCCTGTGCCTGGTCGGCCAGCGCCGCGCCCAGGCGGTCGGTGTGGATGCGCACGGGTAGGTAGAGGCACCCGGCCAGCACAAGCAGGTCGACGAAGACAACGAGCAAGATGTGGCGCAGCTTCGGCATGATCCCAGCCAAGACGCGGAGTTTGGCGGATGTGAACTCCGACTTTGGAACGTGTCTGAGTATAGTACGGAATGAGGAGGAGCTGGGGCGGGTTCGGCGGCGGTGCCGTGGGGTCAGTTGACCGCAGCGGGTGGACCCTTTTTGTCCCGGGCGAAGGCGGGGCGGCGGCAAGGCCGCGAGATCACACGAGGTGGATGGCGGCATGGACCGTGCAGTCTCATGACCCTTTGATGGAGAATCCGACGCGTGACTTTGAAGAAGAAGACGATCTGGTTTTCGCCATAGGCGGGGCCGTGGGGAAGCAGGAGAACCAGGGGGTGGCCCTGGCCGGGCCGCATCTGTGGAGCGCGGACGGGCCGGAAGAAGACCACGGCGGGCGGGCAGTGCCGGAATTGAAGGACGGCCGCCGACTGGGGCCTTGGGACGGGATCTTGGCCGGGGTGCTCTTCGTGGTGTTCCTGGCGGCCTACGTGGTGGCACTGTCGGATGAACCGACGGAGCTTTCGGAGAAGGCGCTGGCGCTGGCCTACGGGCTGGCGGGCGTGACGGCGGTGGGCTCGGTGCTCTATCTGCGCTGGGCGGGCCGGGCGCCGGATATGTTGCCGGACCTGGGGCTTGTCGGGTGGCTGGGGGCGCGGCGGTTCCTGCGGGCGGTGGCGGTGTGCACGGCGGTGGCGGTGGGGATGCAACGGGTGTATGCTGAGGTGCTCGCGTATGTGCCCTGGCTCTCTCGCTGGCTGGCGGAGAAGTCGGGCACGGCGTCGATCGAGCGAATGTTCCACGGGATGGCCTGGGTGATGTTCCTTTTTCTGCTGGCGCCCGTGAGCGAGGAGCTGATCTTCCGTGGGCTCCTGTTTTTGCCGCTGCGGCGGCGGTTCTCGCTGTGGCCGGCGGTGCTGGTGAGCGCGCTGGTGTATCCGCTGGCCGGGGCGCTGGTGCATCCGCTGGCCGGGGCGCTGGTTTATCCGCTGGCGGGGGCGCCGCCGGTGTTCGTGATGGGCTGCTGCGCGGCGGTGGCGGTGGACCGGGCGGGGTCGCTTTACGCGGGCCTGCTGGTGCACATGGCCTACAACCTGCTGCCTTTGGCCCTGTCGGCGTTGGGAACCTGAGCCCTGGGTCTGGCTCGAAGCAACCTCCATGCCATCGAGGCAACCAGGGGTCTCCGGGCAGGAAGCCAGAGGCTGCTCCGCCTTCATAGCCGCCCGCCGCCCCATCTGATTACATTGCCCGCCCAGCCATGGGCCATGGCGGCGCCCCGGGGGCCATGGTAGCCTTGACGAACGATGGCGGCCCCGGTCCAAAAGACAGTCGAACAGGAGGCCATGGAGCTGATCAAGCGAGGCTCCGAGGTGGAACTGCATCGCGCGCGGCGGCTGCTTCAGGCAGAACTCCGGCGCGATGATTCCGATCCGCATGTCCATAATCTGCTGGCCACGGCACACAGCCTTCTGGGCGAACACGATGAAGCCATTCGGGTAATGAAGACGGCGATACGAATGGCACCGAATAACGCGCACCTCCTGAACAACCTGGGCACCACGTACAAAGCAGCGGGACGGTATGCAGAGGCCGGCCAGACCTTTCAACGGCTTCTCGATGGACTGCCTGATGATCCCAACGACACACAGGTCGCATTGGTGAAGCGAATGGCCAACTTGTTCAAGCTGATCAGCGACATTGGAGCGGCCCGCCAGACCGACAAGAGCGGCGCTGAGATCATCGAAGAGATGAGGCGCTAGCCAGAATGGCCGTCTGCGACGCCAGCGTGATGACGTCCGTGTTCATCCCGGGGGATAAGCACCATAATCGCAGCCTGCTGTGGTATACTCAAGCGATCAGCGACGGGGTGACGCTGCATGCTCCCAACCTGCTCTTGGTCGAGGTGGCGGCCGCTATCCGCCGCGAGACCGGCAACGGCGAGCTGGTTGAACGCGCGATCGAGCAGATGCGAGCCGATTACAAGCTCTATGAGCTGACGGACGCGCGGGCCCAGGCCTCTGCCCGGGTGGCCGATACCTGTAGCGTCCGGGGGGCCGATGCCGTCTACCTGGCCCTGGCCCAAGAACTGGGCCAGCCGCTGATCACGATGGATCGCCAGCAGCTCGATCGAGGCAGCCAGGTCGCCACCACGCGCGAACCGTAGGCCAGCCACCACGGCGACATGCGGCGTAGGCCGGGCGGTGTACTGAGCCGGGCGCTCAGCGGATTCCGCGGAGGATCAGCGTGGCGTCGGTCAGGGAGGGATCGAGGTGCAGGGCGCGGGCGCAGGAGGCGCGGGCGCCGGAGCGGTCCTTCAGGCGGAAACGCGCCTGACACAGCCACAGGTGGTGGTTGGCGTTGTCGGGTTCGGCGGCGGTGGCCTCGCGCAGCCAGCGTTGGGCTTCGGCGAAATTGTGGGCCTCCATCTCCAGCCGGCCCATGGCGGCGCGGGCGCGGGGGCTCTGGGGGTACAGGCGCAAGGCCTGACTGAGGGCCCGGCGGGCCCCGGCGAGGTCCTCCTTCTGACGCAGGGCGTCCTCTTCCAGTAGCAAGCGGTCAAACTCCCCCGCCGCGCCGGACAAGGCGGGGGCGCCGGGGGGGCGGGGCTTGCCGGCCGTGGCGAAAGGGTCAGTCGACTGACCCTTTTTGCCGTACGCCGGGGCCCCCTGCCGGCGCTCCAGGAAAACCGCGGTGGACGAGACGCCGGGCTTCCGCGGGCCGAGGATCCACACGGTGGTCCCCACGGAAATCAGCAGGGCGGCGGCCATGGCGAAAGAGGCCGGGCGGCGAGGCGCTCCGGATCTTCGCGGGGACGGGGTGGCGGCGTGCTCCATGGTGCCGGTGCTGCCGGACAGGGTGGTCACCGGAAGGACACCGGACCCAAGCTGGACCCTCCGGGTCGAGTCGCTGGCCGGCGGGACGAAAGCGACGGGCCCCGGCGGAAGCGACAGCCCGGACCTCCCCGAGTTGCTGGCTGGCGGGGCGAAAGCGACAGGTCCCAGCGGCAGCCCGGACCTCCCCGAGGGTGTGGGCAGCCCCTTCTGGCTCGGCATCCCCGGGCCCAAGGGCGGCCCCTGCGGGTCGGTCAGCGAGGGGACCGGGACCAGCACCGTGCTTTCGTCGTGGTGGTGCTGCTGTGCCCGCGGCGGCGGTCCCGGCTGCGCCCGGCGGTCGGTCTGCGACGGCGCCATCATCGTCCCCTGGGCCGCAACCTCCAGCGCCCGCAAAAGCTCGGCCACCGAGGCGTGGCGCTTTTCCGGTTGCTTGGCCATCGCCCGCGCCACCACTTCCCCGACCTCCTGCGGCACCGGCGCGACCAAGTGCAAGGGCGGCGGCTCGATGTAGAGCACCTGGAAGAGCACCGCGGCCAGGTCATTCGCCGAAAAGGGCATCTGCCCGCTCAGCGCATAGTACAAGATCGACCCCAGCGCGAACTGATCGGTGCGCGCATCGATCAGGTGGTTTTGCCCCGCGGCCTGCTCCGGCGCCATGAACTGCGGCGTGCCCAGAAGCCGGCCGGCCCGGGTCAGCTCCCCGGTTTCATCGGGGCCGGCGGGGCGGCGGATCTTCGAGATGCCGAAGTCCAGCACCTTGACCACCTCGATGATCCGCTCCCCATGGTCCTGCTGGCACAGGAAGAGGTTCTGCGGCTTCAGGTCGCGGTGTACCACGTTGTGTTTGTGGGCCGCGCCAAGCGCGCTGCTGATCTGCCGCGCCATGGGCAGCACCTCGGCCAGCGGCAGCCGGCCCTGCCTGCGGATGCGCGCGTGGAGGTCCTCGCCGTCCAGGTACTCCATGACCAGATAGATGGTGCCGTCGGGAAGCCGGTTGTAGTCCAGCACCTGCACGATGTGCGGGTGGCGCAGCGAGGACGTGATCTCCGCTTCCTGACGGAAGCGCTGGAACACCTCGTCGCTCTCCCCGGAGCTGGGGTAAAGGTCCCGGTGCAGTACTTTCACGGCGAAGGTGGCGGGCAGGCGGGTGTGCCGGGCGGCGTAGACCGTACCCATGCCGCCGTCACTGATCTTGCGCTCGATCAGGTAGTTCCCCCCCAGGGTCCGCCCGATAAGGCCCCCCCGGCCTGACACGGGAGAGACCGGAGACGAGGACTGCATCCTTCAGAGTACCACGGGAACGGATGCCGTGGCGATCGGATCGCGACGGCGGCGCTTGCCAACGGCGAATTTTGCCGCCAAGATGTGTAGGTTTGCTAACTAAAAGGCGATGAGTGCAGAAGGCAAGATGAGCGCAGAAGCCAACCTACGTACGGCGACCCGCACCGTGCTGCCCCCAGACAGCCCGGTAGAGGGTCGATTTTATCTGCTCGTACTGGAGGGAGGGTCTTCCTCCTTCTTTCACCTGCCCCGCACCGGCGCCGTCCTGATCGGCCGCACCGCCGAGGCTGACCTGCGGCTTTCCGACAGTTCGATCTCCCGGCGCCACGCCCGCATCACCCTGTCGCAGGGGGAGGCGCAGATCGCCGACCTGGACAGTCACAACGGCACCAAGGTCAACGGGGTCCCCGTGGCCGGCGGCAAGTCCATCGACTCGGGCGACGTCATCAGCGTGGGCGACATCACCCTGGTCTTCCACAGCGGCGCCCGTCAGCAGACCGACCGGTCCTTCCTGGACGCGCGGCTTTTGCGACAGCGCCTGGAAGAGGAGATCGAGCGCACCCTGCGCACCGAACAGCCCCTGTCGGTGGTGTCGATCCTTTTGCCAAGGCCCGAGGCGGGCGCTGTCGCAAAAGCCGCAGGTTTTGGGGGGGGCTCGCCGGCCCACGGGAAGATCGACGCCCGCGTAGAGGATGAACCGCCCGCCGCATCATCATCACAACAACTGCGTGCCATCGACGAACCGCCCTCCGCATCATCATCTCAACAACTGCATGCTACCGATGAACAGCACTCCGCATCATCATCATCACAACTGCGTGCTACCGGACGCGACGCCGTCGAGCGCACCTTATCCGCCCACCTTCGCCTCATCGACGTCGCTGGTTGGATCGGCGACGGGCAGATGGTGCTGCTTTTGCCCGAACTGCCCGGCGGCAGGGAGCACGCCGCCCGCGAGACGGCGGAGGGCATCCTGGATGCTTTGGGGGAGTT
>JBBRLA010000360.1:0-8563 GCA_038231615.1 Polyangia bacterium | reverse complement strand
TGCGGCGCCGTGGCCACGGGCGCCGGGCTGTGCGGGGCGGTCGCCGCGGCCGCCGGCGGCCAGGGCGCGGGCGCCGAACTAGGGGGGGCGTGCGGCGCGGCGGCCTGCGGCGGGGACGCCTGCGCCGCGGCGGTCTCATTAACAAGTGCGTGCGGGGCCGAGGCGAAGCTCGGGGCCCAGCTCATCGGCGCGTGCGCCCTGCAGCTCGGGTTGTGCGGCGCGGTGGCCTGCATCGCCCTGCCCATCGGCGGCAACTGGTAGACCATGCAATACAAAGAATCCATCTACAACGTCCCCGTGCCCCTGCGGGGCGGTAGGGCGCTTTGGTACAATTCCATGAGTCGCGCCATCGTGATGATGGACGCGGAGAAGATCGCGCTACTCCGTCGCGCGTGGAGCGACGACTACTTCGCCTCCGAGCCCGGCCTGTCCTCGCTGCTGGGGCAAGGGTTCCTGGTCCCCGAGGATCTCGACGAGAAGGGGCTGCTCCGTAAGCAGTACTTCGACACCCGCAACGACCCCAGCGCGGTCAACCTCATCGTCTGCCCCACCCTGTCCTGCAACTTCGGCTGCGACTACTGCTTCCAGGGGATCGACAAGCCCCTGGAAGCGATGAGCGAAGCGGTCCAGGAACGCGTCGTCGCCCTCTACGAGCGCACGCTAAAGGCCCAGCCGGAGATCAAATTCGTCAACATGATCTGGTACGGCGGCGAGCCGCTCATGCGCAAGCAGATCATCTACGACCTCGCCGACCAGCTGATGGACATCAGCGTCCGCGCCGGCATCTGCTACACCGGTACCATGGTCTCAAACGGCTTCTTGATGACCCGGGAGGTGGCCGAGAAGCTGTTCATCAACGGCCTGCGCACGGTGCAGATCACCCTGGACGGCAGCCAGCCTTTCCACGACGCCCGCCGCCACCTGCTCTCCGAGTCCAAGAAGGGCACCTACCAGCGCATCGTGAAGAACCTCGCCTCGTGGATCGACGCGGTGCCGATCTCGGTCCACGTGCGGGTGAACATCGACGAGCGCAACAAGGACGCCGTGGTCAGCCTCATCGACGACCTGGTCGACCGCGGCCTCGGCGGCAGGCCCAACTTCACGGTCTACTTCAGCCCCGTGGAGAGCACCACCACGGCTTGCCACAGCGTGTCCGACCAGACCATGGCCAAGATGGACTACGGCCGCCTGGAGGCGTCGCTGTACCGCTACGCCTTCGAGCGCCGCCTGTGCGGCCTGCCCTATCCCACCAGGTTCCTCGGCATCTGCGCCGCCGTCCGCCCCAACGACTACATCGTGGTCCCCAGCGGGGACGTCCACAAATGCTGGGATACAGTCTCGTTCCCAGACAAGCGCGTGGGCACAGTGTTCGACCTCGAAAGGCTCTTCAAGAAGAGCCATCCTACCCACCAGCGCTGGGAGCGCTTCGATCCGTTCGAGAACGAGATCTGCAGCAGCTGCAAGATTTTACCCAACTGTGCCAGCTTCTGCGCCCACAAGTTCGTCTACAACCAGGAGGCCAAAGGCCAATCGGCGCTGCCTTGCCCACCGGTCAAGTACTCGCTGAACGAGCGGCTGGTGATGCGCGCCGAGCAGGAGGGCCTGATCACGGCGGCGGACTATGACAAGGACGCGATCCGCACCAACCCCCTGGATCTGACCCCCAGGATGCACACCGAGGAGAGCATGCGGCGCCGGAGCCTGCCCGTCCTGGCCGCGTGATGGAGGAGAGGATGGAACCTGCTGCGACGATTCGGGACGAGGTGAGGGCGCTGGCGGACTTCTACGGCGTCGAGAGCTGCCCCTCTCTCACGGCGCTCGACAGTCCCCTGGTGCATGAATACGTCGAGATCGTGCTGCGCGAGGACCAGCTGGAGCTGGTCCTGGGCGGCGTCAGGCGCGCTGCCGAGGTGATCGCGCTCGCCGAGGAGCACGGCGTCCACCCGGAGGCCGTAGCGGCGTTCCAGGCCTTTTGCCAGCGCTTCCCCGACAACATGTTCTACGTCAAGCTGAGCCGGCAGAGGGACCAGGGCAGCGTGTACATGGTGCTCCTGAAGCCGTGGGAGGAACTGTGGGAGCTGTTTCTCCGGCTGGGCTTTTGCGACGAAGTGCTGGGCGCGGTAAAGGACAACGCGGCCGGCCACCGCATCTGCTTCATGCTCAGCTTCAGCTACAGCGAAGACCTCGGCGGCCTGTTGGTCAAGGCCTATCACCTGGCGGATCGCGACGCGGAGTCCGGCAGGGAGCAGCCCTTCCTTTTGTCCTGGCGCTTCGGCCGCACGAGCGTCGAGCCGGAGCCCAAGGTCTACGCATCCAGGGCGGGGTGGGAGGATTTCCGCGCGGTCCCTGGCTGGGCCGAGGTGGCGGCGCTGGGAGAGCGGATGTTCGGCGACCGCTACGAGATCGTCAAGGGCGTCGGCGGCGCCGGCAAGGTCAAGTGCTACGTCTTCCGCTACGACGTCCGCGAGAACGCCCAGTACGCCATGAAGGACTACAATTATTACGTCGAGGAGGGCTACCAGCTCATGAAGCTGTCGGCCTTTGCCGAGGCCGAGCGCGCCTACCGCCACGCCCTCTTGTTCGCACCCCACGACGTGAACGCGCAGAACCACCTGGGCTATGCGATCCTGATGCAGGGGCGCTACCTGGAGGGCATCCGCGTGGTGCAGGAGGCCAAGGCGAAAGACCCGCGCCTCACCAACCTGATCTGGCAGTGGGCCAACCCGGCGTTGACACAGGACGCCGAGATCGCCCGCCTCAGCGCGCTGATCGAGAAGGATCCCCAGCCCGGGTGGTACCACGAGCGCGCCATCCACTACTTCCACGCGCGCGACTACCAGCAGGCCAAAGCGGACCTGCAAAAAGCCATCGCACTCCAGCCGATGCTCGCCGCTGCCTACAACGACCTGGGCGGGACCCTGATCCAGCTCGGCGAGTTCGTCCAGGCGGTCAAGCGGTGCACCCTGGCGCAGTCCATCAACCGCCAGCTCAATGGCTCGAACCTGACGGTGGCGCGCACCACCCTCCAGTTGATTCGGGAGACGGAGCAGAAGCCCTCGGTCCAGTCGTTTCGGGCGCTGGGCAAGTTCTACTACCAGCTAGACATGTTCGAGCGGGCCGAGCGCTGTTTCCTCGAAGCTGAGCGCCTCGGCGGCGCAGAGGCCTACCACTCAGCCGTGGCCAGCGCATGAAGAAATACCTGTTCATCCCCCTGTCCAGCCCCGGGTGCCTGTACCCTGCGATCCGGCTCGGGCACATCCTGGAGCGCGGCGGCCACGAGGTGCTCTTCGCCACCACCAGCGAGTACACGATCATGCTGGAGACGCGGGGGCTGTCGTGCATCGGCGTCCGCCAAAAGGACGTGCCGTTCCTGCACACCAGCGGCTGGTACCACCCCGGCAAAGCCGACACCGAGGTGCCGCTTTTGAGCAAGGTGGTCGAGCAGTTCCGGCCCGATGTCATCGTGACCAACCCCCTGGTGCTGGCCAGCTTCGTGCTGGCGGAGCGCTACGGCGTGCCGCTGTACAACCTGGCCTACGCCGAGTCGCTGTACCCGGGACCGCGCCCGGGCGACCAGACCAAGGAGTGGCGCCTGGGCGCGGCCACCGGCTACTACAACGACTACCGCCGCGCGCTCGGCCTGCCCGCCGTCGCCGCCGATCCGCTGACGACGCCGCTCTACGGCGACCGCTGCTTCCTGCGCAGCAGCCCGGAGCTGTACGAAGGCGACGATGTGCAGTCTCGGGTGGAGTTCATCGGCGACCTGTACTGGGAACCGGCCTACGAGAACGTGCGCCTCAGGCGGTTCTGTCGCCAGCAGAGAGAGGCGGGGCTGCCGCTTTTCTACGTGCAACTGGGGCGGCTCTTCGAGGAGCGGGCGCTGTGGACCGAGCTTTTGTCCTGCTTTGCGCGGATGCCCGCCGCCTTCGTCTTCGATCTGGGCCGCGCCGACTACCTCGACAAGACGTTCAGCCAGCCGCCAAACTGCTTCTTCAGCGCGTTCGTCCCCCTGGGCGCTATCCGGGACGACGTCGATCTGGTGATCTCCACCGCGCAGAGCACCACCTGCATTTCGGCGATCCTGCACAACAAGCAGCTCCTCTGCCTGCCCCATAGCGCGGACGCCATCGAACTCACCAGGCGCCTGGAGGGTAAGGGCGTGGCGATCGGGCTCTACGGCCCGGACCGGAGCGACTTCGACATGCTCCAGGGCGCCGTGCTGGCTCTTCTCGACAAGCCGCTGGTGAAGAACGTGGAGCGCTACCAGCGTACCCTCCTTCACTACGACGACGCACGGGTATATTCTATTATCGATGCAGGCGTCTGAGGCCAGCCACGCTGACGAGATCGCCGGTCTGCTGCAGGACAGCGTGGTCGTAGCGGACCCGGCGAGCCTCTCGGCGATCAACACGGCGACGTTCCCGGCGCGGGCGCAAAGCCGGATGGCACTGCGCGTGGGCTCGGTTCGCGATCTGCGGGCCGTGATGGCCCATTGCACGCACCGGCGCTGGCGGGTGCACGTGGTGAGCCAGGGCAAGAACTGGGGCTTCGGCTCCAAGCTGCCCGCCGCGGACGTCGAGCTGCTCCTCGATCTGTCGCCCATGGACCGCATCCTGGCCTACGATGCGCACTATGGCACGGTGCGCGTGCAGCCCGGCGTGCGCTTCGGGCAGCTCTGCGACTACCTGCGGGCCCAGGGCAGCCGCCATTTCCTCAACGTGACCGGAGGCGATCCGGGGTCCAGCGTCCTCGGCAACATCCTGGAGCGGGGCGACGGCGCCGGCCCGTATGCCGAGCGCGCCGAGTTCTGCTGCGCCTACGAGGTCGTCCTCCCCGATGGCAGCCTCGTCGATCTCGGCGGCTCGCCCTCGCCCCTTTGCGGCCTGCTCAAGCACGGCGCGGGCCCCGGCTTCGACGAGATCTTCGTCCAATCCAACCTCGGCATCGTGACCGCTGTCACCCTGTGGCTGGCAGCAGTGCCGAGGCATTTCCGCATGTTCGAGTTCAGCCTGGGCCCCGCCCACCGGCTGGCGCCGGTGCTGGAGCACCTGCGCGGGCTCTACGTGCGGCGCGTCCTCGCATCGCCGGTCACGTTCTGGAACGACTACAAGCAGGTGGCCGGTGCCATCCAGTACCCCTGGGCGGTGCAACCAAGGCCGCCGCTCAGCCGCGCCACGCTGCGATCGATCTCGAACAATTACAGCACGTGGAAGGCGTTCGGGGGGGTGTACGTGGACCATCCGCGGCTAGGCCGGCTGGTGACGGAGGCGGTCTACGAGGGGCTGGCGGGAAAAATCCGGCCACCGGGCTGGCTGTCGGTGCTCTCCGACGAGAAGATGCGCTGGTTTCGCCGGGCAGAGCGGGTCCTTTCTGGCACGCGCTACAGCCCGCGAGCGCTTTTGGACCTGTGGGATCGCATGCCCCTGCTCGGCCACACCGCGCCGGACCGGGCGCGCAGCGTGTACTGGCGCAAGCGCGTGCCGCCGCGGCTGCCGATCGATCCGGACACCACCGGCTGCGGCCTTTTGTGGCACGCGTTCGTGCTGCCATTCGACGGGCTGGTGATCGAAGATGCCCTCGCTAGGGTGGACGCGCTCATGCTGTGGCACGGCTTCGAGCCGGTCACGTCGTTCATCGCGCTCAACGATCGGTACGTCCGCGTCTTCGTGCAGCTCATCTACGACCGCGACGTGGCCGGCGAGGACGAAAAGGCCCTGCGCTGCCACGACGCGGTGTTCGAACTGCTCGAATCGGAGGGTTTCTGGCACGTCCGCCTGGACGTGCTGCACATGGACCGCATCGGGAGCGGCACGGCGGCGCTGCAGCGGCGCCTCAAGCAAGTGCTGGATCCCGAGGGGATCCTGTCTCCGGGGCGCTATGAGCGAGCATGACATGGACTTCGATCGCGAAGCGCGAAGCGCCGCAGTTATCGATCGGCTCCTCGCTCCGTGGCCGCCGGCGCTGTTCTTCGCCGAGGTCTGGGAGCGGCGTACGCTCCACCTGCAGCGGGGGGAGGCGGGCTACTACGACGAGTTGCTTCCGGCGGCGGACATCGCAGGCCAGCTCTTTGGCAACCGCAACCTGGCGCTGGCGTCGTTCAAGATGTACAAGGGCAAGGAGGAACTCGGCCCGCAGCACTTCAGCGACAAGCTGACGCATGGGGATTGGGCCGCAAACGTCGTGAGCCCGGAGAAGCTGCTGCTGGCCTTTCGGCAGGGCTACAGCCTGTACCTGAACTTCGCGGAGCGGGTGTTTCCCCGTCTGGGGGAACTCTTGTCGCGGCTGGAGCGGGACCTCGGGGTGAAGGCGCTGTCGCACCTGATCGTCGCCCCGCCCGGCAGCCAGGGGTTTTTGCCGCACACCGACCCGTACGGTGTTTTCGTTTTGCAGCTCAGCGGCAAAAAGAGCTGGCGCTCGTACGGAGTCCGTGACTGTCCTCTGGGCAGCCAGGGGATCAATCACCATCACCTGGCGATGGAGCCTGCTGCGGAGACCTTCGAGGTATGCGCAGGAGATCTGCTCTATCTGCCGCGCGGGACGGCGCACTCTGCGGCCACGACGCAGGCGCATTCCATCCATTTATCGCTGGCGCTGCTCCCGCCGCGCGGCGTCGACCTGATGAAGGTCCTCGAGAACGCCGCCGAAAAGCAGGCCTTCTTTCAGGAATATGTCCCACATAGTTTTGGCGCGAGCGAGCAGGATAAAGCAGCCTATTCGCGGCGGTTCAAGGGCCGCCTGATCGAGATGATCGAGGGTGCCGACTTGTTCGAGTTACTCGATCGGCATCACCAGGCGAGCCGGGCCAAGGACCTGCTCCACGCCGGCTTGCTGGAGCTTTTGCGAGGCGGCCAGCTAGATAGATAGGCGGGCTGTCAGTCGACGTAGAGGATATTGTTCGCCGGGTTGCGCGGACCATAGAGCACGATCACTCGGTCCTGCGCCGCAAGGCCGGCGAAGTCCTGGGGATTCATCGAGCTGATCGATCCCTGATAAGCGACGCCCTCTACGGAAAACTCCCAGCGCAGCATCTCTGGGTGGCCGCCGTTGATGCGGATCCGGCGGTTGATTCCCTTGTAGACCAGCGTGCCGGGGGTCGCTACGCCGAGGGTGAAGACGCGGACCCGGCCATGCCTCCTGCGCAGCACCCAGATCAAAAAGCTCAGGCCAAGACTAGGCATGATCAAGTACACCGCCGCCCACGGGCCGTACGCGCCGGCATACGCCCCCTCGATGCGTGCCCAGGCCGGATGCAGGGGGCACACCGTGATGGTGGCCTGCCCGGTGCCCCGCAGCTTCGCGATCAGGTGGCCATCGGTGGTGTGGGACGCGCCTTGGTACTGGGTGCCGCCCACCGCGTAGCTGAAGGCGAAGATGGTGGGGTGAACGAAACTGACGCGGTTGTTCCGGTCGAACCGCTCTGACAGGACGTGTCCTTCGACGGTGGTGGTCGCCTCCAGCGACAGCATCAGGTCGGCGGGCAGGTCCTGGCACGTCACCGCCGCCACCAGGGACCCGGCCAGGAAGAAGATGCTGCCCACCAGCAACAAGACGACCTCGAGGGTCTGGAAGCGGAACATGAGATGCCGGGCGCGCGGCGAAGGGGACCTGGGAGGCTGGGGCACGGCGGACAAGTCCATTTGATTATTCTACCACGCAGGCGGGCTCGAGCCCAGCCGTCTCCTCATCCGGCCAGGATTGATCGGCATGCGCGAGATGAGAGATGAGGGCCGCCGCGCAGCGTCTTTTTTGCGGCTGCTATGCCACCCGGGGCGGTCGGCGGGGCGAGGCGATGGCCCTTGCACACACACCGCCAGCCCGGGCGGCTCTTTGTCCTTGCATCTCCCCCGCCCCCTAGACCTATGCCCCCTGCCCTTGGTGAGCAGGCTGGGGACCCGCAGGCGGCTCCTGCGGCAGGCGCCTTTCCGCGCTCTTTGCGCCAAGTCGCCTGGCGCTCTACGAGGCGATCGGATCCGGTCCGTACTTGTTCGCTCCCACCGTTCCGCGCTGGAAGACCATGACCAATGCGAAGTAGAAGTTGTAGATAGGAATGAGCAGGTAGAAGTAGTCGGTCCCCGGACGGTCGAGGTCATGGAGCCGGCGCACTGCGAAGGTGACAGCCAGCACAAAGGCGGCGAGGCCTAGCAGTCCACCGATGATCGTAAGTCCCTCACTGTGCGACTGCACTCCGACCTGGATAAGCACATTCGGAACGAGGAATACACCGAAACATCGACCAAAATATCCTAAACGGCCAAGTCGCCCTTGTGTCATGACACCCTCCTTTACGTTGAGGCGCAGAGATGAATCTCTGCGCGGGCCAGATTCACAGACTACTTAATTTTTCGGAATTTCAATAGAAGTTTCATTCGCCGTCGAGCGATCGAATGGTTCTAAACCGTGGCCTGGTCCGCGCTGAAAAAAGACCCACACCGCTGCTTATCGTCTGCGGATGTCAGGAAAGATGCATCTTCATTGGTAGATCCTACTTGCTGACCCACTGTTGTCGAGTGGGACTGTTGGTAAGACCCCCGTTCAAACCGTGCATGCGGATTTCCCGCACACG
>JBBRLA010000359.1:0-8565 GCA_038231615.1 Polyangia bacterium | reverse complement strand
GGTTACTCGCAGCCCGGTTACTCGCAGCCCGGTTACCCACAGGGCGCTCCGCAGCCCGGCTACCCGCAGCAGGGTGCCCCACAACCGGGCTACCCGCCACAGGGATACCCCCAGCCCGCCTATCCTCAGCAGCGATACCCCCAGCCCGCCTATCCTCAGCAGCGCTACCCCCAGCCCCCGGCACCGCCCGCGCCGCCGGTCGCGGTGCCCTCGTCGGGAGAGCCGGCCCGGCTGGTGGTCAGCACCCCCAATGAGGAGGCCCGTGCCTTGACCCTTTCGTGCGCCGAGGCGCTCGACAATTACCGGCTGGAAACGGCCCGCACCCGTTGCGCCGACGCGGTCGCCAAGGACCCCCAGTTGGCCCTGGCCCATGCCTTTGCCGCCGAGGCAGCCACCGATCCCGGCGAGGCACGCAAGAGCCTGGCGCACGCCCAGGACGCCCTGCGGATGCGTCCCCAAAGCGAGCCCGAGCGCCTGCTGGTGCAGACCATCCGCGCCACCCGGGAAGGGCGCATTCCCGAGGCCCGCCGCACCGCTGACGCTTTGGTCGCCGCGGTCCCCGGGGAGGCGCGGGCCTACGTCTATCGCGGTCGCCTGCGGCAGCGGGTGGGCGAGCAGGATGGGGCGCTGGCCGACTACATCCGCGCCAGCGAACTGGCCCCCAAGTATGGGCCGATCTTCAATTCTCTCGGCTACGTGCAGCTCGCCAGGGGCAAGCTGGACGAGGCGGCGGTGGCCTTCGGCCGCTACGTGCAGCTCAGCCCCAAGGAGACCAACGCCCACGATTCCATGGCCTTCTTCCTCCTGCGCCGGGGCGACCTGAACACCGCCATGGAAGAGGCCCGCCGGGCCATCGAACTGGACGTCAAGTTCCTGCCGGCCCACGCCAAGCTGGGCGATGCGCTGCTCTTCGCCGGCAAGGCGGAAAAGGCGCGCAAGGCCTACGCCGCGCTGGAGGCCTCGGACGATCCCGCTGCCCGCCACGACGGCGCGATGCGCGCGGCCAGGAGCTACCTTTTCGAGGGACCGGGGCTGTCCAGCACCCTGACCATGGCCAACGTCGAGCGCTCGCTTCTGGCCGAGGTCGAGGCGGCGAAGAAGGCGCGGCGCCGGGTGGACCAGATCCACGCGCTCCATGAACTGGCGCGGCTTTATGTCGAGCGCAACGCCCTCTATGAGGCGGGGCGTATCGCTCATACCCTACGCGAGTTGCTGAAGCCCGAGCTGCCCAAGGGCGATGGCGATGGCGAAGGGGCGCCGCCTCTGGGCGAAGAGGACCGCCAGCGCTGGAGCATGGAGCTAGAGGGCCTGCGGGCGCTCATCCTGGTGGGCGCGGGGGAACGCGAGCTGGCCGATGGGCGGGCCGGCGAGATCGAGGAGCATTACAACTCCGCCGCTGGCAGGCAGCGGGCGGTGGAGATTCGCGGGGACGTGGCGGCGCGGGCCGGCGAGGCGAAGATGGCGATCATGCTGCTGGGTCCGTCCCCTCGGCCGACCATGCGCATGGCGCTGGCCCTGGCGCTGGCGGCGAACAAGGGCCAAAACCCCGGTGGCGAGCAAGCGCGGGCGATCATGGAGGACCTGAGCAAGCGCAACGTCAACGACCTGGAGGGCGCCCTGACCCGCCCCCGGGCCAGGGTATGGCTCAAGGCGAACCCGGCGAACAAGGGCGACAAGCAGGACAAGGGCGACAAGCCCGCGGGCACGCTCAGCATCACGCCGGCCGGCGCGCCTTTCCCCACGCCGATCAGCGCACCCAGCCCTGTGCCCTTCAGCGCGCCCGGCCCCGCCAGCCTTCCCACCGATGCCAACGACCCCGCGGGCGCCCGCGGAGAATAAGCCCCGCAACCCTCAGAGCATCCTGGCTCAGATACAGTCTGTAGCCAGAAACTGCTACTATACAGAGTCACGTTGACGAAAAGTCAGCAAGAAGCACATGGCCGGAGCAGATTTTGGCGCTCCCCACGGCTTCGCATTCGCTCAGCCGCGTGGGCCCATTCCGCAGCGACCGAGGGAGCGTACTACTGTACGTGACCGAAGGGAGTGTGGGGGCACCTCCCGCGGCTGAGCGCATGCGAAGCCGTGGGGGAGAGGTACGCCAAAAGCTGCCCGGCCAGGTGCTTCTGTTTAGGGGGGCAAGGTAAATTCTACGGTGCTCCCCTCGCCTATGACCGACTGAATCCAGATCGAGCCCTCGTACGCCTTGACCACCTGCCGGGCCATGAAGAGTCCGATGCCCAGGCCCGGCACCTGTCCGGTCACGTGGTCCTCGATCTGCACGAACCCGTCAAACACGCGATCGTGGTACTCGTGAGGGATGCCCGGTCCGTTGTCCGCTACCGAGAACTTCAGCCATGCCGGGTCCTTGCGTTCGACCCGGATCGCGATGCGCACGTGCTCTTGGTCGGCAAACTTCACGACGTTGTCCGTCAGCTTCTCCAACACCAGGCCCAGGTGCTCGACGCTGGCGCTGGTGTGCGTGGCGCCGGGCGCTATCTCGACACGCACATCGATGTGGTTCTGCGGGTACCGCCCGCGTACCTCTTCAAGGGCGGCGGTGATCACCGGTGCAATGTCCGTCTGCTGTGCCTCCGTCTCCATCTGTCTGGTGCTCAGGGCCTTGAGATCCAGGAGACGCTTGACCATCTCTTGCAGCTCCTCCACCTCCTTGCTGTATACGTCCAGTATCCGTGGCCAGTGCTCCACCATCTGCGCGGGCGACAGGCGCCGGCACAGGTACAGATACCCACTGATAACCATCAGCGGCGTGCGCAGCTTGTGAGAGACCATCATGAGGAAGTTCGCCCGCACATTTTGGTCGTGTCTCTGGGTCGTCACGTCACGCAAGGTAAGCACTGCGCCCGAAAACCGGCCCGAGGGCTCGAACAGGCGGGAAAGCCGCGCTTCAAGGAACAGGGGCGGCAGCGTGTACGCGCGCGCTATCTCGAAGGCCGTGGATTGCTCGCGCCCGCAACGCAACTCGTCCACCGCGACCGAGACAGTGAAGGGCCGCAACGAGTCATCCAGGCAAGTTCCCGGCCAGTGACCATTGGATAGGTTGAGCAACAGGCAGGCGGCGCGGTTGGCGGTCGTGATGCGGAAATCCTCGTCCAGTACCACGATGCCCTCGCTCATCTCGGCCACCGCGGCAGCGAACCTCTCCCGCTCCTCGATCAGGGCGCGGGCGACCCCCCGGTCCTTGGCCTGGGCGGCGAGGCTTTTTTGCAGCTCCAGCGTGCGCACGCCCACCTGGATGCGCGCGCGCAGCTCCTGGCGGTCAAAGGGCTTGGTGACGTAGTCGTCGGCTCCTGCCTGGAGCCCCGCGATGATGTCCGGCGCCTTTCCCTTGGTGGTGAGGAGAATGATATAGATCGACCGGGGATGCGGGCGCGCCCGCATCCTCCGGCACACCTCGATCCCGTCTATGCCCGGCATCATCCAGTCCAGGATGGCGAGCTGCGGGGCGTCCTCACGCTGAAGCATCTGCCATGCCGCTTCACCGTCGGCGACGGAGACCACGTCATGGTCCCATCTGCTGAGCGTCGCCTGGAGCAGGCGGCGGCTGGCGCTGTCGTCCTCGGCGATCAACAACCTCACGAGGCGCCCTTTTCGACCATCGCGGCCAGCGCATGCGTGAGGCGCTCGATCTCGGCCTTCAACTCGGCGAACACCGCTTCGGCCAAGGTCAGGTCGCCCTCCAGGGCCAGGGTCTCCAACCGCAGCGCGATTTCGAAGGCGGCGCTTGCCCCGAAGGTGCTCACCGAGCCTTTGAGCGCGTGGGCGGCGCGCTCCAGGGCCCGGGGGTCACGCCGCGCTACGGCCTCCCTGATCTCGGCGAGCTTTGCCGGATAGGAATCCAGAAAAAGCCCCACCAACTCGTGTAAAAGTTCGCTGTCTCCATCCACCCGGGACACGATGTCCTGGGGGTCGATGCTTCCCTCTTTGTGACCCTCGCCGCCCGCCGGCGATGGCGCCCTTTGCCCTGCCACCGGCGCCGCGGGGAACCATCGTTCCACGGCCCTGAGCAGGTCTTCTGCGCGGAGCGGCTTGGCAAGGTAGTCGTCCATGCCGCCCGAAAGGCAGCGCTCTTTGTCCCCTTTCATGGCATGTGCGGTCATGGCGATGATCGGGATGTGCGCGCCCGTCGCCGCCTCCCTCTCGCGGATTGCGGCGGTCGCCTCCAGTCCGTCCATGTTGGGCATCTGAATGTCCATCATCACGAGATCGAAGGGCTGCTTCTCCATCGCCGCCAACGCCGCCATTCCGTCATCGGCAATCGTGACCGTGTGCCCCATCTTCTCAAGCACGCAGGTGGTCAGGCGTTGGTTGAGCAAATTGTCTTCGGCCGTCAGGATGCGCAGGCGACGCCGGTTTAAGGCCGGTGAAGGAGCGGTCGCCAGGTCAGCGGGCTTGTCCTCGATGGGGGAGGCACTCAGCGCCGCCGTGATCGCGTCCAGTAGATCCGACTGCTTGACGGGCTTCATCAGGTAGCGTTTGACGCCCAGATCATGGCAGCGGGCGGCATCGCCGATGCGGTCGGCGGACGTCAGCATCATGATGATGGCACCCGCCAGGTCGGGTGTCCGCCGGATCTGTTCGACCAGGGTGAACCCGTCCATTCCGGGCATGTTCACATCCGTGAGCACGATCGCGAAGGGCGTTCCTGCGTCTCTGGCCCGCTGCATCGCCGAGAGCGCCGACTGAGCGCTGTCCACCGCCGTGGGCCGCATGTGCCAGTTGGCCAGCACTTCTTCGAGAATGCGGCGGTTGGTAGCATTGTCATCTACCACCAGCACGGGCAGGTCGAGCACATCCGCCATCGCCACCTGCACCGGGGCCTGCTTCAAGCCGAAGGGCACGGTAAAGTAGAACGTGCTGCCCAGGCCCACCTCGCTCTCGACCCAGATCTTCCCGCCCATCAGGTTTACGAGCTGTGACGAGATCGTGAGACCGAGTCCGGTGCCCCCATACTTGCGCGTCGTGGAGCCATCCGCCTGGACAAAGGCCCCGAAGATCGACTGGTGTTTCGCTGCCGGAATGCCGACGCCTGTATCGGTGACCGCGAAGTGCAGGCACACCTCATCCGCCGTCCGCGGTCCCATCTCCACCCGGATGACCACCTCACCCCGGTCGGTGAATTTGATGGCGTTGCCCACCAGATTGACGAGGAGCTGCCGCAGTCGGCCGGGATCCCCGACCAGGGTTTCCGGCACGTCGGACTGGACCTGGCAGGCCAGTTCCAGCCCCTTGCCGTGGGCGCGCGTGGCCAGCGTCTGCACGGTATCGCCGATGCTGTCGCGCAGATTGAGTTCGATGCGC
Organism: Polyangia bacterium; assembly: GCA_038231615.1. Taxonomy (GTDB): domain Bacteria; phylum Myxococcota_A; class Polyangia; order Palsa-1104; family JAEUJZ01; genus JBBRLA01. Next base: position 3,246 of record JBBRLA010000359.1, on the reverse strand, counting down.
TCGATGTTCAGCATGCCGGCTTCGATCTTGCTGAAGTCCAAGATGTCGTTGAGCAAGGTCAGCAGCGAATCACCCGCGGCCTTCACCGTACTCAGGTATTCGCGCTGCACGGAAGACAGGGAAGTGTCGAGCACGAGTTCCGTCATGCCGATGACGGCGTTCAAAGGGGTGCGGATCTCATGACTCATGTTGGCCAGGAAATCGCCCTTGGCCCGGCCGGCTGCTTCGGCAGCTTCCTTGGCCCGGCGCAGCGCCTCCTCGGTGCGCTTTTGCTCCGTCATGTCGCGGGCCACGCAGTAGATCATCTGCTTCTGGTCCAGCGGGACCGCGTTCCAGGACAGCCACTTGTACGATCCGTCCTTGCACCGGTAGCGGTTCTCAAAGCTCATCACGTTCGTCCCGTCGTCGGAGAGACTATGCGCCGCGGCGAGGGTGGCCTGAAGGTCGTCGGGATGAACGAAATCCAGATAAGGGCTTGCGGTAAGTTCCTCCCGGGTCCAGCCGAACGTCTTTTTCCAGGACGCGCTCACGCGCTTGAAGTAGCCATCGAAGCCCGCCATCACCAGCATGTCGAGCGATAAGTCGAAGAACTGGTTGAGATTATCCTCCGCCTGCCGGCGTTCCATGAACTGCCCGATCTGGCTGGCGATGACAGACATCATCTTCACGGCGCTCTCGTCAAGCGGACGGACCTGGAGACTGATGAAGCCGATGACACCGGCAATCCGGTTTCCGCTGCGAATCGGGAAGATGCACATCCCGTGCAGCCTGGCGTGCAAGGTGCTTGGCACAAGGAGACTGTCCATGTCGTGGACGATGTCTGGAATCCAGGCGTGCTGGCCGCTGTCCCAGACCCGGCCCGGCAGTCCGACACCTGGGGCAAAGGTTGTCTTTTGGGCCATCGCCTCAAGCTCGGCCAGCTCGGGGCCTTGATCGTTCCATTGCGCCAGGCAGCGCAGCACGCCGGCTGCTGCTGCTGCTGCATCTATGCGCCAGACCTGGCCAAAATCCCAGCCCAGGGTCTGGCACATCGCCTTCAGGATGCGGGGTAGGGCCTCGGCCAGCGTGGCCGATTCTGCCAGGATGCCGTTCACCTCGCACTGCGCGAGCTCCAGACGGGTCAATGGATTGCCTAGAATGCTCATGGATCAGCCTTTCTGATCATCCTCTTTTTCTCTACACCGTCCTACGGGTTTTGCTGGCTCACCGACACATGCGATTTCACCAGCACAATCAGGTCCGCCATGTTGAATGGTTTGTTGACGTAGCCGTCGGCCTGCATGGCCATGCCCAGCTTGTGATCGACCTCTTGCACCTTGGCCGAGACCAGCAGCACCGGGATCTTCTGTACCTGGGGGTGCGACTTTATCTCCCAGCACAGCTTGTAGCCGTTCTTGCCCGGGAGCATCACGTCCAGCAGCACCAGGTCGGGCCGGAACTCCAGGATCGCGTCCATCGCCTTGGCCCCATCGCCCACCGTGCGGCAGGTGTAGCCCTCGTAGCCAAAGACGGTGAGCAGCAGTTCGGCGATATCCTTATCGTCGTCGACAATGAGGAGCCGCGGGGTCCGGTTGGCGGCGGGCGCGGTCTCGATGGAGGGGGCCGCCAAAGGTTCGCTCCGCCGGATCGCCATGCTGGAGGGCTGAAGGTCCGCCAAGGACTCGATCCCCCGTTGAAACTCCCGGACAAAGTCCAAGATCGTCTCGAAGCGGTCCTCCTTGCGCTTGGACAGGGCGCGCTCGATGGCGGCCAGCACGGACGGCGGCAGCCCCGGCCGGAGCGCGTCAAGGGAACCGGGCTGCTCGTACACAATCCGGTACAGCGTATCCACCTCGTTTTTATCCTGGAACGGGGAGCGCCCGGACAGCATCTGATAGGTGATGACGGCCAGTGCGAACTGGTCGCTCCGTGCGTCTACCTGCGAGTTCATCCCCTGTGCAGCCTCAGGTGACATATACATGGCCGTGCCGAGCATGAGGCTGTCACTGGTGATGTTCGGATCCATCAGAGGGCCGTGGAACCGCGAGATGCCGAAGTCGATGACCTTGACGTGCTCGGCTGACGGCTCACCCTCACCCACACGGAGCATGAAAATGTTGCTGGGCTTGACGTCGCGGTGGACGATCTGCAGCCGGTGCGCAAGCTGCAACGCGGCGCCCACTTCCCGAACGATGTGGAAGACCTGCGCGGCAGGCAGGGGTCCCTCACGGCTCAGGCGCACGGCCAGATCTTCGCCTTCCAGATACTCCATGACGATGTACGGACGGCCATCGGGAAGCTCGGCGAAATCGAACACCTGGACGATGTTCGGGTGGCGCAGCGCGGACGTGACCCGCGCCTCGTTGAGGAAGCGGGCATAGAGGCCCCGTTTGCGGGCTACCGAGCGATGCAACACCTTGATGGCCACCATGCCATCGGTGCGCATGTTCCGGGCCGCGTACACCACGCCCATGCCTCCCCGGCCAAGCACGTCATGGACGCGGTAGGTATCGCCCAGGACCTGCCCTATTAGCGAGCGTGCAGACTCATCCAGCATGGTCCGTGTCCTGCGAGTGTCTCAAGATGGCTCTCTAAGAGCGAACAACGTCTAACCCTTAAAAGTATAGTCCCTCCGTCAGGTGAATTGCAATCGTGAAATCGGTGACCGATACGGCTGAGTAGCTGCTTAGAACGTGCCCAGGCGGCGATAGGCGCGATGCAGGCGGCCCACATCGGAGCCGTAGAGGATGTCGGCGACCAGCAGCAACACCGATCCGCCGATGGCGCTGGCCAGGCCCGCGGTGCGGTTCTGATTGTCGGACAGATAGTGGGTCCCCCCGAAGAAGAAGCCCGCCCCCACCCCGAGGAACCCGAAGACGCCCAGGGTTCCCGTTTGGGCCATCTGTCGGCCGCCCTGGCACAGGGTGCCCGCGTCAGCCTCAGCCAAGGGGGTCACTTTATTGCCGGGAGCTGCGGGAGCTGGGTGCCTACCTCAATCGGGGGCCCCCCCTGTCCGTGAGCGAGCGTGAGCGTGAGCGTGAGCGATTACCGGCAGAGTTTGCTGAGCATCGCAATCACCCGATCAAGCAGCTCATTGCCTCGCTGAGAGGCGTCGAGCCGTTGAAAGGTCGCCATGGGCCAAATCATCGGTAGGTCCGGCTAAAAGTTGCTCACGCTCACGCGCACGCTCACGCTCAGGGGGCCCCTGATTCAGGTAGGCACCCGCGGGAGCCCGGGAGCTGTACGCAGTAGCCACCTCCCCGGCCC
>JBBRLA010000358.1:0-8616 GCA_038231615.1 Polyangia bacterium | reverse complement strand
TCGACGTCGGCCGCCACCTTTCGGACCCGGCGCTGGCCCCGCCGATCCAGGGCCTCTTCATCTACAACCACAATCCACTGATCGTCCACCCGGATCAGAACCGCCTGCGCCGCGGGCTCTTGCGGGACGACCTGTTCGTGGTCGGCTGCGACGTGGTCCTTACGGACAGCCTGGCCTATGCCGACATCGTGCTGCCGGCATGCAGTCACTTCGAGCATGACGATCTTTTCAGCTCATATGGGCAACACTGGCTTCAGCGGGCCGAACCGGTGATCCCGCGGCAGGGCGAGGCGCTGCCCAACACCGAGATCTTCCGCCAGCTCGCCAGGCGCTTCGGCTTCACCGACCCGGCGTTCACCGCGACGGACGCGGACCTCATGGACGCGGCGCTGGACGGCGAAGACCCGCGCCTCGGCGGGGTCAGGCCCAGCCGGCTCCCGCCAGATCGGGCGACGAGGATGGAGGCGCAAGGGGAAGATTTTATTCTCTTTGGCAACATCTTCCCCAAAACCCCCTCGGGCAAGGTCGAGCTGGCCTCATCCTATCTGGAGCACAAGTATGGCATGCGGCTGCCCTCCTTCCGCCCGGTGGCCTCCAGCTTTCCTCTGACGCTGATCTCCCCGGCGTCGGACCAGCGCATCACTTCTACCTTCGGCGGTGTTGTTGTTGGTATCAAGGGCCACGACCAGCCGACGCCCCTTTTGGAGATGCATCCCGCCGATGCCGGGCAGCGCGGCCTGGCGGATGGGATGCGGGTCCGGGTGTGGAACGATTTGGGCCAGGTCCACCTGCTGCTGAAGATCACCGAGATCGTACCGCCCGGGGTGGTGTGCTCGCTCAAAGGCGCCTGGATGCGCACCAGCGACAACGGCCAAACCGTCTCGGCACTGTGCCCGGCGCACCACGCCGATCTGTCCCGAGGCGCCTGCTTCAACGATGCGCGCGTCGAGGTGGCGTTTCCATGAACGCAAAAAGGGAGCGGCCCCGTAATTCGGGGCGCCCCGTGGTTGTCAGACAACCGTGCCGGAAAAAACTTCTAGTTGACGGTCAGGTTCTGCACGTCGCCGACGCTGGCCGTCAGCACGACGCCGTTGATCGAGCCGCCGCTGTCCTCGCCGCCCACCAGCGTGCTGATGGTGGTCTGCTGCCCGAAGTCATCGAACCCGCGGCAGGTGCCGGGGGCCTTCTGGACCACGGTGTTGACGCCGGTGCGGCTGGACTGGGCGCAGTCGAAGTTGTCGCCCGCGGCGAGTTCGTCGATCTTGCACAGCGCGGTCCTGCCGAGGGGCGGGCCGGCCAGGTCGCTCCACTTCACGGTGTAGCGGCACACGGAGTTGCCGCCGGCGTTGGCCGGGGCCACCTTCGACCGCAGCGTCCAGAAGCCCACGGTGGAACCGTCGAACTGCACGGTGTACTGCCGGTGGGTGTCCAGTGCCCGCGCCGGAGTCGCCGCGGCCAGGGGAGCGAGGATTGCAAGGGCCAGGAACCATTCTTTACGCATCACGAACCTCCTACGAATGTTGCTTGCGCGCGAACGAGAAGCAGCGCACCGTCAGGGACGACGGAACACTGCCACGGGGCGGACGAATCGGGTCCGCCTTACGGTGCTTTCTGACAGGACCCCGCTACACCGCGCTGCGCGGCGGAGGCCGTGGATGCGGATGCGTTACATCCGCTCTCCTTGACGATACTTTGATACCGTGGTGCCGAAAGTATGACAGTTCTAGCGGAGACTCACGGCCTGCGCAATCCCTTACAAAGGAATCGCAAATTTTTTCCGTCTCATTTTCCGAAAAAGTTTGCCGAAGGAAACATGGGCCGGTTGCGATCGGGGAAAAGAAGCCTGCGATTTGCAATACATCGCAGCTCTCGGCAATAAAAAGGCGCCTGCCGCAAATAAGATCCGCCCTGCCGAAGCGAATTTGTAGTTTTGCGGTAATTTGTGGATCTGCCCGTTCATTCTCCCCATCTTGACATGGGCCTTGACAGGGCCGGTACCCGCGGCCACTGTTCCCGGATCAAGGAGGTCCTAGTGCGCGTCGCACTCATCACCGGAGCATCCACGGGCATCGGCGCCGCCACCGCGCTGGAGTTCTCACGGCGGGGCTACGCCGTCGGGGTGAACTACCACCGTTCAAAGGACGCCGCGGCGGAGGTGGTGAAGCGCATCCGGGAGGCGGGGGGACAGGCCCTGGCCCTGCCCGCTGACGTGGCCCAGAAGGGCGAGGTCATCGGCATGGTCGAGGAGCTGGCCGGGGCCTTCGGCGGGCTCGATGTGGTGGTGGCCAATGCCGGGACCCCGGTGGTGCGCACGCCGCTCCTGGAGCTATCCGAGGACGACTGGGACCGCTGCATCGACATCAACCTGAAGGGCGTGTTCCTGACCGCGCAGGCGGCCATCCCCCACCTGCTCCAGGGCAGCGGCCCCGCCAGCATCGTCATTGTCGGCTCGGCAGCGGTCTACACCGGGGGCACGGAGGCCGGGCACTACGCGGCGGCCAAGGCCGGCGCCCACTCCCTGGTCAGGCCGCTGGCCAAGGAACTGGCGCCCCACATCGCGGTCAACTGCGTCGCCCCGGGCTTCGTCGACTCCCCGTTCCACGACAAGTTCCACATCCCCGGGCGGCGCGACAAGGCCGTCGCCGCCACCCCGCTCGGCAGGACCGGCACCCCGGAGGACCTGGCGACATGGATCGCCTTCGTCGCCGAGGCCCCCTTCGTTACGGGACAAGTCTTTCATGTCAACGGCGGTATCATCATGCCCTGAGCGTGCCCCAGTGGGCCTGGCCGCGGTTTACGTCTCCCCCACGGCTTCGCATGCGCTCAGCCGCGGGTGGTGCCCCCACGAATCCGTGCTCACGGCCAGTAGGCCGCTCCGCTCGGGTTCTCCGGGCGCACTCGCGGCCAGACCCACTGGAGCACGCTCCAAGATGGCTATGCGCGATTCAGGATGGGGCTATGCGCACTCCATGGCTGAAAGTAGCTTCTGCACGCTCTGCTTGGCATCGCCGAAGAGCATCAGGGTGTTCTCCTTGTAGCACAGGGGGTTGTCCACCCCGGCGTAGCCCGCGCTCATCCCACGCTTCAGCATCACTACCTTCGCCGCCCGCCACACCTCCAGCACCGGCATGCCGTAGATCGGGCTGGACGGCTCGTCCAGCGCGCTCGGGTTGACGATGTCATTGGCGCCGATGACGATGACCACATCGGTGGTGGGGAAGTCCTCGTTGATCTCCTCCATCTCCTTCACCAGATCGTAGGATACATTGGCCTCTGCCAGAAGGACGTTCATGTGCCCCGGGAGCCGCCCCGCCACCGGGTGGATGGCGTAGCGCACCTTCACGCCCTTGCCAATGAGCAGCGTCGTGATCTCCTTGACCGGGTGCTGCGCCTGCGCCACTGCCATGCCATACCCCGGGACGATGATAACGCTCTTGGCATTGAGCAGAAGGTCCGCCACCTCCGCCACCGTGGTCTCGGTGGTCTTTCCCGCCGGGCCCGCCGGTCCAGCGGCGGCGACGGCCCCGGCCCCCTCGCCGAAGCCGGCGAAGACCACGTTCCAGATGGAGCGGTTCATGGCCTTGCACATAATGTAGCTGAGGATGGCCCCGCTGGAGCCCACCAGGGCCCCGGTGATGATCAGCAAATCGTTCGAGAGCATGAAACCCGCGGCGGACGCGGTCCACCCGGAGTAGCTGTTGAGCAGCGACACCACCACCGGCATGTCGCCCCCGCCGATGGCCAGCACCAGGTGCGCCCCGAGCAGCGCCGCCACCCCGGTCATGGCCAGAAGGTACATCACCGCCGCGTCCCCCCCGGCGAAGTAGCCCAGCACGCTCAGCGTGACACAGGCCGAGACCAGCACCGCGTTCAGCCCATGTCGCCCGGGGATCACCAGCGGCTTGCTGCCGATCGACCCGCGCAGCTTCAGGAACGCCACCACGGATCCGGTAAAGGTCACCGCGCCGACGAAAACGCCGACGTAGATCTCGATCTGGTGGGCGGTGTCCGCCGACAGATTGAGCGATGGGGCCTCCATCTCGGACGAGATGCCCACCAAGACCGCGGCGGCACCGACGAAGCTGTGCAGGATGGCCACCAGCTCCGGCATGGCCGTCATCGCCACCCGCGCCGCCAGGGTCTGGCCGATGACGGCCCCCAGCAAAAGGGCGGCCCCCAGCACCCCCATGGCGATGGGCGAGGCCAGGGTGCGCCCGCCGTGCAGCCCGGGCCCACCCAGGCCGAAGGGCAAAAGCCCGATGGCGGTGATCACCACCGCGATGAGCATGCCGATGACGCCCAGAAAATTCCCCCGCCGGGCGGTCTCCTGGGTCGACAGGCCGCGGAGGCTCAGGACAAAGAGCAGGCTGGCCAGGATGTAGGACAGGCTGGAGATGCTGCCAAAGTTGATTCCGGTCGTTCCCATTCTGGCCTCGTTACCTTCGGAACATGCGCAGCATCCGCTGCGTCACCAGGAAGCCGCCCGCCGCGTTGATCGCGGCCAGCAGCACCGCCACGGCGCCCAGCACCGTCGCGGCGCTCAGCTCCTGTCCGGCGGACAGGAGCATGCCGCCGATGAGAATGATGCCGCTGATGGCATTGGTCACGCTCATGAGCGGCGTGTGCAGCGCCGGGGTGACGTTCCACACCACGTGCCAGCCGATGACACACGCCAGCAGGAATACGGTGAAGTGCTGCAAAAATGCCGGCGGGGCGAAGAGGCCGATAGGCACCAGCACCAGCGCCGCCAGAAAAAGCATGATCCCCGTCTGCCACGGCGACGCTGCCCGCGCCCCCGGGGCGTGGGGCTTGTGGGCCTCCTTGACGGGCTGCGGGGCGCCCGAGCGCAGCGCCGGTCGCGGCGGCGGCCAGGTGAGCTTCCCGTGATCCAGCACCAGGACGCTGCGCTGCACCTCGTCCTCCATGTCGACCTTGAACTGCCCATCCGGCTTGATGAACTCCCGCAGGAGCTGCTGCACCGTCGCCGAATACAGCTCGCTCGACTGCCGCGCCATGCGGCTCGTCAGGTCGGTAAGGCCGACCAGGGTGACGCCGTACTTCTCGACGATCCGGTCCCGCTCGGTCAAGGCGCAGTTGCCCCCCTGCTCCGCCGCCAAGTCCACGATCACCGATCCCCGGCTCATGCCGACCACCGCCCCCGAGGTGATGAGCTGCGGCGCCGGCACCCCCGGGATGAGCGCGGTGGTGATGACGATGTCGCTGGTGGCACAATGCTGGGCGATCAGCGCCTGCTCCGCAGCCAGGTAGGCCTCGCTCATCTGCTTGGCGTAGCCCCCGGCGCCCTCGCCCGACTGCACGCTGTCGAACTTGAAGTCGATGAACTGCCCACCCAGGGACTCCACCTGTTCGCGCACTGCCGGGCGGGTGTCGAACGCGCGCACCACCGCGCCCAATCCGCGGGCCGCCGCCACCGCCGCCAGCCCGGCGACCCCGGCGCCGATGACCAGCACCTGCGCCGGCTTCACGCGCCCCGCCGCGGTCATCTGCCCGCCCAGAAACCGGCCGAAGTGGTGGGCCGCCTCGATGACCGCCTTGTACCCGGCGATGTTGGCCATGGCCGACAGGGCGTCCAGCTTCTGCGCCCGGGAGATGCGCGGGACCATGTCCATCGCCAGCACCGTGGCCTTGCGCTGCGACAGGCGGTCGAGCAGTTCCTGGTTCTGCGCCGGCCAGATAAAAGACACCAGGCAGGCGCCCTCCTTTATCAGGTCCGCCTCGTGGGTCGCGCCCTTCTCCGTGTCCGTGTCGGTGTCCCTGGGCAGCGGCGCGGGCCCGCGCACTTTCAGGATGATGTCCGACGCCCCCCACAGCTCGGCGGCGGAACCGACGATCTTGGCGCCGACCTCGGCGTACTCGGCGTCCAGCACGCTGGCACCCTCGCCGGCGCCCGACTGGATGAGCACGTCCAAACCCATCTTGCGGATTTTATCCACGGTTGCGGGGGTGGCCGCGACGCGGCGTTCGTTGGACAGAATTTCCTTGGGGACGCCGACCACCAGCGCGGGCCGGCCTGTTGGTGATGTACTGGGTTGCTCCATGCGGACCTCGTAGGTTGCCTCGTACCCGAAGAGCCGGGCTGTCGAATCAGTAGGCCTTGGCGAACACCACCCGTCCTTCGGAGGGCTGGCCGGTGACCATGCAGCGTCCGGCCTCTTTGGGCCGGTCAAAGGGGATGCAGCGGATGGTGGCCTTGGTCTCCGCGGCGATGCGGTCCTCGGTCTCCCGGGTGCCGTCCCAGTGCGCCCACAGGAAGCCCCCCGGCGACTCCAGCTTCTGCTTGAATTCGTCGTAGGACTCGACTTGGTGGGTGTTCTCATCGCGGAAGCGCCGCGCCCGGGAAAGCAGGTCGCCCTGCATCGCCAGCATCATCTCGAAGATGCGCACCGGCGCCGAGGCAAGCGGCACGTCCATCTGCTTGTTCTCCTTGCCCGGCAGGTCCCGGCGGGAGAGTACGCAGGCATTCTTCGCCAGATCCTTGGGGCCGATCTCCACCCGGACGGGCACCCCCCGGGTCTCCCATTCGTTGAACTTGTAGCCCGGCTGGTAGTGGTCCCGATCATCCACCCGCACCACCGTGGGGGAGCCTTCCAAGAGCGCGATGCCGGCCGGGCCCTTGCGCCCCTCGTCGCGGATGGCGGTGGCCAGGGACTGGCACGCGGCGATCACCGCGGCCTTCTCGTCTTCCTTGCGGTAGATCGGTACGATGACCACGTGGATCGGCGCCAGGCGCGGCGGCAGCACCAGGCCCTGATCGTCGCTGTGGGTCATGATGAGGCCCCCGATGAGCCGAGTAGACACCCCCCAGCTCGTCGCCCAGGCGTATTCGAGCTGCCCCGCCTGGCTCTGGAACTTGACGTCGAAGGCCTTGGCGAAGTTCTGCCCCAAAAAGTGGCTGGTGCCGGCTTGCAGCGCCTTCTTGTCCTGCATCATCGCCTCGATGCACAGGGTGTAGACCGCGCCGGGGAACTTCTGCCCCTCGCTCTTGGGCCCGGTCAGCACCGGCATCGCCATGTAGTCCTCGGAGAAGCGCTGGTACACGTCCAGCATGCGCCGGGCCTCCTCCTCGGCTTCCTTTTGCGTGGCGTGGGCGGTGTGCCCCTCCTGCCAAAGGAACTCCGCCGTGCGCAAAAACAGCCGGGGGCGCATCTCCCAGCGGACCACGTTGGCCCACTGATTGATGAGGAGCGGCAGGTCGCGGTAGCTCTGGACCCAGTTGCGATAGGTGTTCCAGATGATGGTCTCGGAGGTCGGCCGGATGATCAGCTCTTCTTCCAGCTTGGCCTCGGGATCGACCTGGATACCCTGGCCCGGCACCGACTTCAGGCGGTAGTGCGTGACCACCGCGCACTCCTTGGCAAAGCCCTCGGCCATCTGCTCTTCCTTGGCGAAGAAGGACTTGGGGATGAGCAAGGGAAAGTAGGCGTTCTGGTGGCCGGTCTCCTTAAACATGCGGTCTAGGGCCCGCTGCATGTTTTCCCAGATGGCGTAACCGTGGGGCTTGATGACCATGCAGCCGCGGACGTCGGCGTTCTCGGCCAGCCCAGCCCGCTGCACGATGTCCAGGTACCACTGGGAATAGTCTTCCGCCCTCTTCGTCAGCTTGTCTGCCATGCCCGACCTCGCTTCAGTTCCGATTTTCGGGCGCACTATAGAGGATCTTGACGCCTACGGAAACGGTCCCATCCGCAAATAACCTGGCGCGGGGCGAATCCGGGGCGGCTTTCACGAGGGTGGCGGAGCGGCCCGGAACCACATCCGCGCTGGACTCTGATCAGACGTTCCCGGTCAAGCGCCGCGCTGTCGCTGCGCGTAGTGCTCAAGCTGGCGGCGGGCGGCGTGGAAGGAATCTCGCACCGCGGCCTGTAGGTCGCTGTTCACGTGATGATCGACGACCAGCTCATCGCCGGGCACAGTGAGGGTGACATGGACCTTGTAGTCCGGCTGCCGGTGATGGTGGACCGGCGCCTCGATCGAGACCCGACAGCGCATGATGCGCTGGTAAAACTTGTTCAGGTCCTCCGCGTGCTCCCGTATCTCCGCTTCAATCGAAGCGGGTAGCGTGACGCCGGTGGCAGTGGCAATCTCAAGTGGTAGCTGCATGCTGACCTGCGGGATATCGGGATGCGGGTGCAGCGAGCTGCGTCAGGATCTTGGTCCAGGTCTTTTCGTGTACCGCTTTTCTCGGAAGCATACGCCCCAATGGCGTGGCTACCCCGGATGCCCGCAGGACGCCTCGATCGAGTCGCTCCAGATCGAGGTATTCGTCCCCGTCCGAAAGACGAGGTGCCGCCTGAGCGGTGCTCACCTTGGCGACTTCATCGTCGGAAAGCAGTTTCAAGATGCTGTCACGAGTCAGATACTCATTCTTCTCGGCTTGCTTGCGGTTTTCCATCGTTCACTCCAATCGACAGGCTTTGTTTGAATTGGTACGCAGACAATATGATCATCAGCAAACCAGTGGGCCGTGAAAAATGCATGCAATCGACAGGCTTTATGCATTATCTGGTGCGATTAGCTCCGTCGAACCCCTAACGAAATCACTTCTTCGTCTTGCGCCCGCGGCAGGCCATGCCCAGCTTGTAGTGCGGTCGGTCG
>JBBRLA010000357.1:0-8623 GCA_038231615.1 Polyangia bacterium | reverse complement strand
GCCTGCTCGCGGATGCGGGTGATGATCTTTTCGGGGTCGAGAAAGTCGAAGACGTAGGCGAAATAGGGGATCATGAGGAGCAGGCTCAAGGTCACCAGAAAGAGGGTGGCGGCGATGGAGCGATGGGGCATGAAGCCGCGGCCCACCGATAGCGACACCCAGGTGGCCGAGATGCAGGTGGTGACGAAGAACCCGAGCAGGCCCAGGTTGGTCCGGTCGCGGAAGAACATGTCGGTGATGCGCGGGGTGTAGCGGTTCGCCGCCAGCTGCACCACGATGCTGACCACGGTGATGACGATGCCCAGAACGGCCACCACCACCTGCGCCAGAGTGCCCAGGGCATTCTCGGCGGTCTCCACGTCGTAGTGGAAGAGCTGCCAGAGCGGCCCCCCCACGGGGCGGGGCACGGCGAGGTAGAAGTCCAGCAAGTAGAGGCCGGCGAAGAGCAGGAGCGCGATGCCTCCCACTACGCCCACCGGCCACAGGACCATGCGCCGGGTCGACTGCCGCCCGATCGTCCTCCGCTTGTAGCGCGCCATCCTAGCGGCCACCTAGTCCAGCCGAGACTTCGGGAATCCGAGGCCCCGATCCGGCACTTCGTCCCGCCGGGCCCCACCGGGTCCCGCGCCGGACCCGACCTCCGTGTTGGCCGCCGCACCTGATTCCGCACTGGTTCCAGCACCGGCGTCCGTGCTGCCTACCCCGGCTTCCGCGCTGGTTCCAGCACGAGCTTCCGTGCTGCCTGCCCCGGCTTCCGCGCTGGTTCCAGCACGAGCTTCCGTGCTGGTCGCCCCGGCTTCCGCACGGGCTGCCCCGGCTTCCGCGCTGGTTCCAGCACAAGCTTCCGCGCTGGTCGCCCCGGCTTCCGCACTGGCTGCCCCGGCTTCCGTGCTGACTGCCCCGGCTTCCGTGCTGGTCGCCTCGGCTTCCGCGCTGGCTGCCCCAGCTTCTGCGCTGGTTGCAGCACGAGCTTCCGTACTAGCTGCCCCAGCTTCCGCGCTGGCTGCCCTTGCTTCCGCGCTGGCTGCCCCTGCTTCCGCGCTGGTTGCAGCACGAGCTTCCGTACTGGCTGCCCCAGCTTCCGCGCTGGCTGCCCTTGCTTCCGCGCTGCCTCCCGCCCTTGATTCCTGCCGCTCTTCCGCCGGGCGCCGCATCCTTTTCAGCTTCTCGACCAGGGTGGTGCGGTTCATTCCCAGAAGCTCCGCCGCCCTGGCGCGGTTGCCCCCGCACAGTTCGAGCGCCTCGTGGATGCGGACCTGTTCGTGGCGGTTCAGCTCCTGTTGCAGGTCCACGCCCGACGATTGCAGCGGCGGCAGCGACGGCATCCCCGCCAGCGTCTGCACCGTCTGCACCACCCCGCGCGAGCGCGGCACGTTCGAGGGCCGCCGTTCTCCCAGGTACAGTTCGCGCCCCAACCCCCCAGCCCCGCCAGCCCCGAGGGCGTGGCTGCCCATGCTTCCCGTCGACAGCAACGGCAGGTCAGCGGCGCCGAACACCTCCCCCTCGCTGCGCAGGATCAGCACCCGCTCGATCAGGTTGTCCAGCTCGCGCACGTTCCCCGGCCAAGTGTAGTCCTTCAACCGCTGCAGGGCCGAGGCGCTGATCACCGAGGACAGTTCTACCTGCGCCTTGCCCCGGCGGGTGCACGATCGGTTGAGAAAATGCTGGCACAGCGCCGGAATGTCCTCCGGCCGTTCGCGCAGCGGCGGCAGGTGGATCGGGATGACGTTCAGCCGGTAATATAGATCGTCCCGGAAACGCCCCGAGTCCACCATCTCGGCCAGGTTGCGGTTCGTCGCCGCGATGATGCGCACGTCCACCCGGTGGCTGTGGTTCGAGCCCACCGGCACCACCTCCTTGTCCTGCAGCACCCGCAGCACCTTGGCTTGCAGCCCCGGCGACATCTCGGCGATCTCGTCGAGAAAGAGCGCCCCTCCCGCGGCCTGCGCGAAGCGCCCGGTGCGGGCCTGCGTGGCCCCCGTGAACGACCCGCGGGCGTGGCCGAAAAGTTCGCTCTCCAGCAGGGGCTCCGGGATGGCCGCGCAGTTCACCGGGATGAACGGCCCCCGGTGCCGCGTCGAGGAGTCGTGGATCAGGTGCGCCACCACCTCCTTGCCCGTGCCGCTCTCCCCGGTCAGCAGCACCGTGACGTCGGCGTTGGCGATCTGCGCCACCAGGGCCCGGATGCGCATCGTCGGCGCCGAGGTGCCGACCAGGGCGTGGGCCCGTGGCTCGTCGGGGCGGCGCGGCGCGTGACCCGGCCCTTCCTTTGGCGGCCCCAGCGACAGCACCTCGCGAATCACGTTCTCCACGTCGGGGATCTCGAAGGGCTTGGTCAGGAAGTTGGCCGCGCCCAGGCGCATCGCCTCCACCGCCCGCTGCACCGTGCCGTAGCCCGTCAGCACCACCACCGGCACCGGGGGGTCGCGCTCGGTGGCCGCGCGCACCACCTGCATCCCGTCCGCCTGTGGCATGCGCAGGTCGGTCACGACCAGTTGGTAGCCCCCCTTGGCCAGCGCCTCCAGCGCCTGCGCCCCGTCGGATACGGGCGTGACATCGCAGCCCTGTTCTTCGATTATCTTGCGCAGCGCGAGCCGAACAGAGGATTCGTCATCAGCTAGGAGGACTCGGGGGCGCACAGTGCGGACCTGGAACTTTTCTGAAATGGAGTATGGGCCGAGATCGGCTCAGAGGGGAGAGAAAATATAGGTAATCTGGATTTTTCCTCATCCAGGTCGGCCCGAAACCTGCGGCCATTCAAGCCCTCTGACCCGACGGGCGGCATCCGTGCGGGCAGTCCCCCTTGCCGCCAGCCAGGCCGGCACCTTCCCCCTGCCGCAGAAGTTCGCCCACTACCAGTCGGCGTACGTTGACCTGCCTCCAGCCAGGTCGGCACCTTCCCCCTGCCGCCCGTCAACCGGCGCCGTTCTCCTGACCCGCCACGACCGTCAGCCCCAGCGTCAGCCCGTCAGCCTATACAGAGTCACGTTGAAGAAGAGCCATCTCAGGAAGAAGCACATGGCCGGAGCAGATTTTGGCGCACCCCCGCAGCGACTGAGGGAGCGTACTACTGTACGTGACCGAAGAAGCGAGGAGGTACGCCAAAATCTGCCCGGCCAGGTGCTTCTGTTACCCCCCCAGCGTAGCCGCCGCCGCTGCCGTGGACACCCACACCGGAATGATGCCCACCAGCAGCACCAGCACCGCCGCGATCAGCACCGAAGAAGCCAGCGCCCCCTGCCCCAAGCCAGGCGCCGCATACGAGGCCCCGGGGGCCGGGTCGCGGAAGTACATCGCCGTGATGATCCGCAGGTAGTAGTAGACGCTGACCAGGCTGTTCGCGATCGCGATCAGCACCAGAGTCAGCAACTGCGGGTTCATCAGCGCCGCCCGGAAGACATAGAACTTGCCAAAAAACCCCGCCGTCGGCGGGAACCCGCCCAGCGAGAGCATGAACAACGTCATGGCCAGCGCCGCCGCCGGCTTGCGCACCCCCAGCCCCGCCCAGTCGTCCAGCTTCAGCCGCTCCGTCGTGGCATCCCCCGCGCTGACCCAGGCAACCACTCCCATCGCCCCCACCGTGGTAAACGTGTACGCCAGCAGATAGTAGAGCAGCGGCCCCCGCGCCTCGTCCCCGACCACCCCCAGCGCCACGACCCCCAGCAGCAGATACCCCGCATGCGAGATCGACGAGTACGCCAGCATCCGCTTGATGTTCTCTTGCCGCAGTGCCCCCAGGTTCCCCAGCGTCATGGTCAGCGCCGATAGCACCCACAACACCTGCACCCAGCCCATGGGCCCGGTTGAAATGTCCGGGTTCTTCAGCGCCACCATGCACAGCCGGATCAGCCCCCCGAACGCCGCCGTCTTCACCGCCGACATCATGAAGCCCGTGACCGGCGTCGGCGCCCCCTCATAGGCATCCGGCGCCCACATGTGGAAGGGCACCGCCGAGACCTTGAACGCGAAGCCGGCCAGCAAAAGGAACATCCCCAGGTAAAAGAGCGGCTTGCTCAGCAGGCTCCCCATCCGGTTGTGGATCACCGCCAGCTCCGTGGTCCCCGCCGTCCCCGAAGACCCCGTGGTCCCATAGACCAGCGCGATCCCATACAGCAACAGCGCCGACACGAAGGCCCCCACCAGGAAGTACTTCATCGCCGCCTCGGACGACTTCGGGTTGCGCCGCCACGACCCGGTCAGCACGTATACCCCCAGCGACATCGTTTCGACCCCCAAAAACACCGTCACCAGGTCCGCCGCCATCACCAGGATGACCATCCCGGCCACCGAAAAGAGCACCAGCGCGTAGTATTCGCCAAACTCCATCTTGTGCTCGCGCAGGTACGACGGCGCCGTCATCACCCCCAGCGCCGCCCCCACCACGCACACCCCGCTGACGAAGAGCCCGAAGCGGTCCAGCACCAGCATGTGATGGTACAGGTACGACGGGCTCCCAGCGTCCCCCCACAGCCAGAAGAGCGACACCAGCGTGCACAGCAGGCTGAATACCGTCACCGGCATCAGGTACTGCCGCGAGCCGGCCACCGGCATGGCATAGGCCTCCGAGGTCTCCGCCGGCATCTTCTTGTGGTGCTCGCGCCCCACCAGGCGCACCCGCGAGAAGGCGTCCAGCAGCAGCACCAGGATGCCCGCCAGACTCAGCAGAAGCACCGGAGCGGTGCGGATCAGATCGTTCGGGTCGAAGCTCATGGATTGACTCCTGCCGGGGCGGCCCGTTCTGGACCTTCAGCCGCTGGCAGATCCGCTTTCTTGCCGTTGGGCTCCGCGCCGGCGTTCATCACGCGGGGCGCGTCCGTGGCCGGACCAAAGGCGTACTTCTCCTTGAAGGAGGCCAGGGTCCGGTGCACCGCGGGGTTGATGTCCGAAAGGAAGGTGGACGGATACACGCCCAGCCAGAAGGCCATCACCAGCATCGGCAGCAGCACCAGCCGCTCCCGCCCGCTCAGGTCCGCAAGGTGCTGGTTTTTCGGGTTCGACAGCTTCCCGAACATCACCCGCTGGAACATCCCCAGCATGTACACCGCCCCCAAAATCACCCCGGTGGCCGCCAGCACCGCGAACCACACCGCCATGCCCCCGGTCGCGCCGTAAATCGGCGGCAGCCCGTTGGCCACTCCCTTGTAGACCTGGATGCCCGCGCTCATCGTGCCCACAAGGATCATAAACTCCCCGACGAAGCCCGAAAGCCCCGGCAGCCCGATCGAGGCCAGGGTGAAGATCAGGAACACCGACGCGAACACCGGCATCTGCGCCCACAACCCGCCAAACTCTTCCATGCGCCGCGTGTGCCGGCGCTCGTAGATGACCCCTACGCAGAGGAAGAGCCCGCCCGTCGAGATCCCGTGGGCCAGCATCTGGTACATCGCCCCGTCCACGGCCTTGTCGTTGAGCATCACGATCCCCAGGACCACGATGCCCATGTGGGCCACCGACGAATACGCGATGAGCTTCTTGATGTCTTTCTGGGCATAAGCCACCAACGATCCGTAGACCACCCCGATGACCGCCAGCACCGCCAGCACCGGCCCCAGCGTCGTCATCGCATCCGGGAAGAACGGGATGGCGAAGCGCAAAAGCCCGTACGTCCCGTACTTCAGCAGCACGCTGGCCAGGATCACCGAGCCCGCCGTGGGTGCCTCGACGTGGGCGTCGGGCAGCCAGGTGTGCAGCGGGAACAGCGGCACCTTGATGCAGAACGCTAGGGCGAAGGCGGCAAAGCAGTAGAACTGCTGGTTCGGCGTCAGCACCAGTTGCCGGATGGCCTCGTAGTCGAAGGACCAGGTGCCGGTGGCCTCATGCAGCTTCACGTACAGGTACAGGATCGCCACCAGCATCAGCAGCGAGCCGAACATGGTGTAGATGACGAACTTGATCGCCGCGTAAAGCCGCCGCTCGCCGCCCCAGATCCCGATGATGAAGTACATCGGGACCAGCATCACCTCGAAGAACACATAGAACAAAAACAGGTCCAGGGCCAAAAAGCCCCCGATCATCCCCGTCTCCAGCACCAGCGCGGTGATGATGAACTCGCGGACCTTCTTGTCCACCGCCCGCCACGTCGAGGCCATCACGATGGGCATGAGGAACGTGGTCAAAAGCACCAGCCACAGGGAAATCCCGTCCACCCCCAGGTGGAAGCGGATGCCCAGGGACTGCGCCCACTCCAGGTTGATCTCGTGGTTCATCTTGCCGCTGTCGAAACCGACGAGCAGGCCCAGGGACGAAAGGAAGGTCAGCAGGCTGACCCCGAAGCCGATGCCCCGGTGGACCCCCTTTTCCTCCTCGGGGACCGCCAGGCAGAAGAGCGCCCCCAGAAGCGGCAGAAAGGTAACCACCGTCAGAATCCAGCTTGTCACAGGTTGCGTTGTCATGGACCTTCGCTACTCCACCTGGACCCGTTTGGGGCCAGGACCGAAGAGTTCGTCCGAACGGCTGGAGGTGCCCCAGCGCGGGTCCTGCGCCTCGACCACGATCTTGTAGCTGCCCTTGTCGGCATACTCGTGGATAAGCGTGGTGAAGCGGGTCGGCTCGTCTTTCTTTCCGTCGCCCCAGTCCACCTGATAAACCAGATCATGCGCCGGGTGGCCGCGGCCGGTCTCCACGGTCACCTTGCGGCCGTCCTGTGTCAGCTTCACGTCCACCGCGTGGCGCGGCACCAGCGTCGTGGTCAGGTACAAGATCCCGGCCGTCCCCACCAGCACCGCGATCAGGTACCGCTGCACGTCGCCGTTTTGCACATAGCGCACCGACTTGCCCAGCGCCATGGTCAAAAACGCCCACCCCTGCACCAGCACCTTGTCGATGAGGAACGCGTCCACCACGTACCACAAGAGCCAGGAAAGGAAGCGCAGCGGCCGGACGATCAGGAAGTCATAGATCTCGTCGACGTAGTATTTGTGGAAGACCAGCCGGTGCAGCGGCCGCAGCCGCGCCGCCAGCGTCTTCACCGTCTGCGAGAACCCGGTGTTGTACAAAACATACGCCAGGGCGATGCCGCCCACCGACACGCACAGCGCCAGGCCCATCAGGCTGACCTCGATGCCGTGGCTCATCCCCTCGGGAGACCGCGGCAGGAGCGGCGGTCCCAGCCAGCTGGCGAAGAGGTCCATGTCGATCCCCTTGCCCGCGGACAGCACCGCCGGGATGCCCAGCCAGCCCGCCACCACCGAGCCCACCGCCAACGCCAAAAGCGGCACCGTCATCTCCGGCGGCGACTCGTGCAGGTGGGCCTCCTGCTCCGCGGTGCCGCGGAACTTGCCCGAGAACACCACGAAGTAGAGCCGCCACATGTAAAACGCCGTGCACAGCGCCGCCAGCACCAGCACTGTCCACAGGGCCTTGGGATAGGTGTCGTGCACCAGGTGTTGCAGCGACGCCGGGGCGTTGGTCGGGATGTCGAAGTGCGCGGCCCAGGCCCCGGAAAGGATGGCGTCCTTGCTGAAGAAGCCGGCGAAGGGGAAGATTCCCGCTATGGCCAGGCAGTAGATGAGGAAGGTGGCCCGGGTGATGGGCAGCTTCTTCCCCAAACCGCCCATCTTGGTGATGTCGCCCTCGCCGCCCATGGCGTGCATCACCGATCCGGCGCCTAAAAAGAGCCCGGCTTTGAAGAAGGCGTGGGTCATCAGGTGGAAGATGCCGGCGACATACGCCCCGGTGCCCACCCCGACGAACATGAAGCCAAGCTGGCTGATCGTCGAATAGGCCAGCACCTTCTTCATGTCTTTTTGGACGATGCCGATGGTCGCCGCGAAAAGGGCGGTGGCCGCGCCGATGGCCGCCACCAACATGCGGGCGCTCGACGGGGAGATGTCGAAGAGCACGTGGGTCCGGGCCACCACGTAGACCCCGGCGGTGACCATGGTCGCCGCGTGGATCAGCGCCGACACCGGGGTCGGGCCGGCCATGGCGTCGGGCAGCCAGACGTAAAGCGGGATCTGCGCGCTTTTCCCGGTGCAGCCGACGAAGAGCAGCACTGCGATGAAGTACGCCGCCGGCCAGCCCATCCAGAAAGGCTGCCGCAGCGCCCCGATGTGCGCACCCAGCTCGCTGTATTTCAGCGTGCCGATCAGCGCGAAGAGCAGGCACATGCCCAAAAGAAAACCAAAGTCCCCGATGCGGTTGACGATGAACGCCTTGCGCCCGGCGGTGGCGTTCTTGTCGTCGGTGTACCAGAAGCCGATGAGGAGGTAGCTGCACAGCCCCACGCCCTCCCAGCCGACAAAGGTCACGGGCAGAGAGTCGCCCAGCACCAGGATCAGCATGGCCCCGATGAACAGGTTCAGGTAGCCGAAGAAGCGCGAATACCCCGGGTCCCCCTTCATGTAGCCCGTCGAGTAGACGTGGATCAAAAGGCCGATCCAGGTGATGACCATCACCAGCACCGCCGACAGGCGGTCCAGGACCAGCCCGGCGGCGATGTGCATCTCCTGCCCGCCGACCACCGTGCTCGCCCCGGCGTCCCCCGGCGAGAAGATCCAGTCCCCCTGGAAGAACACGTCCGAAAGGGCGCCGTCGCCCCCGGCCAGGGTAATGACCGCTTGGGTGGCGATGATCGCCGCCGCCGCCACCACGCCCACGCCCACCAGGCCCGAGGGCCCCGGGC
>JBBRLA010000356.1:0-8645 GCA_038231615.1 Polyangia bacterium | reverse complement strand
TCGTCGACGGGCAGGTAGTTATTCTGGTTGACCACCGGGTTGAACAGGTAGCCGGACACCATCGGCACCAGGTCGGCCGATCGGCCGGTCACGGGGCCCAACTCGACCGGCGCGTTGTCCCACAACACCACATTGCGCCCGAGCAGCTTGTCGATGCGCGCCAGATCTGTCCCCTGGATGGTGGAGCTATAGGTGTGGGGCCCGGTCCACATGATGTCGATGCCAGGCTTCAGCGTATGGCCCAGGATGCTGTTGTAGTCCTGCCAGCTCATGTTGTCGCCGGTGTAAATGCTGCCCACGGCCAGCAGCCGGGCCGCGGGATCGCGGGCGCGGAGCACGCCGAGCACTTGGTTCAGAAAGAACGCGTGGGCCTCCGCCACCGTCTCGAAGGCTGCCTGGTCTTCCGGCCAGTAGAGGTTGTATGACACATCGTCCAGCAGCACCGCGAATTGCTTCACGCCGAGCGCGGCCATCGCATCTAGCTTGGCCGAGAACCGGGCAAGATCGACGGCACTGCTGAACTTGATCGAGCCCGCCTTGCCGCCCCAGCCGGGACTGATGCCCCAGCGAAAGGTCAGAAAATGACTGTACGCGTACGCTGCCGCTGATCGGATGGCGGCGCCTTCTGCCGGCGGATAGGGTGTGGCCCAGCGCGCATAGCAATAGTCATCGGCCTTGGGCGCGTAGACGTAGGTGTTCATGAAGGCCCGGCTCATCAGGTGCATGATCTGGGACCGCTGTGAACGGCTATAAGGCTGCCCGTAGTAGCCTTCGACCACGCCGCGCCCCGGGAAGCTGGCATGGTCGACCAGGGTGGCGGGGCGGGCAGCGCGCATGCCCCCGCTCCCGCTGACCAGCGACAGGGCCCGGCGAAGGGCGAAGAGACCGGCGGCCTCGCTGGGAGCAAAGAGCAGGACGTCCGGCGCGTGCGCGTCCGGGACGAGAACGTAGCGCTCGGGGTTGGCGGCGGCGGACGCCCAGAGCGCGGCGGCCTCTCCAGACAGCATGGGTGGTTCGGAGACGAAGCGGAGGTGCCAGTCACAGCCGTCGGTCGCGCCGGGCGTGGCGCCCAGGTCGGAGAGCGGCAAGGCCACGTCGTCGGCCAATTCGGGCAGCAGGCGATCTAGGATGCCATGGGTGGGCAGCCCGCTCGTGTCCACGCACCCTTGCGTGACTGCCGTGGCAGCCTGCGCCAGTTGCGCGTAAAGCGGGGCGGGATAGAGCAGCACCGAGCCCGGGAGCGTCTCCGCCGCCCGCATGTCCATCGAGGCAAGGGGACCCCCATCGCTGCACCCAGCAAGAAGCATCCAGCAGGCCATCGCCTGGCACATCGATCGGGTGTGTTGCGCATTCATGGGGACCTCCTCGCGCTACAGACAGAATACCAATCGAACACGCGCCATCCTAATCCGAAATAGGCGCATCACGAAGGCATTTCTGCTATGGTGCGTACCTCAAGGAGGCTCATATGCGTCCGATTCCCGCCCTCTTGCTGGGGGCCCTTGTCTTCTCCTTGTCTTCCGCGGCTGGATGCGCCGGACAGGACCCACCGTGCACCGACGGCCTCTGTGTCCCCGTCTGCGGGGTGCCGACGGGGCCGGTACGCAAGGACGTCATTGCTCGGTTCCTCATGCCCACCGCGGCGGCGCCCTGTTCGATCGATATCGATGGCGACGGAAAGCTCGATAATGCGCTCGCACTGGTCGTGTCGGCTTTGAAGGGCACCTTCGACCTTCAGGCCAACGTCGACGCCCTGGTCCAGTCCGGGGGACTGCTGCAACTGCTCTCGCTGCAGACGACGAGTATCGTCAGCGATGACTGCGGCAGCCTCACGCTGGCCCGAGCCGCCGCGCCGCCCACGCCGCCCGCGTTCGATGGATCGGATGCATTGCTGGTCAGCGCGGGGTTCCCGGCGCTTCGCCTCCCCGCGACCCTGCGCGAGGAGGCGCTGCAGACGCCGCTGCCGGCGGTCCAGACGGCGGCCACGCTGGAGCGTATATCGCTGACGCTGAGCGCCGGCTTTGGGGTGGCCCTGCCGCTGCCGCTTTATGGCGTGCACGTGGCGGCGCGAGCAGGCAACCTGGGCATCTCATCCGGCGAGGTTCACGGTGTGGTGCGCAGCGATGACATCCAGGGAGTCATAATCCCGGCGATAGCCCAGACGATGACGGCCTTCATCCATGCTAATCCGGGCAGTGGGGACGCGCAGGCCCTTTTCCGCACATTCGAGTCCTCCGCCAAGTGCCAGGCAACGCCCGACCTGTGCTGCGCCAGGGCCCCGATGACATGCCAGATCACCGCCGACGAGCTGCGCCACAACGGCCTGGTGACCACGTTCCTGAAACCGGACGTACAAATGTTCAGCGGTGACACCTGGATGCCGACGGCGGCCGGGGACCAGCCGGATGGGCTCTCGGTCGGCCTGTGCTTCACGGCACTGGGCGCGTCCTTCTGATTCGATCACGCGGCGTCACCGCTCTTGCTTAACGCAAGAGCGCCCCGGCGATGACAAACAGACCCGATCAGATGGCATCCCGGGCGCAGCGGAAGCCGAGCCCGTTGTCGATGAAGTCGGGAGCGACCGGGTGGCGCTTGATGGCCCGCTCCGCTTCCGAGAGGGGCCCCAGCTTGACGCTGTCGTCGAACCAGGCGCCGCCGCGGACGACACGATCCGTCGAGCAGCCTTGACTCGGCAAGGGGTAGGGGCAATAAAAGCTCGAAGTCCACTCCCACACGTTGGCGCCCTGGTCCGCCAGGCCGTTTGGGTCCAGCTTGCCCAACAACGTCCGGCGCCCGGGACCGAACGAGTCCACGATGCATGCGTCCATGTGACCCCAGCATCCGAACAACCCGTCGGGCGAGGGCTCTTCGCCCCAGGGATACCGGCTCCCTCCCTGTCCCCGGGCGGCATACTCCCATTGAATCTCGGTTGGCAGCCGCTTGTGCCGGGAGGCGCAGAAGGTCTGCGCATCATCCAGACTCACGCAGTAGATCGGCTTTTTCCCGACGTCCGGCGTGCAGCCCCGCTCTGGATGCAAGGTCCCTTCCACAGGGGCGCATCCTCCACTCCCCACGCACGCGGCGTATTCATCCGCCGTCACCTGCGTCCGGTCCATCAAGAAGGACTGCACCAGCTGACCATTCCCGGAGAAGTCGCCCATGGCGAAACCGCCGCAGGTGACCAGCACCTCGCCGGACCCGGCCTCCGCCGTCGCCGGCTGGCACTGTGACGTGGTGGGAAAACAACCCGCAGGGGCGAGGAACAACATCAACAACAGGCCGTGGCGCATCCGTCCCTCCAGTCGCTAAAAGGCGAAGGAAAGCCGCAGGCCCGCGCTTTCCTTCTCCGTGTTGAGGGGTCGTCGTTCCCCCGGCCATGCCACCATCAGCGCACCCGCCACGACCAGCGCCGCGCCCCCCGCCAGACTGACGGCGCCATAGGTCGCGGTGTCGTAGACGAGAGGATCGGGACCCGAACAAAAGGCCCCGCTCGCGGAGACCTCCCCGACGCAGTTCCCGTTCATGCTCAGGCTGACGGCCCCCAACACCACCCCGCCGATCCCCGCGGCGATCACCAGGCTGCCGACCCCCAGGCGCCACCGTGGCCGGGGCCGGCGGGTACTTGAGTGCGAAGCTCGTGCATCGACCGCCTCCTTCGGCACCTGCGTCGGCACCTTCATGGGCACAACTGGGTCCGCCGCGGCCTTCTCCGCCGCTTTCACTGGCGGGTCGGGCACCGGCTGGACTTTCTCCGGCTCCGGCGCCGGCTGAAGCAATTCATCGACCTGCGCGTCGTAGTCACGGAGCTCGGCCACATACGCCGCCGACGGATGGGGCACCGCGCGCCGATACGCCGCGAAGGCGGCGCGGGCCTCCTGGGGATTCTTCAACATGAGGTAGCACTTGCCGATGTTGATGAGCATCGTCGGATGCTGCCGGACGGCATACGCGTCGCGGAACTTCTCGACGGCTGCCTCATATTTCCCGTCCTGATACAGGGCGGCGGCGCGCTTGAACAGGTCGCCCTCTCTTTCCAGCAGCGACGGCGCAGCCTGGGCGAGGCCGCCGAGCAGGAGCAGGCTCAGGATCAACAGAAGACTACTTGACGATGTACGGTTCAACATAAGGGCGCTCTTTCGCCGCGGGGCGGGGCCTGGCGGGTTTGCTCACCGATGCTTTTTTGGCGGGCGGCTTTTCGGCCTCCTCGCGCCCGGGCAAGGGCGCTG
The DNA here is from genome assembly GCA_038231615.1 of Polyangia bacterium. Classification (GTDB taxonomy): domain Bacteria; phylum Myxococcota_A; class Polyangia; order Palsa-1104; family JAEUJZ01; genus JBBRLA01. Next base: position 4,419 of record JBBRLA010000356.1, on the reverse strand, counting down.
GCGCCGGGACGGGCAAAGGCGCCGGGACGACAGCCGGCGCCGAGATGGGGGCGAGCACCTCCCAAAGATCCGGAGCCTGCCGGATCCGTGCCGCGGAATGGAAAGGAGGCAGGATCAACGCGACCCCGACCAGCGCCACGATGACGATCCCGCCCAAAAGAGCCGCTGCCCACCACGACCGCCGCGCCGGCGGCCGATCGGTCTGTCCGATCGCCCGTCCCAGCGACGAAAGCGCGGCGGGCGTGATGAGCGTGGCCGGGGCCGCCATCCCCACACCGGCCACCTGCAGCGGGACGCTGACCCGCGGGGCGCCAAGCTGCTCCAGCCGCGCAGCCACCTCGCGCATGGCCGGACGCGCCTCCGGCGCCTTGGTCAACATGGCGTGCACCAGCACCGCCACCTCCGCGTCGAGCCCGGGCCCAACGAAGAGCGAACGCAGGGCGGGAGGGGCCTCATAAATATGCTTGCCGATGAGGGCCCCCATGCCCTCCGCAAAGAAGGGCGGGCTGCCGCACAGCGCCTGAAACAGGATCACCCCCAGCGAGTACACGTCCGAACGATCGCCGACGCTGCTGTCTCCGCGGCACTGCTCCGGGGACATGTAAAGCGGCGTGCCCATCAGCACCCCGGTCTGGGTCTTGATGTGCGCCGAGACCCCGGTCTGGTCGGCGAAGAGCTTGGCGATGCCGAAGTCGACCAGCTTGATGCGTTCGCCGCCGGGCATCTCCGGTTCGGGGACGACCATGATGTTGTCCGGCTTCAGGTCGCGATGGACGATGCCGCGCTCATGAGCCGCGGCCAGCGCCGAGGCGATCTGCCGCGACAAGCGCAGGGTATCCGCCACCGGCAGCCGGCCGCCGTGGCGGTCCATGCGGGCGCGCAGCGACTCCCCCTTTAGCAGTTCCATCACGATATAAAGCGATCCATTTTCGAGCTGCCCCAGCTCATAGATCTGGACCAGGCCGGCGTGCTCGACGATGTTGGTGGCGCGGGCCTCGTTGCGGAAGCGCGCCGCCCCTTCCGGATCCGCCGACAACTCCGGGCGCAGCAGCTTCAGGGCCACCCGCCGGCCGATGCTCTCGTCGACGGCCTCGTAGACCGAGCCCATCCCGCCGGCCCCGAGCTTGCCCACGATCCGATATTTACCGACGTGCTGGCCCAGCATTTCCTGGGACCCTACCACGAGCACCGCGCCGGGCGCATGGGGAAATCTGGCCGGGGGCTGAACATTTGTCAAGCCAACATGCCGACAGCACTGAGACCTTTTGTTCCCCGGATACATGCTACTTGGTCAAAACCGTCCCCGCCTCTTCCGCCACGAGGGGCTTGCTGAAGAACTTGGCGGGCAGGCGAACGCGCGCTATGGTGCGATCATGAATCCAGCAACCAAGATGGTACGCGGCCGGGTCCAGGGCGGCCGACTGCGGGTTGATGAACCGACCGAGCTGCCAGATGATACCGAGGTTGAACTCGCACTTGTCCTTGATGAGGGAGATGAACTCGATCCCGAGGATCGCGCTCGTCTCCACGCAGCGCTGCGAGAATCCTGCGCTCAGGCGGATCGGGGCGAGGTGTATCCCCTGGAGCAGGTGCTGGCCGAGCTATAGACCATGGCGCGATACCGCATTCAGGTGACAGCGCAGGCCCGTGCCCACATTCGGGAAACAGGAGCTGACCGAAGCCAGCGCCCGCTTGGAGAGGATCCCAGGACTCGGCTCTCCATACAGAACGTGTGAACGTGACGATGTGCGGCGAGTCATGCTTTCGCGCTCCCGATACTATCTATACTATTTGATTGATCCGGCCCGCCGGATCATCACGGTCCTGGCACTTTGGCATCAAGCCCGCGGGAGCGGCCCGCCGCTCTGAACGCGGACCGTGAATAGGGGCATGCCTGGTTATCGGCCCGTAGTGGCGTTCACCGATCGATTATGATAGATATCTTGCTTCCCGGGTTGGCGCCGGATGTCGTTGGGCGTGCCATGGCGGTTGCCCACTATGCGAAGCTCATCTCGGGTGTACCCGATTCACACCTGACGGCCGAGCAGGCAGAGGTCCTGCTGCTAAGGCACGGAAATCGAAGCCCTCCTCGTCCTCATATCGAGCGAATCCTCCAGCAAGCCCCCGTGGGTCGGTTCCTGATCTGGGCCACCTTCAATAGCTCGGCGCCGGCCGCCAACCCCTTCGACAGTCTCCCGCACACCACGAGAGATATCTTGATTGCGCTGGGTCTCGGCACCATCCCCATGGATGAGACTTTGGTGCTGATTGCCTACCGCCCCATTGCCGAGGGAGTTCGCCAGCCTCTGTACCGGCCGACGGTACCAGACGCAGGACGGGAAGCTGAAGATCGACGTGCGCTTCGATGGCGAAACCGTCTGGCTCACCCAGCAGCAGATGGCAGCGCTGTTCCAGACCACAAAGCAGAACGTCAGCCTGCACATCCAGCATATTTTCTCTGAGGGAGAGTTGGACGATGGTTCAGTCGTCAAGGATTACTTGACAACTGCCACCGACGGGAAAAAATATACGGTCAAGTTCTACAACCGGAAGGTGTCAACAAGTTTGAGACAGCCGATCAGCGATATTTATGAGGGAAGCGGCGGCTTGGTAGTCGGCGTCGCTTCTGGGGTCGCCTCCGGTTCTGGCAGATTGATGTGAACGCGCGTGGGAGGCAGCTCGACGATGGGGCGGCCCTGCACGAAGCGTTCGGGATGGGCCGCAAAGGCGGCATCCAGTGCGGCCTGCCTACTGGCGGCCACGGTGGCGACCCGCCCGTGGAACACCTCTGCTGGCGTGAACAGCGCCAGCCCTTGATGGTGATGGTGCTCGTTGTGCCAGGCAAATAGCTCGTCGAACCAGCCCCGCACGTGGATCAGCGAGCCGAAGCGTCCGGGGTAGTCGGGCTGATACTTGGCGGTTTTGAAGTGGCTCTCCACGAACGGGTTGTCGTTGCTGACGCGAGGTCGACTGAGGCTCACCGACATCTATGCCACGAGCATCGACTACGACCCCACGCAGGAAGTCAGCATTCGCTTCTTCCAGACGGTCCAGAACAAGGTGCACTGGGCCATCACCGGCCAGACCGCCGCCGAGATTGTCCACGGCCGGGTGGATGCGTCCAAGCCCAACCTCGGGCTGACGAACTGGCGCGGCGCGACAATCCGCAAGCAGGACGTTGCCATCGCCAAGAACTGCCGCGCCGCGAAGCGGCGTCGGCAGCAGCGGCTTGTTGGGCGGCAAGCGCTTAAGTTTAGCTTGCGTCGCGCACCTCATCGTCTTCTACCGGCCGTGGCGGAAGAGTGATGAGCTGACGCCCGTGCTTCGCAGATTGTTCCTGCAACGCACGAACCATCGCGTCGATATCGTAGCCATGCTGTCTCGCGAATTCATTGCGAACAGCACGAACCTCCTCAACGATCAGATCGGTATCCATGTTCATTCCTCGTTCAACTCCTCAGGGGTGCAAATGATCGGCGGTGCGAAGCCAGCGAGCCGGCATGATTGCTCAATCCGAGATCGCGTAACCGCGTTGGCGATGTGCTTGCAATTCCAGGTCAAGAGGAAATGCATTCCGCTCATCGCGGCGATTGCAATATGTAGGGCGTCGGCGGCTGCCACTGCAGGAAGCGCGTGGTTACGGAGAAGTCGCTTGGCCAGATCTCCGGCCTCTGGGGTAATGTTCAGAATGGGAATCCCTTGGAGCGCGGCCAAGCGATCTGCAGCCGCAGTTGGGTCTCCTGCGCCGGCTTCTTGAAGCACGGCCTCCGAAACGAAGAGGTCAAAGCGGTCCCGGCGTTGCCACCAATCGCGAGTAAGTTGCTGATGTGCGACGCGTACCACGTCGCGACTTGTCCATGCGGTCAGGTAGCTGACGACCGTGGTCTCAATGTAAATTTTGGGCTTCTCGTTCATGTCTCATCTATCATAGCACAGCGAGGTAGACCGGCAGCCGTTGGGCGGACAAGGAGCATCGTGAAAACGAAGATCATCGCGTCAGACCTGCTGGTCAGGGCCGTCCAGAGACACCGGATTCACCTGACGCTCCTAGTTGCAGACACTGGTCTGTGGGTGAGTCCTGAGTTTCATCATCGTCTGGCTCGAGACACGGGCGCTGTCGCCATGTTCCCGAAAGTGCGTCGTGCCCGCAAAGGTGAGAGGCGCAGCCAGTTTCTCGATGGTGTTCGGCTCGACGACAACCGTTACGCCAACGTCGCCATCAAGCGCGCCCTAGGACTCGGCAAGGGGCGAGCGAAGGGGTTCGAAGCGTGTCACATCTGGCCGATGAGGAACTGAGCGTGGAAGGGATGTGGCAGATCCTGAGGGAGGCCAAAGGAGGGTCGTTGCCATCGGAATCGGTGATAAAGAGGCTATTTGCACGAGCGGATAGGAAGCGGACCCGAGAAAACAGAGGGGTGG